>DATDRF010000205.1:0-4876 GCA_035291905.1 Bacteroidota bacterium
TCCCCTCGCCTGGATCATCATTCCATCTTCAGGAGTGAACAGGAGGCTTTCTGCGCGGCTTCTCCACATAACGCCCGAGATCTGGGCACCCTCGTCCTTCAGAGTGAAATACAGATGTCCCGAAGTGTGCCGTTTAACATTGGAGAGTTCCCCCTGGATCCACACTTGCGGAAACGCCCCTTCAAGGGATGCTTTGATCAATCTCGTTACTTCAGAAACTGAAAGAATTTCTCGTTCAGGTTGCGAATTCATTTTGAGAAGGTAGCAAGAGTTGGGGCTACATTCAACTTGTCTCGGGACAAAAACGGTAACACAAAGATCACAGAGAAGTCACAGAGAACACTGAGATGTGAGCCTGTATGGATTCTTTCTTTGTGCTCTTTGTGGACCTCTGTGTTCTCTGTGTAATTTTTCTCACCCGGGCCGGCCTCCTTGTCTTTCGCGGACCTCTTGCGTATATTCATCACCAACTTGAAAGGAATTCGCATGAACGTCGACATCCTGGCAATCGGCGCACATCCCGACGATATCGAGCTTTCGTGCGGGGCGACAGTTGCCCGAATGGTCCAACTTGGCCACTCCGTGGCTTTGGCCGATCTCACGCAGGGAGAACTCGGAACCCGCGGAACAAAAGAGATCAGGGCGCGTGAAGCTGAAGAGGCCGCAGGGATTCTGGGAGTGAAGACGCGCAGGAACCTCAAGATTGCGGACGGGAATATCGAGGTCGATCAGGCGAATCTCCACAAGGTCGTTTCTCTGATTCGAGAACTCAGACCCTCCACGATGATCATCCCCCACTCCTTCGATCGCCATCCCGATCATACACATGCCCATCAACTTTGCCGCGAAGCATGGTTCTATTCCGGCCTTGCCAAACTCTCAACGAAGCACGACGGAAACGAACAGAAACCTCATCGACCCGATGTCTGGTTCGAATTCATGCAATGGCATGAGTTTACCCCTTCGTTTATCGTCGACGTCACGGATTCATGGGACACAAAAATGAAGGCCGTGCGCGCACACTCATCTCAATTCTTCGATCCACACAACAAGGAACCGGAGACGAGGCTCAGCAAGCCTGATTTCCTGGACTTCATCGAGCTCAGGGGCCGGACGTACGGGAGGAAGATCGGGTGCACTTTTGGCGAACCCTTTCTCTGTCAAGTGCCGACAGGGATCAAGGACTTTTTCGACCTTCGACTCTCGAGAGGCTAATTCGGCACATTTTCGCAGAAACCGGAACCGATTCGCAACCTTTAGAACCGGTCACCGTATTCATCTGTTGAACCAGAGAGAATTTTCCGGTCTTGAGTTTGGCCCGTTTTTTGATTAACATCATGTTGTCATGAATCAACGTCTTCGCATATTCTCGTCGGTAGTTCTCCTCGCAGCCTTCTCGGTGTTTAACGTCGGCATGCCTGTCGTGCAATATCTTTGCCCGATGATGAGTTCCGAGAACCCGACGTGTGCAATGATGCCTTCGGATGGCGGCCTGCTCCCCGCGGACGCGGGGACGGCCATCACGAACGTCATTCCGTCATGCTGCAGCAAGTACATTGTCGCCGAACGCAACACCACCCCGTTCCTGAAGATCCAGGACGCCGTCAGTCATGCGGATGGGGTCGTGTTGACTTCTTCCTTCGTTTCGGTTGACGCAACGACATCCGGGCAGCATTTCATTTCTCCGATCGACGCAGCCGCTTCTCCTCCTCCCCTTTTCATTCTTCATTCATCTCTTCTGATCTAACTCTCTCCTCTCCAGAACCCTGCCATCCATAATGGATCGGCGGGGTGAACTGTTTTCTTTTCACAGGAGAGGTTATGACTCGATTCATTGTAATACTCATTCTTTTGGCTTGGGCAAGAGATTTGCCGGCACAGGTACAGGAACCTGAAGAACTTCAATTTCTGATTCTTGAAGCCCTTGCCAACAATCCGGAAATCGCCGCAGAACTGTCAAAAATGGACGCCGCAACATCCAGGGTTTCCCAGGCGGGCACACTGGACGATCCGCTCCTGACGTTCAAGTGGATGGAATTTCCTGCGGCCCGATTGGGGCAGGCGCGGTATCAGAACATCGAACTGATGCAGATGCTCATGTTTCCCACCAAACTCTCCACTCAATCGTCCATTGCGGAGATTCGGGCGGAACACGCTCATCACGAGCATCTTGAGGTGGCTCTCGACGTTATCTCCCGCGTGAAATCGTCGTTCGCAATGCTGTGGTACACACGAACGGCACTCGGGATCAACGGAGACAACCGCCGGCTTCTGGAACAGATCGTTGCGGCGGCTCAACGGAACTATTCTGTGGGAAAAGCGACCCAGCAGGAGCTCCTTCAGGCACGAATTGAATTCGCCCGCGCAAGAGCGGAAGAGTCATCGATTTCCCAGGAAGTTGCAGCCGCCGAGGCAATGTTCCGCGCACTCCTTAATCGCAAGGCAAGCGTTGCGGTGGGCCTCATCGTTATCGACAGCTCGCTTTTCCCGCTTCCACAACCGGAAACTCTGGTCCGATTTGCGCTTCAAAATCGCCCCATGCTCATTCACGATTCGCTCTCCGTAACTGAATCAGAGCTGATGGTGAGTATGGCCAAACAGGAATACCTGCCGGACTTACGCTTTTCACTTGAGTACGTGAGGATGCCCATGATCCCCGAACAGCGGTGGAGCGTCAGTGCCGGACTCAGCATTCCCTTTGCCCCCTGGACCCTTTCAAAGGCCTCGTCGAGGGTGAGCGAAGCGAAGGCTGAAACAGGAATGCGGATGAATATGCTGCAAAGCTCCAAAAACATGGTCGATGCTCAGGTGAGAAGGGCGTATGCGAATGTTAAGGCTTCTGAGATCATGGTCTCCGCATACGAGCGTGAAATTCTGCCGCAATCGTTGCAGGCCCTTCGGAGCCTTCTGGCCGATTATCAAACGGGCAAGGCCTCCTATCTCGTTCTCATCGACAGTTACAGGATGTACGAGATGACAAGAAAAGATGCAGCAATGGCCCGGATGAATTACATCACAAATCTTGCAGCACTCGAACGGGAAACCGGAGTTCTGGAACTCTCCGTTGTTCCCCCGGAGGAATCTCAGCCATGAAAATTCTCATGATTCTCATCATCTCCCTTCTCCTATCAGCGATCGGCTGTTCGGATAATCACAAAGCCGGCGGAGAATCTTCCTCCGATACAACGGCTCTTGCCGAGGACTATTATACATGTCCCATGCATCCCTCGGTGAGAAGTGATCGACCGGGTGCCTGCCCGGTCTGCGGAATGGCCCTCGTGAAAAAGACGTCACTCAAGGAGGCGAGAACGGACGAGCTCGCAGCACTCGGCAGTATAAGTCTCTCCCCAACCCAGCGGATCTTAGCCAATGTGTCAACAGCTAAGGCTGAGCTGCGGAGTCTCTCAAAAACGTTCTCGGCCGCCGGAATTGCCGACTTTGCCGAACCAAGGCGAGCACTTGTCACAGCCCGTTTCCGCGGAAGAATTGAACACCTCTTCGTTGACTTTCCCGGAGAGGAAGTACGCAAAGGGCAGGCCCTTTTCGAGCTCTATAGTCCCGACCTCGTCGCTGCGCAGCAGGATTTCCTTCTCGCCCAGCGGGCACAATCCGATACGACGCGTCAAGTGTCCCTTGTCGAGGCATCCCGCGAGAGGCTTCACACTCATTTCGGCATGACCGACGATCAAATCGATCGCGTTGCCCGAGAGGGAGAGCCCCGCAGTACCATGGCATTTACCGCACCTCAGTCGGGCACCGTGCTTTCGAAAGAGGTTGTAGAAGGACAGTATGTCGATGAAGGGACAGTGCTTTATGAAGTTGTTGATCTCTCCGTCATGTGGATCTACTTCGATGTCTATGAGCAGGAGCTGCGATTTGTCAGGCGCGGGCAGGAAGTTGGTTTCACTACGGAGAGTTACCCGGGAGAGCGGTTTGCCGGCAAGGTCACCTTCATCGACCCGGTCATGAATCAGGACACAAGGACGGTGCGCGTACGGACTGAAGCCGCCAACCCGTCGGGAAAACTGAAACCGAAGATGTTCGTTCAGGCATCCTTTTCGATTCAGATCCCATCATCGATCGTTATCCCTCGGTCAGCGGTCTTGTCGACGGGATCCCGAGCGGCGGTGTGGGTGGAAACAAAACCCAATGTGTTCGAGCCGAGGACCGTCACAACCGGAGCTTCAACCGACGATTGGATACAAATACTCGATGGGCTCAAACCGGGCGAATCAGTCGCTGCAACCGGCGGATACCTCATTGATTCGGAGAGTCAGCTGCAGCTCCCCCCTGCAGAATCAGGAAAAACGTCCGCTCACCAGCACGGCACCTCTCAATCTGGTACTGCGGCATCGTTTTCGATCTATGTGAAGGGGAAGTATCAACCGGACACAATACGTGTCAGTCAGGGCTCACATGTGAAGCTGAGTTTCTATCGCGACGAAGAATCTGCCTGCACCAAAGAGGTGGTCTTCAAAGATTTCAACATCCGCCGCGAGCTGCCTGCATGGAAGACAACTGTCGTTGAATTTCATGCCGGGAAGCGGGGCAGCTACCAGTTCACATGCGGCATGGGAATGGTTCACGGAACGCTTGTTGTTGAGTGATGCAGTCAAACAGGCATCACAAAGGACACCGCCATGATTGAATCAATCATCGAATATTGTGCCAGGAACAAGTTCATTGTCATTCTCGCTTACGTCATCATTGTCGGCTGGGGTGTGTGGTCGGTAGGAAACACCCCTCTGGATGCAATCCCCGATCTTTCTGAAAACCAGGTGATCGTATTCACCGAATGGATGGGGCGCGCCCCCCAGCTCGTCGAAGACCAGATCACGTTCCCTCTCGTTACGGCGCTACAGGGGGTGCCGGAGGT
>DATDRF010000206.1:0-3054 GCA_035291905.1 Bacteroidota bacterium
GCGAAACCGACGATCGGCACGCACGAGCTCCAAGACGCGGCCGAAGAGAGAAAGAGTCGGAACAGGCGCCACAATCTCCGAGGGTTCTTCACCTGAGACCTTGCGAAGAACCAACCATGAGGCAAGTTGATACATGAAAGCGGCTAAAAATGTGACACCATAATCCCAGGGGAACGGAAGGTACGTAAGGAACGCCGTCAGCAGCAGACTGTTGGCGAATCCCATCACTGCGCTGACCGACGAGCGGAGGCCCATGAGCCGACCCCGCTGATACGGCAGAGTCGTTTTTGCAAGGAAATCGAACCATTGGGGAGACGAGATGCCGGCAAGGATCTGGTTACCCCCGAATATCAGAAAAAACAGCACAAGCGCAAGAGAAGGTGTCTCCTTTCCGAAGAAGACAATCACAAATGCCAGAACCAGAATTTGGACTCTTTGCGCAATACCTGTTGAAATAACCCATGGCCGCCGATAGGGTGACTTACCGGCAAGGTTGGCGGCAAAAACCTGTGGCAGAAAATAGAGCAGATAGACCAGAACCGGCACGGCGCCAACCGCTATGTTGCCGCCGCCGAGCTTTGTAACAATTGCGGGAAAGACCACCTGATAATTCGTAAACGCGAAGCTTGCGAGGTAGAGGGAACCTTCGATGAGGTGGAAACGAAAATTACGGGCGAGGAGTGATGGAGATATTGTCACGAATTCGGGCAACAAAAAAGGGTCTTGAGCGACCCTTGGATTCGGCGTGTCTCTTTGGTCCCCCTTACTTCTTCTTCATCTTCTCTGCAAAAAGACCTGCGACCTTTTCGATGTCATATCCGACCTTTGGCAGATAGACACCTCCAAATTTCTCCACCATGGTTTTCAGGGTGTCGTAGGCGTCAGCGCTACAGAAGAAGATCGGGGTATTGCGATTCTGACCCTCTTTCTTTGCCAGTTGCAGCAAGGCGATTCCCGGAAGGTGTCCCTTGAGGCTCGTATCCTTGAAATCGTTATCAAGGATAATGAGATTGAAAGTCTCGGCCTTGATCTTCTGCCAAGTCTCAATACTCGTTGCCGTCTCAACCACTGCGATTTCGTCTTCCAGAATGGCAGTGGCAACCTCTAACGCGAATCCATGGGACTTTCGCTGCCCTTCGTCGTCATCGGCAACGAGTACTTTATACGCCATTAGGGATTATCGTTCCTGTTTGGAGATGGGCATACGTTAGCGATTTTTCAACGTAAAAACAACCACTTGCAGAAATTCATCTCAACCCTTCCTTTATCGAACCTCACGGTGCCTGTTGGCTTTGTTGAAATACCCGCTTCCCGCCCACTACCGTCAGCATGGCAGTTGTTCGGGGAATCTCGTTCGCAGGAATTTGCATAATATCTGCCGAGAGAACCACGAAGTCCGCCAGCTTCCCCTCTTCAAGCGTCCCTTTGAGATTTTCCTCAAATCCCGCCCAGGCAGCCCATGAGGTAAACGATCGTACAGCCTCTTCACGGGTCAGTCGCTGGCCGGCGTACCAGCCCCCGTCGAACACCGCGGGGTCAACCACTCCTTCGGGAGACAGCTCGAAGTACTTACGAACGTCCTCGGCGTGGCGCGGCATTCCCTGCTGATCCTGCCTCGACACTCCCGCATAGATCCCAAAAAGAGGATTGGGATCTTCGACGGGGAAATCGGAACCGCCGGGAATGACAACTCCGGTTTCTCTCAACGACCTCCACGCGTAGGCACCGCGAACGCGCTTTGCTCCCAACCGCGCCTCCGCCCAGTACATGTCAGACGTGCAATGCGTCTCCTGCATGCTCGGGACAACTCCCATCTGTTTGAATCGCGGAATATCTTCAGGTGCAAGTACCTGTGCATGCTCGACGCGCAAGCGAAGGTCGTCTTGCGGAGACCGACGGAGAGCTTTTTCATAGACATTGAGAATAATGTTATTCCCCCGATCGCCGATGGCGTGCGTGCAAACCTGGAATCCGTTATCCAACGCATCATCGACTGCCTTCTGCAAATCCCCTTCCGAGGTCAACGTAAGACCGCGGTTCCCGGGATCATCAGTGTACGGCTCAATAAGCGCTGCTCCCCTTGATCCGAGTGCCCCGTCCACATAGAGCTTCACAGAACGAATCGTAAGATGATGGCTTCCAAACCCGACGAGAGGACCCGATCCCAGGAAGGAGTCCCACGGTTCACCAACTGCTCCCCCGATCGCACCGTAGATTCTTATCGGGAATTTTCCTTCATGAATGAACTTCTTATAGAGCCGGATGTCCATCGTATCGACACCCATATCGTGAACGGTGGTCAGGCCGTCCCTGAGACATTCGTTGATTGCCGCTTGCATGGCTTCGTCTGCCTCTTCCTCGGAAAGAGGAGGAAGCTTATCGAGAACCAGCGCTTTTGCAGAATCGATCAGAACCCCCGTCGCATTTCCTGCACCGTCGCGAATGATCCTTCCTCCGTATGGATCAGGGGTCTCCCTGGTGATCCCGGCAATTTCCAGCGCGGCCTGGTTGACCCATGCGGCGTGTCCGTCCACACGCGTCAAATAAACCGGATTGTCGGGTGCCACACGATCAAGAATCGCATGCCCCGGAAATCGCTTGTTGGGCCAATCATTCTGATCCCATCCTCGTCCCCGGATCCAAACCCCCTTTTCCACCTGCTGAACGCGTTGTTTCACACGCTGAGCGACCTCTTGTTCCGACCGGGTGCCGACAAGATCCACTGTGATGCGCGCAATACCGAGACTCAGGAAATGAGCATGGGCGTCGATAAAACCGGGAAACACCGCCTTGCCGCCCAGATCGACGATCGATTTGACGTTGAATCGTCCGGCAAGCTCTTGTTGATCTCCGACTCCTACGATCCTCGCGCCCCGAACAGCCATTGCATTCGCAACAGAGCTCACCTCATCCATCGTATAGATGGTTCCGTTCACATAGAGCGTATCGGCCTCACCGGGAAGGATCCGGCCGAACAGGAGGACGAAAAAGGAGACCACAATAACGAGAGAAAGAAAAATCCGCCATTGATCGTTCATAAGTTGCTTTGTCCCA
>DATDRF010000207.1:0-22928 GCA_035291905.1 Bacteroidota bacterium
CTTTCCGTCAATAAGAACTGCGTGAAAGTAACGGTCATTCCGGGCTTTTTGCCCGGGGATCCTGTTCAAGCAAGCTTCGAGCCGCAAACGAGCTATGTCACCCTTCTCAACACGGCACGAACAGTGGCGGACACTGCTATAGAACCGCTCAAGGTCACAAGGCTCTTCAAGGACCGGCTCAACGTGATTCTGGTTCAGGGTGAAATTGTGGCAAAACCGGACACAGTAGAGGAACTCGTCACCGTCTGGCGGCCCGAACTCTATGCTGCCACCCTTTTCCGCGAAATCCTGAGCAGGGACAGCATTCTTGTCGGCGGCCAACCGACCATCGGGATCACTCCTCCTTCGACAATCGAGCTGGCGATCCATCGGTGGCCGATTGACACGATGATGGTGAACTTGAACAAGGAGAGCGACAATCTTTCGGCCGAAAATACTCTCAAATTGATATCCGTTGCCCGCGGCGGCATCCCCGGCTCGGCGCGGCATGGGCTGACTCAGGTTAAGGAGATATTGTCGACGTTCGGAATCGACACAACCTCGTTCTACGCGGTGGACGGCTCAGGCGTCTCCCATTACAACCTTATCACAGCAGATCTCCTTGTCAAGCTTCTTCGCGGCATGTCACAGCAGCCGGAGCTTTTCCCGCTGTTCTATCAGTCGCTGCCCATTGCAGGTGTTGACGGTACGCTGAAAACCCGGATGAGAAATTCTCCGGCGACAGGGAACCTGAGAGCAAAGACCGGATCCATTGGCGGTGTTTCATCGCTTTCGGGCTATGTGACCACCCGCGACGGCGAGCGCCTTGCCTTCTCCATGTTGATGCAGAATTTCATCCTCCCCAGCCGCCACTATCGAAATGCACAGGATGCGATCGGAATCCTCCTCGCCAACTTCAGCCGCAGGGGTTCCGCCACAGCGTCACGCTAGCCGGTCCTCAGCACATTCATAGATTCAAAACGCAGAGACGCGGAGAACGCAGAGGATCGCGGAGACTTGCCTCATATCAAATTGTTCTCAGCGTTATCTCCGCGTCCTCTGCGACTCTGCGATTTGAACACAGAGTAGCACTTGGAGTCTCCGGTTGATTTTCCCTGAACTTTTCTCTACGTTTGATGTCACGCATGAAACCTTTCTCGGGCTTTGCTCTCCCTTTCCTGCTGTTTCTCGGATGTAACTCGACTCCGCGACAGGATCCTGTGCCGTCGCAGAAACTTCTTCCCGCTCAGGTCCGGATCCCGCAATTCTCGGCCGAACGCGCGTTTGATGATCTGGTTCGCCAGACCTCCTTCGGACCGCGTAGCCCCGGTTCGCAAGGCTACCAGAAGTGCCTTGCGTTCTTTCAATCGGCCCTTGCCCCCCTGGCAGACACGGTGATCGTGCAGCGGTTTTCCTACAGGAGTTACAAAGGGGATCCATATCTTGGCAACAACGTCATTGCTCGATTCAATCTCTTCCAGAAGGAGAGAATCCTGCTGACCGCACATTGGGACACCCGCCCGTGGGCCGATGCTGACGAAAACTCCGCCAACCACACGAAAGCCATCCTTGGTGCAAATGACGGAGCAAGCGGGGTTGCGGTTCTTCTGGAGCTCGCCCGAATCTTCGAATCCAGCCCCGTCCCCATCGGAGTCGATGTTGTCCTGTTCGACGGGGAAGACGTCGGTCAGACAGGCAACAGTGAAAGCTACTGTCAGGGCTCGCAATATTTCGCCAAGAACCTGCCGCAGGGATCATTCAGATACGCCATTAATCTCGACATGGTCGGCGATAAGAACCTTGAGATCAAGCGTGAGTCAAACTCCGATTCCTATGCTTCTTCGCTTATGGACAGGATCTTCTCCACTGCCCGTGCTCTTGGAATCACCCAGTTCGTTGACGAACGAATCGGGGGAATCTATGACGATCATATGCCCCTGAACAAGGTGAATATTCCGGCGGTTGACCTGATCGATTTTGACTATCCGGACGCAACAAACAAGTATTGGCACACCATCGAGGACACAGTCGACAAATGCAGTCCGGAGAGCCTCGAGGCTGTCGGAACGGTTCTTCTCAACATCATCTATGGGCAAAGAGCAGGCTTCTAAGACGACAATCATCAACCAGAACTTCTCCCCTGTTTTCGGGAGATACGAGGCATTCCGGATCCTCATTCCCGGGTTCTATTTTGCCCTTCTCCTCCTGTGTTACTACTGGTCGTTTCTCTCCCGCTTTGTTCCCGAGGGGCTCTCACCGCTCACACTTCTCGCGCTTTTCGCCGGGGCGACCATTGTTGCCGGATTGACCATGTACGCGAAAGAAACGCCGAAGCGCCGCCGGGCGTTTCAGGAGAATCAACCGAGCCAATACTTGAGCGCCAGGGCACGCACGATGAAAGAGATGCCGCTTCTCGACGATGCCGAGGCGAGCCGGCTGTACTTCTATCTGCTCAACAACTACATTCCGCCGATTTTTCATGAGAAGATCTTCTTTTTCGGAATGATCTATTCCATCATGATCCAGGTTCGCCGCACCTCGTTCTGGTTCGGTCTCGCCGGCCTCGCATCGGTGCTCGTGCAGCTCTCCCTGAATCTCTCGCTGGCAGAGCAGCAGCCCCTTGTTGTTTTTACGGTCGTTGTTTGGATGGTCTATGTCTTGAACATTCGCTACAACAAGGCCGACAGGAAAATGCAGGAGAATTACCGGGACCAGATTTTCTGGATGGAGATGAACGGCCCTCTGATCGAAAGCATTCTCCGAAAACGCCAATCGATTCCCCCTCAACAGTAGCATGCACCAACGTCTCTGGCACCAGATTACCCTCCTCCTGCCGCTCCGATATCACGATCTCATCACAGGACAGCTTGCACTTCTCGGCTTTGAAGGATTTCAGCAGGAAGACCATGCCCTCCAGTGCTATGCAAGAAACAGTAAGTGGGGAGAGCAAATGGAACGGCGGCTTCGGGATTTCCTTACCCGTTTCAAGAAAGAGTTCCCCTCGTGTGACGTAACATACTCGAGGAAGACGATCAAAGAGCAGAATTGGAACGCCCGCTGGGAACGTTCGATGGGGATTGTCGAGGTGACCCCCAGGATGATCATCAAGCCGAGCTGGAAGAAGTTGAGGAAGAAGGATCGGGGAAAGGTTGTGCTTCAGATCGATCCCAAAATGTCATTCGGCACCGGGCACCACGAATCGACCCGCCTTTGTCTGTTTCTGCTGGAAGAACATCTTCGCAGCGGCAGCAAGATCCTCGACGTCGGCTGCGGGACCGGTGTTCTTTCGATTGCAGCCGCGAAGCTCGGGGCAAAAGCGGCTCTTGGAATCGACAATGATGACTGGTCGGTGGTCAATGCGAAGGAGAATGTGAAGAACAATCGTGTCGGAAACGGAGTGAAGATTGCCAAGGGCGATGTTCGGCGCCTCCCAAAAGGCCGGTTCGACCTGATCATGAGCAACATCGACCTTCACACCAATCTGCGGTCAATTCCCTCATATGGAAAAAAGCTCGCACGGGGCGGCGTGGTGATTCTTTCGGGCCTTCTTACCGCCGATCTCCCTGCAATCCTCAAGGCCCTCCCGCCCGTGAAACTTGTTCCGGTCGAGCTGCTGGAAGAAAACGAATGGGTAGCCCTGGCCCTTGCAGGAAGCGATGCGCCTCAGCGTCATTGATATCGGAACAAACACGATCCTCCTGCTGATTGCGGACATCGATCCCCGGGGAGGACTCACACCCGTCTATCATGGACACGAAATTCCCCGATTGGGGATGGGTGTCGATGAACACCGCGAGATTCACACCGAGGCGCTCGAACGGGCGATAACCATCATTCAAGCTTTTGTTGCCGCCTCAAAACGCTTCAGCGCTGACAGGATCATCGCCTGCGGCACAAGCGCCCTGAGAGATGCTGCAAACCGCGATGAAGTACTCTCCCGAATCAAGCGTGACACGGGAGTCGATGTTGAGGTCATATCAGGCAAGGGAGAGGCCGATCTGACATATCTTGGGGCGGTCGGCGAGTTCATGAGACTGGGGGAATATCAGAAGTTTGCCGTTCTCGATATCGGGGGAGGAAGCACGGAGATTACATCAGGAAGCGGGCTGAAGGTTCACGACAAGCGGAGCCACGACATCGGATGTGTTCGGCTCACGGAACGTTTTCTTAGGAGCTCTCCTCCTACATTCGCCGAGATCAATCAGGCGAAGGAATCGATCGACGAGCACACGGGGTCCCTTCGGCCACTGGACAAAACCGCCCGTCTCATCGGAGTTGCCGGGACACTCACGACACTCGCAGCAATTGACCTGGATCTCCCGGCCTACGACCCACTCAGAGTCAGCGGACACCGCTTGAGCCGCAAAACGATCGAATCGATTTTCGACCGGTTGAAGACGAAAACTGTCCAACAATTGAAGGAGATACCTCAGATTCTCCCCGGCCGGGCCGATATCCTCCTTGCGGGAATCTTGATCTTGCTGGAAGTGCTGGATGGATTGAAAAGCGATGAAATTGTTGTGAGCGATCGGGGATTGCGGTACGGCCTAGCAATGAGGCATGCTCTTCGGTAGTGGTTCGTTTCTTCAATTCTTTGCGCTCTCTGCGCCTCCTTCGCGTTCTTTGCGGTTTGCTTTTTTCTTAACCGCAAAGGTCGCCAAGAAGGCGCAAAGGACGCAGAGAAAAAGAGAACCACGTACCCCCAGGTTTCTTCAGCCCGATGCACCCATTGTCTTCAACACCTCCTTTAAGGACGTCACCGCCTGATCAACGTCGTCCTCAGTCGTCGACCTCCCCATCGAGAATCGTATCGTTGCCCTCGCTGTCTTCTCGTCCCTCCCCATAGCCATCAGCACATGTGATGGCTCGAGCGTTCCCGACGTGCATGCGGACCCGCTTGTAACGGCAATCCCCCTCAGGTCCATCCCCATAATGAGGGCCTCTCCGTCAATCTTCACCTTTGAGGAATCAAACGAGACACTCAGAACGTTGGGAAGGACGTCATTCTGGTCACCGTTAAAGAGAATTCCCTGAAAACTCTTCAGCCGTTCCGTCAGATGCTTTCTGAGGGACATGAGCCGGGCCCTCTCGGTTTCCATCATCCATGAGGCTATTTCGAACGCTTTGGCAAATCCTGCAGCGAGTGGGACATTCTCAGTACCGGCCCGTCTGTTCTGTTCCTGCCCACCCCCTTCCAGGAACGGCGCTATGACCGTCCCTTTCCGTATGTAAAGCGCACCGATTCCCTTCGGCCCGTACATCTTGTGGGCGGAGACGGAGAGCAAATCGACCCCCAGCTCATTTACGCTGACAGGAATCTTTCCTGCGGATTGTACGGCATCGGAATGTACGACGCACCCGTGTTTGTGCGCACGATCTGCAATTTCCCGAATCGGCTGAATGGTTCCTGTTTCGTTATTGGCATGCATCACCGAAACGAGGCCTGTAGACGATGCGAGCAGTCCGTCAAGAGCGTCCAGATCGACAACACCGTCGGGTTTCACCGGAAGAAGGTCCACACGCAGGCCCCATTTGCGCAAGGCGAGCGCCGGATGGAGTACGGCATGATGCTCGACCGCGCTGACGATCAATTGCTTGCGACCTGAAACCTGCATCGACGTCGCCACACCCTTCACGGCATGATTGTCCGATTCAGTCCCGCCGCTCGTAAAGAACACTTCGTCGGGCCTCGCAGAGAGCTGTGCGGCGATCGAATCGCGGCTCTCTTCAAGGACGGCCCTTGCCTTCCGCCCAAAGCCATGGACAGAGGAGGCATTGCCGTACGTATTCTGAAAATGCGGCGCCATTGCCTCGATGACTTCGGGTGCGATGGGAGTCGTGGCGCTATGATCCAGGTAAATGAGCTTCATGGGTGCAATATATTCCGAATTCGTCCGCGTATCAACAAAAAAGCCGATGCGAGAATTCCCGCATCGGCTTCCCCGTTTCTGTTCACGCTCAACGCGGAGGACCGCCCCTCATCCTCTGCCCCTGCATTTCACGCATGATTTCCCGCACATTCCTGTAGAAGTTACGTTCGAACACAAGGTAGTCCGCCATCTGTTTCGCCGTGAGGA
Organism: Bacteroidota bacterium; assembly: GCA_035291905.1. Classification (GTDB taxonomy): domain Bacteria; phylum Bacteroidota; class Ignavibacteria; order UBA10030; family UBA10030; genus JACPLA01. The sequence continues at coordinate 6,057 of DATDRF010000207.1, forward strand.
TTTTTGCAATGTCATCGAAGAACCGTCCGCGCGCTTCGACGGCTGGGTCGGCCATGTTCCGCAGATCATCGATCACCTTCTGGAAATCCTTGTCAGAGGCATTCTCACGCCGAAGCCTGGCAAGCTCATCGAGGAGTCCGTCTCGTTTCTTGTTGAGATCCGCAAGCTCTCCCCTGTGTTTGTTGTAGCGGGTAAAGAATCTCAGCGAGGTCTCCTCGTCAAGCTTCAGGACCTCCATCATCCGCAGCTTCTTGTACTGTTCCAGCCGCTCGGCTGCCCTTGGGGGCATCGGCATTTGGTCCTGGGCTGCCGCTACTCCCACAACCGCGGCGAGAAGCACCGACAGAAGGATATACCTCATAGGATTTTCCTTTCTCCCATCCGTTCAAGAATGACCTTGACTTCGTCGTCGGTCAGTTCGGTCATCGACAAGAGGGCCTCATCATCGTTATCAGTAAGAATCGTCACGGCAAGCTTCTGGCTTATGGCCCCATCGGGAAGAGCAGAGGCAAGAGATTCGGTCGATGGTATAAGATACAGCGATTGATACTCCGGCTGTTCGATTGCCACTTCGGCCAACTCATCTGATTCGAGCCCGTCAAGAACTGCCCGTAAATCGGCGTCCTTCTTCAACGGGACCTGCAGGAGCACAGCGATGATGATCGCCAGTGCCCCGAGCGGGGCAAGAAATCGGGCGATAAGGGGGTCTTCTTTGCGGTCAACCTTTCCCGCAATCCTTTCACGAAGGCGCGGAAGAACAGTGTTGAAATAGTGAGTCGGGGGATCTGCAGGGCGAACTCCCCGCAGCATGACTGCAAGATCCTTGAGCTCATCAAGACTGCGGGCACATTCGTCGCACGATGCCAGATGAGCCGCGAGCTCCTCCCGCTGGTCTCCATCAAGCTTGCCGGTCACAAAGTCCGGAAGCAGGAGCCGATAATATTTATGATTGGTGCGCACGGCGCACATATTCCTCTATTTTGTGAAGTGCATGAAAATAATTCGCTTTCAACCCGCCGACGGACGTTTTGAGGATGGCGGCAATTTCCTCGTACGACAGATCGTCCTGATACCTCATGACGAAGACTGCTTTCTGCTTCTCCGGCAACCGCTGAATTGCCTCTTCAATCAACCTCTTGTCCTCATCCTGTTCCGCCGCCTGATCGGGTCGGTGTCCGCGTGTGTCCTCGTGCTCGAGGAGACTGTCCACCTGAAAGAATTCTCTGACCTTCTGCCGCCTGAGGGCATTGAGCGATGCGTTCACCGCAATTCGATATAACCATGTGTAGAGTCCGGATTCGCTGCGGAATTCCCGAATCCGTTCATAGACTTTGATGAAGACTTCCTGAACAATGTCGTCTGCATCCGCATGGCTGGAGAGAAACCTCCGGACAACCCAATAGACTTTCTCCTGATACCGGAGAACGATTTCGTTGAACGCCGATTCTTCGCCTTGCCGGAACGCTTCTATGAGTTCAAGGTCGCTGCGTTCTGTCATTCCGAAATCATCTTTTCATGAATTTGACAGTTTTCTGCGGAAAAAGTTTAATAGGTCGCCAAAAACGGGCTGATTCCTGCAGATTTCGGCAGCAAATCGAGAAGACTAACTGCTCGTCCGCCTGGCGAGCATGAGGGTGAGGTCATCTGACTGCGGTTCCGAGCCGACGAAATGCTGGATGTCCTTGACGATGTTCTCGCGCATTTCGTTGATGGTCCGGCTGACGTTGGCAAGGATCGCTTCTCTGAATCTGTTCTCTCCGTATTCCTCGAACTTCTTGTCCATCGCTTCGGTGACTCCATCACTGTAGAAGACGAGCAGGTCGTTCGGCTGAATGTCGATCGTCTCAGACTGGTAATCCGCATGTTCGAACATCCCGAGAGGCAATCCGCCCGCGGTCAATCGCACAAAGTCCTGCTGACCCTTGACGACCTTGTACGGGAAGTTGTGGCCGGCATTGACATACATCAGCTGGTTTCGGCGCGTATTCAGCATAGCGATGAAAAACGTGATATAACGCTCCGAAGGTGTGTTCTTGTACACGATTGTATTCAGCTTTTGGACAAGGTCGGTGAGAGAAATGGTCGTTTGAATATAGGCGTGAAGAGCTGCATTCAACGTGGAGACAAGGAGGGCTGCCGGAATTCCTTTCCCCGAAACGTCCGCGACGACAAGGACATAACTCTCGTCATCGATCGGCACGACATCGTAGTAATCTCCGCCAATCGTCTTGCATGGAACGGCAACCGCATCCATTTGATAACCGACCATGGGGGGAAGCTCCTTCGGGAGGAGCTTGTTCTGAATCTCAGCGGCAATCTGAATTTCCTTTTCAACACGCTCTTGTTCGACCCTGGCCTGAAGGAGATAGGCATTCTCGATGGCAAGTGCCACATGATCGGAAAATGCGCGGAGGAACTGTTCATCTTCACGGTCGAACACTCCCCCCTTCTTGTTGATCATCTGGAACACACCGACGATCTTGTTCTCCCTGTTCCGCATCGGCATGCAGAGCATGGTCTTCGTCACATATCCCGTCCGCACGTCGAATCCGGAAAAGAATCGCTTGTCTTTCCAGGCGTCTTCCAGGTTGACGGTCTTTCCCGTCTCTGCAACGTGCCCCGCGATCCCAGTCCCGAGGGGGAGCCGGATTTCCACAAGCTCTTTCCCTTTCAACACTTTGGACCAGAGCTCCTTCTTCTCGTCGTCCAGCAAATAGATGGTCCCCCGGTCTGCCCCGAGGTTCTTCAGCGCCAGATCGAGGATGACCTTCAACAGTTCATCCAGGTCGAGCGTTGTATTCAGGGTTTTGGATGCTTCAATCAGCGATTCGAGCCGGTGGACGTACTGAATCGTCTTATCCGGTTTCGATCTCTTTCTTACCTTGGCTGACATGGTCCAATGATAGTAGAAAATAGGGTATCAAGCAAAAGCGGACAGCATTGGGGTTTGGCTCAGTTAATTGTTCATTTACACATTGATTTTCCGAAGGGATCCCTTCGGGACGTGACAGGGTTGGTAACGGTCTTGTGGGTGTGATCCGGGTGAGATACCCCCCGGTTATGATATGTTTCCCCTTCGGGGAAGATTCTCCAGGTTGCCTCTGGTCGACCTTTGGCGGGTTACCCCAACCATTTCTCAAGGAGATCCGCAACGTCATTTCCTCGAACATATGGATAGACCCCAAAGGGGTGGATAATTAGTGAATCAGAATCCTCGCAAGCGATTGTGGCATATTCCCCCCAATATTATCTCACCCTTTCAGGGTTGGTGATGGATTTTGTGGACTACAACCGGGGGTCGAACCCCCGGTTACGATATGCTTCCCCTTCGGGGAAGACACTTCCTGTGACGCGGATGGGTGATGGATTTTGTGGATTGCGATCCGGGGGCGATACCCCCGGTTGTGATATGTTTCCCCTTCGGGGAAATTCTCCCCAATGTAACCTCCGCCGGCCACGGCCAACAGAGAAGCCGCAACTCGTGCGTGATACCGTCAATTCCCTACAACTCGTCCCGGCGAATGACCCCGAAGGGGGTCGGATAACTCACGTCGGAGCAAAATCGATTCGGCAATCGACCCCGAGGGGTCGGATGACTCACGTCGGAGCAAAATCGATTCGGCAGTAACCCCGAAGGAGTCGGATAACTCAGGTCGGAGCAGAATCGATTCGGCAGTCGACCCCGAAGGGGTCGGATAACTCAGGTCGGGGCGAAGCCCCGACCTCTCATTCGCCCAAGATCAAACCCTGAAAGGGTGACATAGGATCAATCCCATACATAGCGTTCGTCATACTCCAATCCATGTTCTTTCAGGAACGCTCGGTATTCATCCTGAAAGGTCCTTTTTCTGTGATGTTTCTCTTGTCCTGCAATATATGCTCTCACTCGCTCGACTTCTGATTGCCCAACTGAAAATGCCCCGTATCCATTCTGCCACGCAAACTTCGTCAGCATTCCCCCTTTTGACTTGATCCATTTCGACGATTCGCGTTTTATCTCTCCCATAACATCTGCGACACTCAACGTTCGAGTCAACAAAGACAAAATATGTACATGATCTGCGACCCCACCGACAATGAGAACAGGACAACCGAGGCCTTTGCAGACTCCCCCGAGATACGCGTGCATTTCGTTGCGGATATTCTTCTCAGCCAGAAACGGATGGCGGTACTTCGTTGAAAAGACAAAGTGAACCAAGATCCTTGCAAGCGATTGTGGCATATTCCCCCCTATATTATTTCACCCTTTCAGGGTTGCTGATGGATTTTGTGGATTGTTTGATCCGGGGACGATGCCCCCGGTTGTGATATGTTTCCCCTTCGGGGAAAATCCTCCGTGGCGTCACCGAGCTATTAGCCAATCCCCTGCCTCCCGCGCCACCCGTATGGCCGAATCAGAAAGGTGTGGCAGTTCATCTCCTCGAACGCTGAGCACCGATCCCTCAACGCACGGCGTCGGCTTGTCCCGCATAGCCATTCAGCGCACGACTTCGTGTTGTCGCTAACCTATCCGCCCATTCTCGCTCCCCTGGGCCGAATCAGAAAAGATTGGGCAATTCATCTCCTCGAACCCCGAACACCGATCCCACAACGCGCGGCGCTGGTCTATCAGCATCATCTTTTAGCGCACGACCCCGAAGGGGACGAATATCCAAGGTTGGGGTAATACCCCAACCCTGACATTACACAGTGTAACAAAACCCTGTAAAGGTGATATCCAAACATGGGAACTACCAAATCCCATAGCTGATTCGAACAGAGAACTCGGGTGCGCCGTTCGCATTGAGATTGGGGAATGCCTCGTCACTCACCGTCGTCCACCTGAGCATCCCATCCAGAAATCCGTCACGCGCAAACTGGTACTTTCCGTAAAACCCCATCGAACTTTCCTTACGAATTGGTCCATAGAGAAACTGCTTCGAGGGGAGCCGATACTGGTACGCGATGTCATCTAAGCCCCCTTTGCGGTATCGCTCATAGAACGTCCCAACTCTAAGCGGGCGAATCGGGAGATAACGCGCCTCCAGATAAAGGTTATCCGCGTTCTGGCCGATCCAGTGCCCGAGATCGTACCCGTTGTTCGTGAAGGTCGCCGCAGGATACTTGTGGGAATAGACCCACGGATTCAGACGAGTGTATTCTGCAATCAACTCGAGATTCTCAAGCCCCAGATCATAGGTGTGAATTCCCGCTGTGTAACCAAGCTGGTTTCTGGCGCTGGTCGGACGAAGGAGGTCGTCAGTGGTCAGTTCATCGATAAGAACAGAAAGGTTGAGATTGAACTTCGGTATCAGGTTCACATCGAGAGAGCCAAACCACTGGATATTGTCTGTGTCACGGTTGTAGTGCTCTCCCGACTTGAACAACATGACAGGAATGAGATACATCAGCTGTATCCCTTTATCGGAGTAAATGACGGATTCTCCCAGGGAGAAATCCAGCCCATCGATGACAGTGAATTCCACAACATGGGCAGCCAGATACTTCTGCCGATTGACCCGGCGGAAAAAGGGAGTAATCGCGGAAGAGTATGCCATGTAAGACCGTGCAGAGTCAATCACATTTGAGTTAAGATCTGCAAGGACATAGACGAAGTCCATCCATGTTGAGAGAGGCACGCGCATTTTGACTTGAGGATAGGACGGCGCCTTCCGCGACAAAATCACATTCCCTCGCTCACCGTAGCCCCATACGTTGTGCATTTTCTCAAGAGAGAACTGGAAACTCCCTGTCTGAAACGACAGTTGGGCTTCCGTCGTGTTGTACTCGATGGCGTTTTCCTTTCCTGACGTGAGGACAATTCCGGGGTCGGGAGTATTCAATTTGCCGGCATTCCTCCCCGGACCGGTCTCGCGATAATCGATGAAGTTGAACTGAAAACCGACGTTCTTAAACGCATACCCGTAGAAGCGCACGCCCTGGCCGCGGTAGCGGACGGTCTGGCCTTTAGGGCCATCCCAGCGGAGCTGCCCATTCAGATCGAGGTTCATGATCCCTTGATTCAGATCCAGGGAAAGAAGATGCCAACGGAGATCTGTCGGCTCGGGATCCCCGCCGAGGGAACCAAGCTCATAGCTGAATTCGGACTTCAGATATTCGTACGTATCACGCTCGACGTTCGTGAGTTCACCGCGCAATCCCTCAAGCGAGAGAAGGTGACCCGCGATGTCTTTTCGGGAGAGAGGTTTTGTCGCATCGCGGTAGTTTTTCAGAATTCCCCGCGCCTCTACGCGTTTGAGAAAATCGTACACCTCATGCGTTGTGGGGAGCGAAACGGATTGCGACAGGAGTGAGGAAACGCTAGCGAGAAGTATGCCGATAAGTGCGTGAAATTTCGAAAAACGCTGCAAAAACACCTCCTACAATGATGGAACGGCGCTTCAATGTTGGAAAAATCCGTCCGATTTGCAAGGGTGTCGGATCTGCCGCCCCAACATATTGGCATTATCTCACCCCTTCGGGGTTTGGCGCGATCATGATTCATTGGTCGGGGCGTTGCCCCGACCCTGAAGATATGCGACCCCCTTGGGGTCGACAAAGCTCTGGCGAGAATCATCACGCGTATCATGTGAAACCTGGGAAACTCGGGGGAGGCGTACCGACATCAAGACCTACGACTCATCTTGGGGATTGGACGGGAAACCATTTGAACTTCCCCGAAGGGGAAGTGGACCGACATCAAGGCCTACGACTCATCTTGGGGATAGGGCGGGAAACCATTTGAACCTCGACATCGGTTTGGGAGAATCATCACGAGCATCATGTGAAAACTGGGAAACTCGGGGGAGGCGTACCGACATCAAGACCCACGACTCATCTCGGGGATTGGACGGGAAACCATTTGAACTTCCCCGAAGGGGAAGTGGACCGACATCAAGACCTACGACTCATCTTGGGGATTGGACGGGAAACCATTTGAACTTCCCCGAAGGGGAAGTAATACAAGAACCGGGGGTGTAACCCCCGGAGGGTCCAACGAATCTCTCACATACCCTGAAAGGGTTGCATAACACTTAGCCGTTCACTCACAGATCAGAGGACCGGTGCGATGATCCTGCACCCCCCCTTATCTCAACTTCGCCAGCTTCTCGATCGCCTCAACGGTCATCCCCCCCAACTTCACGGAGACCTTGTAGAAATAGACCCCGTTGGCGAGTTCATCTCCGTCCCGGTCAAGTCCGTTCCAAACGATCCGATTAAATCCGAGCTTCACTTCCCCCGGATAGAGCGTTCGTTCGAACAGAAGTCTCCCGCTCACGGCATAAATTCTCAACCTTCCCTCCTCCGGCTGATCAGGCCCTGAGAGCTGGAACGTGAAGGCAGTTTCAACGGCAAACGGATTAGGAATGTTAACCACATTCATGAGGCGGGCCCGATTCTCAACCTGAAACCGAACTTCAAGGGCTGTTGTATCTGCCGGATTCCCCGACGCATCGAGGACCTGGACGGAAAGAGTGTGCGTGCCGTTGGGAAGAACCGGCTTGAACAGAACACTCGCCTTTTCGGTGCCCGTTCCAATCTCGAAAAGGCTGTCTGGACTCGACCCCAAAGCAATGCGCCTTTGATCAAGTCTGAGGTCGACATTCGAAGGATTTGTAATGGGAAGCGGGCTGTTGTCACGAACGGAGATCCTGATTTCAGGTGCGGGATTCACATAATCTCCATCGACAATCCTGGATCCGTCAAACAGGACATCGAACGCCGGCGCAACCGTGTCGCCGAGGACGAACGCACTGAGGGACATGGCATTGTTCGCCGGGAATGATTCGCGGACCTTCCCGTTTTCGTTTGCATGCACAAGAAATGCGGTTCGCCCGCGGAATCCGACGGTATTGAATGGAATGGACTGCGACACGACGGATCCCGGGGGAATCGAAGGAACAACGGTTTGCGAGAAGACGGAAATCTGATTGTTCACAAAAACCCCTGCCGAAAGACTCACACTGTCCGCGGGAGAAGAACCCACGTTGTGGAGACTCACCTGAAGCCCAACCTGGTCACCTTCATCAACCGAATCGGCCGATATTGTGGTGGTCTGATACGAGAGGGCAAGTTCTGCTGGAGGGGTATAATCTACGCTCCATGAATTCAAACCGGGCGAAAGTCCGGCCGAGTCGCTTTCAAGATGGGCCCTCAATTGGATCGTCGCCACGCTTGCTGTGAGAACCGCGAGGAGAGAATCGGGAACAAGGGGCAGCCGTTGAACCGTATCGACAGTTCCGTCATCCATCGTTCGGATAATATCTACCGACACATGTGTCACGCCGGCCAGCGTATCGGCTGAGATTGCGATGCCATTCCACATGCTTGCGGGACCGATGACAGGCGAGAGCATCGAACCCTGAATGCTCTTTGCGGCAAGCGTATCCAGGACAATGGCGGAGCCGCTGCCGGAGGACTTGAGCACTTCCGGCACAGAACCGATAGGCGCCCCCTTCCAGCCGCTGACTGCCCATGAGCCGCGAAACCCGAGCTGGCGGATCTGCGCACTGCCGATTGATTCGACCTGGATATTCAATTGTTCCGACTTGTTCCTTGATCCCTCGTCGGCAACGGCTACGAGAACCCTTCTTCCGTATGGAATCCCCTGCAGGAATTGCACGAGAGGCGCTGCCAACGTTGTGTCGGTCGCATCACTATAGATGCTGAATGCAGCGTACGTCTCCACCACTCCGGAATTTTGATTGACAACGGCGACATTGTATCCGCGGTTTGACACACCCTGGGAGATATTCGTTCCATTGAGCGTTATTCTGGCATCATTCCCATCGCTGAATCCTGCAGAAAGGAGTTCCACCGGCAGCTGCTGTTGGCGAAGCGTTGGCAGAGGGGAAAGCACCACTTGGTCAGTTGAGTTTGCGACGAAGAGGGGGCCGCTATTCTGTATCCACGCCTTTCGAAGGACCTTGTTTGTCGAGAAAACGCTTGACCTCCATTCGGTTGAGTCGGCTGCTCCCTTGAGTCGTGCCCGCCAGAAGTAGTGAGAGCTATCCGGCAGAGCCCCCGCGGAGATTTGCCACGAACTTGTCACAATGCCCGGCTGCGGAAGCACCTGCTTGACCAGAGCGGGACTGTCGTACGTATCCGTCGTGTCAATTTCAAATTCGACATTCCATGACGCGGTTTGGGGGTTGTTCGGATTGATGATCGTGAGCACAACGCTATCAGGATGAAGAGACGAAAAAGGAGAAGGAGAGAGAATCTGCAATTGACCCGCTCCGACAAAGAAGGTTAATTGAGCATTGTTGTTCGCCTCATTCTCTTCCGAGTCCATGCCGGCCGGATCAATTGAAACCGAAATTGTGTGGAACCCCGGCTTGAGGAATGAGTTCTGCGCTACTGTCAGCGTATCGACGAAACCGAAGCCCGGCCGAACGAAATCGATCATCTCCGACGGTTCATTTTCGGCGGTATGAGTAATTCTTGTCAACACCGAGTCGGGATTCTGCAGCCCAAAATTGCGGAGCGGAATCCGAACTGTCACCTCATTATCCGCTTCGCTCGGTTGGGCCGGTTCGACGACGATATCCTCGGAATTGACGGCGTAGTCAGGCTTTTCCGCTATGGCGATCCTGGTGGCAGGATCTCCGAGCAGGGTCATGAGCTGGAGCGCCTCCGGGTTGATAACCGAGCCGGTCCCCAAGGCCGCATGCAGAGCGAGCTTGGCTTTGAACAAAAGGCTGCCGATTTCCCGAACGGTGTCCTTGGCGACATCGTTATAGAACCTTCCCGCCATGAACCGAAGAGGATTCTCATACCCGAATCCGCTTCCTCCAATATATGCCATGGCTCCTCCTTCGGATGCAAAGAGGAGCTTTTCTCCAAATGACTCGACGAGCGGTTCAGCGAACCTCACGGTACTGCAGCTCACGTCCGTCACGATATGCCTTTTCCCCTCATCGTTGATAAGATCCGATGCCTCGCTCAGGCCATTTCCCCATGCCTCAGTACCTGCATGTCCGTAGAAACTGATCCACACCGCCCCATCGCTCAGAATCCGGCGGACCTCCTCCGATTCCGTCGTACCGGCTACTTGCACCTTTCGGTAGAGCCGCGAGGCGAGCCCTGCAAGAGGTGCAGGAGTGATATTCTGACTGATCATGTTCTCGGCGAAGATGGAAAAAGCGGCAGTCTCGGCCGAATCGAATCCGGAGACCATGAACAGATAGGTCTTGTTCCATCTGCTCAGTTGCTGCGATTCGTATTCACTGAGAGCTGATACAAAACTGAGCCCCTCGTTGAGGGAAGCGGCCGGAATTCGACCAACCTCTTTTCTCGGGAGATACAGGTCGGTGGGCGAGGCGACAAGCCACAGGTCGGAGACGGGATTCCCCAGCGACGGAACATGATTCCGGCGGGACGTTTTCAGGAAATTCTTGTAATCCCAGTTTGCATCTCCGAAAAAGACGACCATGGAGGACTGCGGCCCGGTCCAGAGCGTATCAGCCGCAAGGAGGAATGACCTTAGGGCAAAGGGGTTGAAGTGGCCGTAACTGAACTCGTCGTAGATATCTTCCGCCGTCACGACCGCTGTCCGGCCGACACCTGTTTGCGAGCGGTACGACGCGAGCTGATTCGCTGCCGACATCAGCTCCCGGGAGGTAACAACAAGGTAATCGGCCCCGAGTGTTGGAGATCTCAGGTTTCCAAATGTCCTTGGGTGAAGGAGAGGCAGAGTTTTTTTCTTTCCTTCTGTCACTGCAAGATATTTCCTGCCCGGTTGAATTGTATCGGTAAAAGAAATCGAGTACTCTGAGCTACCGGTAACATTTCCGCGAAATACGCGCTCGAGATCGCCAAATTGGCCGATCCGATACACAGCGATGTCGGGGCTGCTAAAGCCGACGATCCGGAAGGATCCGACCTGGTTCGCGGTCATATGATCTGCCGTAAATGCGAGCGAGTCCAGATCAGCCGTGAGCTCCTTTTGACATTCCAATTCCAGCCAGTCAATAAATACCTCGTTGAGAGACGCTCCCGTTGTATTCGATTGGAGAGTGAATGAATTATTCCCTTCTGCAAAGAGGCTGGAAGATGCCTGGAGAACGAACACGGTATCCCTATTTCCTTCGAACTGAATCGTGCCGATAGTACTTCCGTTCACCCGCACTTCGATGCTGTGGTCGGGAGACGATCCCTGGTTGACAACCGGGCTGTGCAGCCGACCACGAACCAGATATGAAGGATTTCCGGTTTTGTGATAATTGAGAGCAGAGAGGCTTATCGATGCAGTCTGCCCCGCCAGCAGCCGTTTCCAATACCATCCCTCGCCAAAGACCTTCGCAGGTTGATTATTTGTAGGTAATCCCCCATTCCCATAGAAATAGAACGAGTCTTTCTCCATCCTGTAGACGGTGGAAAAATATTCTGCAGTATCCTGTGGAAAAGGATTCACAAGCGTGTCAATCGCGGTCCGTTTTCCTCCTACGCCAGAAAACGTAAGCCAGTAAACGCTTGTATCGGAGAACTCGTTCAGAACCCCGGAGCTATCGAACAATCTTGAGCCGTAAAACTCCAGCGTATCCCCTGCTTCAAATGTGCTGTCGTCTCCGATCACTCTGAACGAAATCGAACGGCCGTTGTAATAGAGATCTCCTGTTTGCAGTCCAACCGCAGAAGGAACAGCTCCTGCAACAAGGAGGTCGTTGAAGGTTAACTGATACAGACCATCCTGTGCAATCGGAATTCTTACAAACTGCTGTCCTGGCACAAACCAGTTTCCCGTCGTGTCGGCTGTAGCGGTCCCGTCCTTAGTTTCCAGGGACCTCCATTGTCGTGCCTGCTCATAGTTTGTCAGGAGGCTCCTGTAAAGTTCTTCTGTTTTTGGCGTTTCTTGAGGTGCAGGCAGACTCGCACGATTGTTCGTGAAAGTGATCCTCAGCCGAACGCGCTCACGGTTGCGAAACATCTCGCCGGAAGGATTGAAAGAAATGGGTCTTACGGAAATGCGTGCGACGCGTTGATAGCGCCACCAGAAGACCTCATCGACCCGAACTGCCTCAATGGATTGGACCCGACCGGGCTCAGAGAATCTTCTTTCAATCCGGTGAAGGGAATCTGAGCCAATGGATATCGAGGGAACGGCGGCGATTAGACCCGTTGTGGGCTCCGACAATTGGTCTTCGATCAACACAACGCTGACGTCGCCCGAAGGGGGGACTCCAACCAGAAAAGATTCTGTCGGCAGCCCCACTTCTCCTGCTTTTGAGGTAAGTTCACTTTCAGGGAAGTAGAAATAGGATTGCGCATTGATGGAGATCTTCTGAGGTCTGTAGGTTGAGGGGTAGTAATCGAAGATAATTTCGCGTTCCGACGAGGTAACGCGGACTGCTTTGCCTTGGGGGAAGAGCAGAAGGGGGCAAAACAGCAGGCTCGCAAGGAGAAGAATGCGCGATATGGATAGATTGCTAGGCATACTCGATCTCATCCCCCTTTCGACTCTCCCCTCTATACATTGAAAGGACGGGGGATATGGGGGGATGAGCTAGGTATTCATGAATCTCTTTAGCTGCTGAAGAACTTTGGCACGAGACCGCTTACGGAATTATATAACCCTTTCAGGGTGTCCGATGGATTGGCGATATTTTCCGGGGGTGATACCCCCGGTTGTTGTATGCTTGCCCTTCGGGGAAGACATCATGTAACACCTTGCGAATGTGAAGTCGACCCCAAAGGGGTCGCATACATTCAGGTCGGGGCGAAGCCCCGACATCTAGACATAGATAATGATGCAACCCTGAAAGGGTGGGATAAGACACGTCTCACTTCATCGACCTGTAATACGCCCGAATCCCCGCAAGAACACCTGCAAAAATATGCATTCCCTGACGGAACGACAATCGATATTGCAACGACTGCTTCGTCGTGCGGAGAAAACAGAACGGAATGACAAACAGCAGGAGCAGATGGTTGCGATTCTTGAGAAAGAAGACAATCTCATTGTGATGAAAATCGTGATAGTAGTTGAATGGATCGGCGGATCTTAATCCCACGTTACCATCCCGCTGCGGCTGATGATGTACTGAGGATCTGTTCGTGAACAGAATCTTGAAGCCGAGATTTCGAATTCGTTCAGAAAGGTCCTGCTCTTCGAATATCGAGGTGCCTGCAAATATCGAATCAAAATACCCTGCCTCTGTCAGAACTTCTCGTTTTACGGACATGTTGCCGCCGACTAGCGTCTCGACAAAACATTCCGTGTTCGATTGAAAGCGGTCGATCATTCGGCCGTACCACGTGACTCTGCAGATATTGTTAGTGGTTAGCGGTGTTAGTCCCTCCTCAGTCACCCTGCACGATACGCCTCCTATAGATGAGTTGGAGTGGGCCTTCACATGTGTTTCAATCATCGTGGTTTCAGGAACAATATCGTCGTCGCAGAAAAGGAGAATATCTCCTTTGGCCTCCCGCAATCCGACATTCTTTGCCAGACTTCTATTAGCCCTCTTCACACTCAACCATCGAACTCCGGATATGTCTGGCGGCTGCCCTTCCGCGTTGCTCTGATCGACAACGATGGTTTCGAAATTCGAGTATGTCTGATGACGAAGATTGTCCGCCAGAGCGCGCACCAGGTCCCTTCTGTTGTACGTTGGCACTATCACGGAGACAAGCGGCTGCTCGCTGTTGACGGCCTTTGGAATATCGTTGAGAGATCGAAGGATCGTCCTGTTCCGTCTGATCCGCCTCTGCACATCTTCACCTGCGAACGACAAGAGGCCCAGTGTCAGTACTTTCATCGATGCGACGGCGCTCATGGCACGCTTGAGCCATACGGCCCTCCTCATTGAATGGCGGCTGTACAATCGGATCATATTGCGATGAAATTCGGAGGCATGCCGCTCAGGCACTTGAGAAAAGCTCGCTCCGCCGTGATGCGTGACAGATGCTGCTGGGACGTGCAACACCTGGAATCCCGATTTGATCATTCTCATCGGCAGGTCGGCATCCTCGTAGAAGAAGGTAAATCCCTCATCCATCCCGCCAACAGCATAGAACGCCTCGCTTCGGACCATAAAAAACGCCCCCTCCACGTACGTCACCGGAAACGGCTGCGTATCCCGGCTGCCCAGCTGTTCCGCGTCCCTCCAGAGGCCGCGAAATCCCGTCGGAACGAGTTCCAGAAGAATACCTCTTGTCACAGACGTTCTCGAGAACCTTGTCGCCGTGTTTCCCCTTGAATCCAACACCGTACATCCCAGCATTCCAATCTCTTTATCCCGCTGCATCACTTCCGTCATGAGTCGGACTGTCCCTTTGCCCACGAGAATGTCCGCGTTGGCAACAAGGAGAAATGAGGCGTTTGTCTTCGCTGCACTGCAGTTCACCGCATGAGCATAACCGATGTTCTCTTGAATGGAAATCGCGCGCACGTGGGGGAATTTCGCCCCCAGTGCATCGAGCGAACCATCCGAAGAGCCTTGATCTATGGCGAGGATCGAGGGTTGGTCAAGTCCCTCCGAAAGGAGGGATTCCACGCAGCGGAGCAGATGCTCCCTGGTGTTCCAGTTTATGATGATGGCGGAGGTGGATTGCATACGGGATATCTTGCTCAACTACTCAGACTATCACACCCCGTTGGGGTTTGCATGCCTTGGGATTTATGGTCGGGGCAACGCCCGTCCTGAGGATATACGACCCCCGCCCGAACGACCGAAAGAGAGGCAGAATTTCGTTCGGTCGGGCGGGCCTTCGGGGTCAGCCACTTGAATAAGGGGACGCAAGATCTTCCCCGAAGGGGAAGCATACCTCAACCGGGGGCATTGCCCCCGGATCATGGTCAACAAATGCATCAAAACCCTGAAAGGGTGAGATAGAAATCCTCAAGTCGGGACAGTGTCCCGGCCAACGATTCTCTCAACTTCCATCACCACCTCTTCCACCGAAATCCTCGTCAAACAATACGGCTCCGGAAAAGGGCACTTCCAGTTGCACTCGTAGCAATCGAGTTTGTGATTCACGATCTTCGCCGATCCATAGGGGAAATAGCGGGAATAGTGACCGCCGCCCAGAATAACAACCGCCGGTGTCCCCAATGATGCCGCGATGTGAACTAATCCCGATTCGTTCCCCACAACGAGCTTCGCCTTCTTGATCAGCATGGCGACTGTCTCTATTGGCAAATCGCATTCAACCGCACAGGGCTTTGACATTTTTCCCGCAATGGCCGCGAGCAGCGCCTTTTCATGTTGATTACCGCAAAGGATGACTTTTGTTCCAACTGCTTGAGCAAGCCTGTCTCCCAACTCTGCAAATCGTTCGGGCGGCCAGCGGCGAAGAGCGGAACTTCCACCGGGTGTGAGAACAATTGCTTTCTCCGGCAACCCCCTTTCTCTTCCCTCACTCATCCCGAGAGAGCCTTTTAGCTTCTCAAGTTCCCCCCCGGAGGAGACTCCCAGTTTCTCCAGGAGCAAGCGGTATTTTTCAGATTCGGGAGAATGGTCGTCGGCGTGAACGATATCCGAATAGTGCCGGTCGTTTGCTCTTCTCATGTCAGGATGAATGATCTCATCGTTACCGTCAAACGCAACCACCCGCTCAGCACCTGACAGGATCGCCATTTCATCGCCTATATGTTGACGATGGTAGCTGAGGTACAGAGTGTATGAGGGTGTGAAGGTACGGATTCTTGAGATAATGATCAGGCGATAGAAGTAGTTCCATCGGTACTGCATGTAATGAAATGGAACGACGCTGTCAAACAGGTCAGATTGCGCCAACGGGGCCGCTGCGTCCCGACAGACAAGCACCAGGCGGTGGTCGCGAAAATGCTCCTTAAGATTCCGGACAAACGGCAGAGAGAAGACAAGGTCACCGATTCCGTCGGTTCGAACAACGAGAATCGTGTTCGCGCCCTTACGCGTCCTGAAAAAAAGGCCGAACAGGGAAAACACAATCCGATCCATCATTCGTTTGATCCATCGGATCGATTCACTCATTCGTTTCATCCTCAGATACCGGCTCTATCTCCTGCAAGGGGACAAACTGTCTTTCCTGGTCATCGAAGAACAGGAGCCTGTCCAAGTCAGCGGGATCCTTCGCTGTCACCTTCACCGTCACGGCCCGGTCATCCAAAATCGTCTCGAGGACTTCAACCGTATAACTCTGATCTTCGAACACTGTGCCAACGGGAAGCTTATGGGGGGTATCGACCCGCCCGAACAGGAAAAACTGATTCTCAGATTGCGTGCTGACGATAAGCGATTTCGCTGAGTTCCTCAGGAGAATGGCATTGGCGGAAACGTCTTCACGGTCAAGGAGGACGATTCGGAGCAGCGATCGCATCTGGACGCTGTCGGGCAATTCGTTCCGGCGGAGAATTCCCTTAAAATCAGTCGAAGGTTCGCCACAGATCTCCGCCTGTCGCAGCCGCGATGGGATTACGCCAAAAACGTATGCGGATTCCTTGGCCTCCAGATGATACGTGACGAATGAGTCTCCCATAGCCTTTGCAAACTTGTCCGCAACGTGCCAGTCCATCACGGCAGAAATGGAGAAATAGAACGACGCAACGGCATAGAGTACCGCGGACCAGCGAAGAATTCGGGTGAGAGGATCTTCCCCTGTCCACCATGCTTTTCTCGTCAGGAGGAGAAAGAGTGCAATCGTGAAAAATCCGATCGAACCGTACATCAATCGAAGGGAGATGTAACCACCCATGGCGTAAACAAAGAACCCTGATAAGAAGGTCAAGAGGAGAAGCAAGATCAAGGTCAAGGTCAAGAGTTGTTTCCGAAATAACAGAACCAGGACAAAGATCACGAGAGCGCAGAGTCCTGCTGCAGCCAGGGGCGTCTCAAGACCAAGCTGATAGATTCTCATTGCGTCTGTCGGAATCACAAGCATTCCGAATCCCCGAAGGAAGATACCCCA
>DATDRF010000208.1:0-7209 GCA_035291905.1 Bacteroidota bacterium
GGGAACTCAGGTACATCCAGATATCCCCATCAGAAACTTCGGCGGTAGCGGCCAGTCGGCTCTTGATCATGGAAGCAAGCATCGCATCCTTCCACACCGACAGTTTTCTCGCTGCCTCCGGCGTCTCGTCGAGTTTTCGGGCGATCGCCTCCTGCGCAAGGAGCTCCTGTTGAACCCAAACCACGAGCTGTGTATTCAGAAGGCCAAAGAGTGAAACGGAATCTTTCGACCGTAAAGTCAGCGGGGCTCGTTCGAGCCTCCGAAGCACATGTTCAATCGACCACACCTGGGATCCTGCAACGGCAATGGAATCGGTCAGATCTGTCCGCATCCGGCGAATGAGCTCCCCGATCGCTGTTACCGTCAGCATGCTGTCGCCTGCGAATTGGGGCTGGCCCAGAACGGCAGCCATGGAAGAAGCTGTTTTGCGCAATGAGCGGCTGAGCGCGAATCCTGTTCTCCCCGCCAGAGCGGAACGGACAAACTCGTCCAACCGCACTCTTTCTTTCCTCAACCGCAGAGTCCGGGCGACTTCCTGTTGAAGGGCATCCGCCGAAAAGGAATTGAAATGTACGCTCGGCACGTCATTGAGAATCTTTAGAACATAATAACCCGACCCCGCGCTGATAACCTGCGACACGGAATTCTTTTTCACCTCGTAGGATGCTCGTTCAATGTCCCAATCGGCATCTCCCCAGATGACCGTGGCAGTATCCCGTATCGCGTTCATGGTGGAGTCTACTACCAGCGTCTCAAAATCCCGCGGCGTTTGAATTTGCCTCCTGGTGAAATCGGCGTCGTCTCGCAACTCAAAATAAATGAACGACACACTCAATTGCCTTCTCGCTTGTGCCATCCCTCGGACGATCTCCTGCCGGGACACCCAAACCTTGTGTGATATTTCCTGCCTATAGAGCTGATCTCGCGCGACCAGTTTTCTCACCTCGAGGAATGCCTGCCGAAACGAGGTATCATTTTCCAGCCCTTCATCAATCCCAGCGAGCGCGAGAAGTTTCTCGGCAATGAGAGAATAGATCACCGCCTCTTTTTCCTCCCTCAATGCTTTTCCTGCTCTTCTGTTCATCCCCGGCGTTAGCTCGAACCGTTCAACGAATTCTCTTTCTTCGACGACACGATCTCCAACTCTGGCGAGGATGGGGACTCCCGATGTGCGGTTCTGCGAGTATGAGTGGGAGGTCGACCAGGACATTCCACACACAATAATACCGGCGTACATCAGCCAGCGAGGGCTCTTCAATCTTGATAGTATGGAGTTCAGTCTATACATTGTTTGTTGCCTATGAACATCGATGTTAACCGTTTTCCTCGTTGGAAGAAACTTCTTTTTTCGCTCTTCCCTGCTCTTCTGTTTTTGGCATTTCTTTTCATTCTCGAAGTAAGCGTTCGAATTGCAGATCCCTCGCTTCGAAACCCGTTTCTCGATACTCTCTCATACAACGGCACCGTTTGGAGCCAGGTCAACCGAAAATACCTTCGGACCTATTTTCCTCCGTCGATCGCAATTCTCCCCGAATTCAAGCCGGGCATTTTCAGGTTACAGAAACCCGATTCAACGCTTCGCGTCGTTTGCCTTGGCAGCTCATCGATGTTCGGCACCCCCTATCAGATGACGGCAAATATTCCAGGCATCGTCAGAAAACAATTACGACATCTGGCTCCTGAAAAGGACATAGAGGTCATCAATCTCGGCGCCTCTGCAATCAACAGCAATGTCATTCGTGATTTCCTTGACCAGGTTATCGATCTCAATCCAACGTTGGTCCTCATCTACATGGGGCACAACGAGTACTACGGACCGGAAGGAGTCGGCGCTCCGCCCCTTGAGAAGCTCTTCCCTTGGGCGACGAGACTGAAGTACCGATTTCGCGACCTCTCGCTGACAAGGCTTCTCACATCCTGGTTTGCCTCCGATCCCTCAGGCGGAGAGGACATCGAAAGAACACTCATGAGGGAGGTCTCCGATAACAGCGCCGTGCGTCTTGATTCACCCGACGCACAACGAATCGAGCAGGTCTTTCAGGCAAACCTCTCGCATATCCTTAAAACTCTGGCCAATCACGACATTCAAGTGATCATAAGCGATATTGCATCCAATCTGCATTTTCCGCCTTTTCTTGCAGATTCCGTTCTTTCGAACGGTGCACGCCTGCCTTATGAGCTCGTCGAGGAGAAACAGGCCATCGGAGAATTCTCGACACTCATTGATACCCTCACGACACTCGTTGCGACGGATTCCCTCAACGCTTCGCTGCACTACTGGCTTGGAGAGGCATACGCGGCGACGGGGGACGCTGCGAAGGCCAGAAGGCATCTCATGATAGCCAATGATCTGGACCTTCTCAAATTCAGGGCACCGGAGTCAATGAACAGAATCATTCGAACAACTGCGAAACGACACAATGTCCCGTTTGTTTCCGCCGACTCGACGCTTCAATCGCTGAGCCCTCTTGGCATTCCCGGCAACAATCTCTTTTGGGAACATCTGCATCCTACCGTCCACGGCTATTACCAGATCGCCGACCTCTTCGTGCGTGAAATCGTCAGGCAGAAATGGATCATTCCTCAGAACACCGAGAACAAGCTTCTCCCCTTTGACCACGATTCTCTCTCCCTCGCGTGGCTCGATCTGGCCTATGCGGACCTCTCGATGAGGAATCTCACAACCCATTGGCCATTTCGGGGATACGACGTCCGGCCGACCGTCATTGACAAATCGGACAAGGCATTGGTCGACATTGCACTCAAGGTCTATGCCCTTCAGACGGGCTGGAATGAGGGATGTCTGGCCACGATCGATTTCTTTGAACGCTCAAAGCTGTACGGTCCGGCAATCGTCACTGCAGGGGCCCTTCTCGATGAATTCCCTTATGAACAAACCGTGCGATACAGGCTGGCACAATTGCTCAAGGAGAGCGGCAGGATGGACGATGCGGTCCGTGAATACGAGCGGATCCTGGCAGCGGACCCTCGTCATCTCGCATCGCTTATTGAACTGGGACTTCTCGAAGTCAACCGGGGTCAATTCGACCGGTCAATCTCCCTGCTTACCGCCGCCCTGCGAGAGGATCTCAACAATAAACTCACAGCGGCCTCCACCATTCACTACGGGCTCGCGGGTGCATATGCCAACAAGGGTGATCTCGCTGCCGCCCTGGAGCACCTGAAGGAATCACTTCGGCTCAATCCCACGTACCGCTCGGCACTTGAACTTCAAGCGTCAATTCTCCGTTATCAGAAACAGGGACATCCCAGGTAGAAACAAAAAACCGAGGCAGGATCGCTCCCGCCTCGGTCGTACGATATTCCCTGAACTGCCTTACTTCACCAACACCATCTTCTTCGTGCTTACGAAGTTCCCCGCGGTAATCTGATAGAAGTAGACTCCCGTGGTCATCTTTGAAGCATCGAAGCTGACAACGTGGCGGCCGGCATTTTGCTTGCCTTCCGTCAGGGTCGTCACAACCTGCCCGAGGAGGTTATAGACCTTCAACGAGACTGCCGATTCCATCGGGAGATCATACACGATGGTCGTTGTCGGGTTGAAAGGATTCGGGTAGTTTTGCCTGAGCTCGTACACCAGCGGGAGAACATCTGTTTCCTCGACGCCGGTGATGAGCGGTACTTTGTTGTTGAAATCCCAGGCAAAGTACTTGTTCGGATTGATGCTTCCGAACTGGTCCTCGATCGTATAGGTGGGATTGGTATCATCGATGTTTGCGAGATGGTTCAATCCGAACGAGCTCTCATTATCACCGCCGCCGATACCGAACTTGAACACTTGTCCAACCGTGTTCGTCGTGGTATAGTTGATGGTGATGGTATAGAGGCTGTCGCCAGAAACCGCATCGGTATGAGTTCCATCATCCCACATCTTTGTCTTCGAAGCCGTATCGGCAACGAGCTGCTTATTCCAGGTTCCCCAACCGCCGGTCGCGGGGCCGTTGATCGCCACTCCCCACGCTGCGATGGTATCGACATGCTTCACATGCAGTGATCCCTGAATGTCCATCAGACTGTCGTTGGCGAGAATCTGATAGTAAGCGGGGCGCATGTCAACAATCCATTTCACGGCAACGCCCTGAGTGAGCTTACGCTGATTCTCGAAAAAGGGCTGCCGACGGCTACTGGTGACGCTCGCTACCGTATCTCTCACCGTCATGTTCGGAGCGGAGACAAGCACCTGCCGCCGTTCAGCTTCTGCGGTGACATTGCCGGCGTAATCGAAGTTGAAGAAGTATTCCCGCACATCGGCATTGTTCTTGATCAGATAGTACTGATAATCCAGGAACTCGCCGTTGATCGTGTAGATCGTATCGGTCGCCTCATAGAAATTCGTGAGGCCTTGCCTCGCCAACTGCGTTGTCCTGAACGGTCCGGTGATCCCGGTTCCGTTTTTGGCAGTATCGGCAGTTGCATAATGACCGAACTCGACGACAACTGTATCGCCATCGGCAAAACTTCCCTTCTGTATCGCAGTCGTCATGTTCGCACGCCATTTGATAACCACAGAATCTGCATTATCCCTGGCGATGGGCTTTTCGTTATTGTACCATCCCCAGTACAACGTGGTATCTTTTTCGCCGGTCGGAATAACAAACGATCTGTTCGACCCTTCGTCCCTACCCCAGTCATACCCAATGAGGAACTTGTATTCCACCGTATCACCCGGGGCAACCTTGCTCTTTTCCAGCTTGATACGTCCTGACCAGAAGTTCGTGCCGTCATAGGTCAATCCGCCGCCGGAAGTCTCGCGAGTAAGGTATCTGGTCGGGGACCATCCGAATTCAGTTGAACCGAACGAGCCGCCCTTCTTGTCGCCGCGAACGCCGACAGTATCCACGTCCTTATCGAACGGCTTGCTCGTAAGTCCCTGCATGTTGATGCGGAACCAGATGTTGATGAACGTGTCTGCAACAGCGGTCCAGGGTGTGCGGTACTGGAGCTGAGTGCTCCCCGTAAAATTGACGTACTGCACTTTAAGCGTGGTATCGGCCGTGCCGACGATCAACGTCCGGTTGTCGGTAATAGAACCGATCCCGTCCGCGTTTGTGCTGTTGCTCTCCCAAGCGCCGTTCACACGGAACTTGTAAGCAACGGTGTCACCTTGATTTAACGCAACAGTCGCTGACCAATAGTCACCGCCGATATTAGCTGCCGCGGCTCCTGCGCCCCAGTCGGTAATGGCGGGCCTGTTGCCCGTGACTGTGACGCTCGATGCAGCAACAATGGTATCGGGTACTGTTGCAGTATTAATCATGAAGGTGACATTATGCAATTGTGCAACGGCTGCCGTTGACATCAATCCGAGCAGCGCCGCAAGCACGACAAGCGAAAGTATCGCTTTTCTCATAATGTGACTCCTCAGTTTAGAGGTTTAGTGAATTATGGATAACAGCTTTATTGACGAACCGAAACAAACTCTCAGTGGGCTCCTTTCCCAGGTTTGGTGAAAGATCATTTGATTAGAATGAAAACGAAAACGAAATGGAATTCAGAGAACCGAAAATTCCGAACTTGCTGTAAGCATAGTCAAGCTGGACTCCCGCCACTCCCTCCATATGGTATCGAAGTCCCACCCCAAGATTGAGTCCCTCCTGTTGGTCGGCCTGACTGAAAGACGTGGAGCTTCCATAGAAGGACTTGTACCCTCCCCGCACGTAGACAGTCTTTTGCCATCCAAGTTCACCGCCGACATTGAGTGTCAGCTGGTTGTCATTCGGGCGAAGTGCGTCAAGGGCAACGGTCCCGCTCAGAAAATCCGAATCGACGACATCCATCGCCGCTCCCACACGAAAGAGCAGGGGAATCGGCCAAGAATCTGTCTTCAGGGTCCCCATCAGATTCTGGTTCGAACCGGGATAGTCGATCCTCTGCAAAAGATCACGGCCTTCCAGCGTCAGATCACCTCCGAAATTCTGCATCGACATTCCCAGGCGCATATTATTGAAGCCCGTCACGAACAAAAGGCCGAAATCGAATGCAATATTGCTTGCCGTCTCATTCCAGATGTTCTGAGTGATGTACTTTACCGAACCGCCGATCGAAAACCGGTCGGTCAGTTTCCGAGAGTACGAAATCGCCAGAGCCATATCGTTCGCCGACCAACGCTGGTCGGTTCCTTCCGGCGACGAGACTGTCGTCACTTCTTCTTCCCCGTAATCAAGTTGTGTGAGGCTTATTCCCACGGCATTCTCTCCGTCAAAATTCAGCATGAAGCCGAACCAGCGGAACTTGGTACCCACGAGCCAGTCCGTATTTGAGAAAGCGAATTCAGTCTTGTTCGCCTGAACGAAGCCCCCGGGATTCCATGCGATGGATGTCACCTCAGTAGCCGAGGCGACATACGCGCTCCCCATGGAAATGGCGCGTGGTCCCACCGAGATTCCGAGAAACTGGGCGGCGGTTGTTGCCACTTTGGACTGCGCGCCCATGATGCCTGCCCCCAACCCCAGCAGCAGTGCAACAGAAAGTACTTTCATGGCTATGGCGGATCTCATTTGTTACCCGGGTTACTTGATGATTGCGATTTTGCCTGTTTTGTTCCCCACCGGCGACTGAACAACATAGAAGTAGACGCCGAAGGCTATGTCGAGATTTTCCTTGGTTTTCAGATTCCACGATACGGTCCCATTCTCCATGTTGCCGTCGTGACGCAGAGTAACCACATGATCTCCGCGTGAAGTAAAAATATTAATGACGGCACCCACGGGAACGTGAGTGAAGTCGATCCTCCTCTGCCCCCTTCCCCGCGTCACGCCCGGATTCAACGGCGGCTCAAACTCCGCTGCCGTCACGTAAGGATTGGGGACAACCTTGACATTGAGGAGCTCTGCGGTCGCTTGTTTCTGATCGATCGATGCCTTCTCTGTCGTAAATTCAAGAACGTCTTCTTTTCGGAACGGAATAGTCGTCCGGAGGATAAGCGTATCCCCGTCGGTGAGCGGATACACCGTCCCCGGAGGATCTGTCAACTTGTTGACGAACGAAAGGCTCCAGGTGAACTGATTACCTCCAAGCGGCTCCTTCTCGATGAAGACTATTCCATCAAGAGAGGAAACAACTTTGTTCCCGTCAAGATCGGCAAAAAGGAAGTCTATGTAGGTGCTGTCGGTTTCATTGTAGACTCGAAAATTCACATGAGTAGTGTCCGGCCACAGGTCAGGATCGGCGACGGAAGTATCGACAACG
>DATDRF010000209.1:0-18226 GCA_035291905.1 Bacteroidota bacterium
AGCTGCTGCTGATCCTTGCTCAGGGTTATCTTCAGGCGCTCCAGTTCACGCTGCAGCGAAGGGCCGAAGGCAAGGAGCTCCTTCACAATGGTCTCCTGAACAACGGGAGAATCATCGTCCAGAAGCCTCAACAAATGGGGAAGTTGTTTTGGATCAGGGGTTGTCATCTGAACATTGATAATCATTTTTTTCCCATGAGTCAACAGAAGTGGGACGAACGGACATCCTGGTATTCAACTACGTGCCTTCTCTGCTTGCCCCCGCCAGTCCCGACCTGTCCCGATTTTCAGTCGGGATGTTTTGAATTGGGATGTTTTTTACGGGGTGTCCTCCGTGGCTAAGTCATTTCAAGAGGCGAATTGATTCTGGAACTGGATTTCTTTAGTTTTTGTCCTACGCCGAGCCATTCAACAATCGAAGGAGGATTCCCTCATGAACCATCGCCATTGGATCACCGCTGCAATCACGCTGGCGGTAGCGCTTCCATCGCTTGCCCAGGAGCATGCCCACCATGACGCCGGACCCGGCATGCATCAGGAAAAAACAATGAAGGACCCAAAACTTCCCGCCGGCGAATCGAACGCCAAGGAAGTTCTGGAGCAGTCTCCTCGTCACGGGGAATTCGTGGGCATCGAATTGCCCGGCACAAAACAGAAGATAAACACCTGGGTTGTCTATCCGGAGCGAAAAGAGAAAGCGGGAGTGGTCATTGTCATCCATGAGATTTTCGGACTCTCAGATTGGATCAGAGCGGTTGCAGACCAGCTCGCTGCGGACGGATTCATCGCTATAGCACCGGACCTCATTTCGGGAATGGGCCCGGGAGGCGGAGGCACTGAATCGGGGCAGACTCGTGACGACGTTGTAAAACTCATCAGGGGGCTCTCACCGGAAGAAACGACCAAACGAATGAATGCAATCTTTGGCTACGCGAAAAAGATCCCCTCGGCCAACGGAAAGATCGCGACCATCGGATTCTGCTGGGGCGGGTCGTGCAGCTATTCGTATGCGGTCTCGCAGCCTGATCTCAACGCAGCAGTCGTCTACTACGGCACCTCTCCCGACAGCGGAGCTCTCGCCACGGTCAAGGCGCCCGTGCTCGGCCTGTACGGCGCTGATGACGCGAGAGTGAACGCGACCATCGGGCCGGCATCGAAGGAGATGAAGAAGTTGGGGAAAAGCTATGACGTGGAGATCTACGATGGTGCAGGGCACGGATTCTTGAGACAGCAGACGGGAAGGGAAGGGGCCAACATGGCAGCAACGAAAAAAGCCTGGCCACGAACACTGGAGTTTCTGAAAAGAAACCTTTGATCCCCTCATGGGCCTTCCGAAGGTCCATGACCTTCGGAAGGTGAGGGTCTCGCTTTATTGATCCTCGTTTTTCAGCTTCTTTGCAGCAACAAAGTAGAAGATGATGAGGCCGATGCCGCCCGCAATGAGCATGCTGGCAAAATAGATCGAATCATGGAAATAGAAGTAACGGTCGAGTATGTTGGCCACGATTAATCCTGCTCCTACGAACGCCGCCAGCAAACCCCATTTCAGGCTGGAAAGAGGATTGGGCCGAAATATCTGTGGTATGGCCGATCCTTTCAGCTCTGAGGCCTTGACTCCCTTTTCAAGCATCGCCATTCGCTCCTTATGCCTTGTGGCAAGCCAGGTATAGGTGATAAATCCGACCGAGCCAAAAACGACGAGCATTCCAACGACAGGTTCCATGGTGTTATCCTTTCTTTAACCGGGTTGTCTCTGGTTTCCTGCTTTAGTAACTTTGACCAGAAAACGAGCCCCAGGGTTTCAGGAAAAACGTGAAACCCGTGGCCGGTTTCCAGGGTCTAATGAAAGGAACCCCTACGGAACCGAAATTGGCCAAGACGGACCAGGAAATAATCGAAAAAGTCCTTGCGGGGGACAAAAAGGCGTTTTCCGATCTTGTCAACCGCCACAAGGATCGGGCAATGACCCTTGCCATGAGAATGCTCAAGAACCGCGAGGAGGCGGAAGAGGCTCTCCAGGATGCCTTTCTCCGTGCCTACAACGCGTTGAGCCGATTTGAATGGCGGTCGAGCTTTGCCACGTGGTTCTATCGCATCGTCTATAATGTATGCTCCACGGCGCTCAGCAAGAAAGGGGAGGACATTCACGTTTCGCTGAATGACAACGAAGACGAAATGAAACGGGAACTGCCCGATGCCGATCCGGGCCCGGATGATCAGCTGGAATCTACAGACGTTCGGAACATCGTTCTCGATGAGATCAACCGGCTGCCCGCGACCTATGGGAGTGTCGTTACTCTCTTTTTTCTCCAGGAAATGAGTTACGAAGAAATTGTTGCCGTAACCGGCATGCCCCTGGGGACAGTGAAAGCAAAACTGTTTCGGGCCCGACTTCTGCTTCAAAAGGCTGTGGAAGGAAGGCTGCAGGAAAACATCGAAATTGCACCCGGGAAGATTGCTCCGGCGTTTCGATAGGAGAAAAGCAATGTCACATTTGACCTTCAAACAGATTCAGGATCTTGCGGACAGGAGTGATACCGGCGATGCTTTGCTGCGTCACGTGGCCGATTGCCGCCGGTGCGCACGGGAGGTTGCGATTCAGCGTTCACTTGCCCGTGCAGCGAAGGAAGCACCGGTCGTGAAAACATCGGCTTCGTTCACACGCAAGATCATGGAGTCCGTTGACCCGGGCTCCCGACAGACCTGGCTCTTCCGCGTGCTGGGGGGAACAGGGAATGTCTTTGCCATGGTTCTTGTCCTCGCCATTGTCGGCTACGCTCTCGTTCTTTCTCCGGGTACCTCGGGTGCCACCTCAGAGCCATCGGCAATGTCGAAGCTTCTCACGGAGTACTACGGTCAACTACAGCAAGTCCTTGTGCAGGCATCAGGGACGATGAAAGGGACCATTGCAAGCCAGGCCCCGGCGCAAGAATCGAAAATCTTCATCATGATGATCGCTTCCATCCTGATTCTTCTGTTGCTCGATCGATTTGTTCTTGGCCGATTCCTTCACACGCGACGGTAGCATCTTGCTGTGAGATCTTCTGAGGCCCGCCTCCGAGCGGGTTTTTTTTCTGCATTTCCCCCTGTTTTTTCGTTATATTGACCTCACCACGTTGATGGATTCTATCCCTTGTCAAATCTCCTGAACATCTTTTTTGTCGGCGATATTGTGGGCAAACCCGGTCTGCAGCTCGTTGAAAAACTCCTGAAGACATATCTTCAGAAGTATGAGGTGGATTTCTGCATCGTCAACGGCGAGAACGTCACCGATGGGAAAGGAGTATCCGAAGAGGATGCGAAGACCCTGTTCGGTCTCGGTGTGCACGTTATCACGACCGGAAACCATCTTTGGGACCGGTGGCAAAGCAGGGCGCTGCTCGCAAAGGAACGGAACATCCTTCGTCCTCTGAACTATCCGAGAGAAAACGGCGGTCAGGGTTTCGTTCTCTATGATCTGAAGGAGAAAGGGCAGGTGGGAGTGATCAACCTGCAGGGAAGGACCTACATGCAGCCCATCGATGACCCGTTCAAGTCGGCGGATTGGGCGATCAGCAAGATGGCGAATGATACAAAAGTATTCTTCATCGATATGCACGCAGAGGCATCGGCCGAGAAGATGGCCCTTGCCTGGCATCTTGACGGCCGCGTGAGTGCCATCGTGGGCACGCACACGCATGTCCCGACTGCCGATGCGCGGATTCTGCCGAAAGGGACAGCGTTCATTACGGATGTCGGAATGAGCGGTCCGTACGACTCGGTGATCGGCATGCGGAAAGAAGTTGCCATTCGAAGGTTCCTCACTCAGACACCCCACAAATTCGAAATGGCGAGCGACGATGTGAGGTTGTGCGCTGTCTTCGTACAGGCCGATCGTGATACCGGAAAGGCTGCAAAAATCGAGCAGGTGATCTTCCCGTCATTTATATGACACTCCTTTCTCTGTGTCCCTGTCTACCGGTTTACCCGCCGCGTTGTTTGGCGGGCAGGCAGGCTCTGTGCCTTCTCCCGAAGGGATCCCTTCGGGATCTGTGTCCTCCGTGGTTATGTATTTGGAACGACCATGCCAGCCCAAATCATTGACGGAAAAGCAATAGCAGCCGAGATTCGGCTTGAGGTAAAGAAGAATGCCGACGAGCTGATAAAGAAGCATCGGATCACCCCGGGACTCGCCTTCATTCTCGTCGGCGATAATCCTGCGTCGCAGTCGTACGTTGGAATGAAGGGAAGGGCCTGCGCAGAGGCGGGATTCTATTCCGTTACAGAGAGACTTTCGAAGGAGACCCCGGAAAAGAAGCTCCTTGAAATGATCCGCGGATTCAATCAGGACCCGAAGATTCACGGGATCCTGGTCCAGCTCCCGCTCCCTTCGCAGATTCGCGAACATCTGGTCATCGAGGCAATCGACCCCAAGAAAGACGTCGACGGATTTCACCCGTGGAACGTCGGCCAGCTGGTTACGGGAGGCAAAGGCTTCAAGCCGTGCACGCCGGCGGGCATTCAGCAGCTGCTCCTCAGAAGCGGCAACGACCCGGGGGGAAAGCATGTCGTGGTGGTCGGGCGGAGCAATATTGTCGGCAAGCCGGTTGCCAACATTCTCTCTCAGAAGCAGATGGGCGCCAATGCAATAGTCACCCTTGTCCATACAGGGGCAAAGGACCTTCGTCCGTATACGAAAAGCGCGGATATCCTTATCGCCGCCATGGGATGTGCAGAATCGATAACAGGTGAGATGCTGAAAGAAGGGGTGGTCGTGGTGGATGTGGGAACAAATCGTGTCGAAGATGCTTCAGCAAAGAAGGGGTATCGCATCGTCGGCGACGTCCATTTTGAATCTGTCAGCAAGATCGCAAAGGCAATCACTCCGGTTCCCGGGGGAGTGGGGCCGATGACGATTGCCATGCTCCTTTCGAATACACTCGAGGCGGCACAACCTTCGTAATTTGACATTCGGTGTTGCCCGCCCGACCGCCGTCAGGCGGGCGGGGATATTCAATATTGTTTTTCTTCCCAGAGACAATATCGAATGTCGAACATTGGATGTAGAATGTAGAGTCTTTACTTCCCCAAAAACTTCTCCAAAGTCCTTTCGAGTTCTTCCCCCCGCAGCTCATTCTCCATCGCCAGTATCTTTCCCTCGCCATCAACCAGAATCGGTTTCGGAATGCCGATAACTTCGAACCGTTTTGCAAGGTCACTCTCGAATCCCTTCTCGATGAAGGCGTGGAGCCACGGCATCTTCCACTTTTTCTCTCTGAACTTCACGACATCTTCCGGTTTTGGGTCGAACGAGAAACTGATGATCTGGAACGTCTTCCCCTTGAAGCGTTCATAAGCCTTGTGCATGCTCTCCATTTCCCCGATACAGGGGCCGCACCAGACCGCCCAGAAATCCAGCATGGTGATTTTCCCCTTCAAGAGGTCATTCGAAATTGTAGATTGGGCGTCCTCGAGCGAAGCAAGCTTGAACTCCGGTACCGTTTTCCCGAGAGTGATCGCAGTTTCCATCGTCATTCGCTGCTTTGCCATCTGTCCGTACTGTGTATCGCCGTACCCTTCCACGAGTTTCCTGTAGTACTTCTTATACTGCTCCTCCTTCTGCCCGTACTTTGCGGTCATCATCTGATCAAAAAGAATGCGCGATTTCAAGGTTCTGTCACGGTTCTTTTCAGTGAATCCATCCATGTATGTTTCGGCGTCGAAGCTCGATCCGGCAAGCCGGGTACCCGAAATGATGAGGCCGGGCGACACCGACCAGATCCCCGATTCAGCCGGGATCTCCGTGAGCGCCTGTCGGACAATCGACGAATCAACACCCTCTTTGGCGATGGGAGAGATGCCGAGGTATTGCATCAGGAGGAGCTGACGGTCGAAGGGATTGCGTGCCTTCCTGAGCTTTTCCGCCAGAGTCTTGAGCGGTCCGGAAACGTCATAGTGAAACGTCTTCATATCCTTTCCTGACTTCTGGAATTCCACGGCGGCTTTCTGCGCCCCCTGTTGCGCCTCCATAACTCCATTGTAAGCAGCCAGGAATTTCTCCTGGACCGATCCCTTCCCGTTGAACGTAACCTTCTCCTTTACGTCGGAGCGGGGAACCTTGTGCGGGTCAAAAACAATAAGAACCTTGCCGTTCTTTGGCGTGACAACCGATTGATAGTCACCGCCGCCGTCGTATTCATAATCTTCCGACTGGGTACCGTTGATGCTCCGCGGAGGGGTGAACACATTGAAGATCTGGTATTTGAATCGACTTTTCTCGGTTTCGAAATCGGCGGTGAATGTTCCGTCGGGCTGCTTTGCCATCGCTTTTGGTTTCGCCATTGAGAAATCGTTGAAGTCCCCAATAATCTGTGCGGACTCAATGGTCTTGCCGAAAGGATAGGTCGCAAGCCTGACATTGATGCCTATCTTTGAGGGCTTTTCAATAAGAAGCGGGATGTTGCTGGCCAAATGGTCGACGCCGGCAACCTGAAGGCGCAGCGTTCCCTGTTCAGTCGTCGAGATCTTGAATGAGCCGTCGAATCCCACTTCGACGGATGCCAACGCCTTCGCCGGATCGCTCATGCTGTAGAGATCCACATTTGCCTTCTTGAGGGGATTGCCGTCATACCCGGCGACCTTTCCGGAAACAACGGATTCCTGAGAAAGTAACGTGGCCGAAATAAAGAGTAAAAGAATGGAGATGAGGAGATGTTTCATCGAAGTGACTCCTTGGTTGGCTTCGCGATGGGGAAGTTGCGTCAGGAACAATCTACGCACGCCATAGGCGAGATTCAACGGCCTAGCAGGGAATTAGACGTTTGTTGTGCGAGAATTTCCCTGTTTCGCCGATTGGCGCTTCAGGTGCGAGCCAAACTGCCGTTTCTGCTCCTTTTTTGACTGAACGCGAAGCCATCATTCCCCCCATGGATGTTCTGACCCCAACCGGGATTTTGCGAGCACCTGGAATCCCGCATCGGCTCAAATCCGATTTCCCTGTTCGATCCTGTGACAAGCGCCGTTTTCATTTCTTATCCTCAACCTTGAACGTGACCTGATACTGCGAAAGCAGTGATCCTTGGTGCCAAAATAAAAAAGCCCGCCTTGAGAAATCCGGGCGGGCTTCTTGGAGCGAGAGAGGTCTATTTCAGCAGAACGAGCTTGCGCGTCTGCGAGAATTCACCTGCCTGCAGCCGGTAGAAGTACGTGCCGTTGGCGAAGTAGGTGGCGTTCCACCGGACAACGTGAACCCCGGGAGACATCGCCTCCGAAACGAGGGTTTCGATGGTGTTGCCGAGAACGTCGTAGATCACCAGCGTGACGAACGAGCGCTCAGGAACTGCAAACTGGATCGTTGTGCTCGGGTTGAAGGGATTCGGATAATTCTGACTTAGAGCGTATTCTTGAGGCGTGCCCCGCTCCTGCATTCCTACGCCAACCAGCGCATTTGCAGTTCTGACGGTCTTGGAGTTGGACGCGTTGACGGTATCGACCCCGTCCGTCACTTTTCCGGTGATGACGTAGTCACTGGAGGGCTGGAATCTCTGAGAGTTGATGCTTGCGGTATCGGCCTGGGTTATCAATAACGTATCCAAGCCCGGCCCGGAAACACGGATGAGATAGGTCAACGTGTTGTTGTCAGGATCGGTGGCTTGCGTCCAGGCAATAGGAATCGCGACGTTGTAGTTCTTGACCGTATCGATGACAGGCTGGGTGAAAACAAACGACGATGGCGGGCTGTTGAAAGCGCTCGGATGAACCTTGAATGTCCAGGCTGCGCTGTCTTTCAATCCCCATGGGTCTTGAAACACGACCGTCACGGTAACTGACGGGACAATGCCGGAAAAGAGACGGGAAAAACTTGCGGAGCTGCCGGTTTGTGCGACTATGCCGTCGACCTTCCATGTGTAGGTCAATGCATCGCCGTCGGGGTCATAGGAAGTGACGGAAAATTGCTGCGTTGTGCCAACCTCCACTGAGTCCAAAACCGAAGGAGTCTTGTAGGAAAGGTAGGGCTTGGCATTCGTCGATCGTATCTGCAGCCACCCGTTTTCAATCAGCGGAATCGGCGCCCCCTCGTTGAACAAGACGTTCGTCAGATAGATGTACGACGTCGAAGGTCTTGGGGTAGAATCGGGAACGGCAAACCTCAACCTGATCAATGTCCCGGCGGAGGTGACGGGATTGACTGCCGCCGCTGCGATCTGTACTGCCCCGTTTGAATAACCGGGGACGACACTCCATCCGTTGGACAAAGTCCCGTCCGTCATGATGCTGTCGAGTTTCAGATAATAGCCGGTGGTGTGGGTGATCTTGAACTGAAACGCCATGAATCCGGTATCGTTGGCTGTGACGAGAATCGGAAGTTCAACGGCCGTATCGGCTGCGGTTACGACAAGCTGAGAGAACGAAGGAACAGTCAATCGGAAATCGTAAAGATTGATCGTTCCGCTTGTGCCTGATGCACCGTTAACATCCTTTGCCGTGACGGTGACCGATCCGCCGCGCAGGACTTTAAGGATCCCGGTGGAAGAAATGGTCGCTTTAGCGGAATCGGAAACGGCCCACGTATACGGGGGCGTGCCGCCCGACGCGTTGAACTGCAAAGAATCCCCTTTCACCAATTGCTGCGTACCGCCCGGGGAAACGTTGATCGTGGCAAGTTGTGTCACAGTCGCGTATCCGGTAACGGTGTTGGCTGGAAGGTCCTCATTGAAGATCAGGTTCTGGAAGCCGATCGTTGAGCCGCCATACGTTGACTCGGTCGCCTTCAGGCGAACGAAGACCAATGTTCCGGAACCGCTGATTGCCGATATTCCCGCAAAAGAGACCGAAACCTTACCCGCCAACGTGGAGAATTCGGGAGAGGCTGAGGCCAGAATAGTCCCGGCCACAATTACATCGGTCGCGGTCCACAAGTTCTGGTTGAATGTAACCGTGAGCTGCCCCGAAGTGATTCCGAGGCCCGTGACGTCTGTGGTCTGGATCGGAAGATCCAGGAATTGACCCTGGTAGACACTCGTGTCACGGACGGACAGTTTCATCCCGCGGATTTCAACCAGGCCCGTCGTGTCGGTGATACCAATGCTATCCGTGCACACCACGCGCACGAAACCGGGATTCGTTGCCGCAAGGAGACCCGTGCCGCTTACAGTCGCCTTCCCCGGGTCGGTTGTTGACCATGTGACGGGGCCTGTCGCACCCGATACGGAGAACTGCTGCGTATCTCCCCGAGTCAGGAGGGCTGTGTTGGGCGATGCGGTAATGAACGGCGGGACATTGACGGTGATGGTCGCGTTGACGAGGGAAAGTGCTATCTCCCCCTCGTTGAGAAACGTGGTTCCGGTGTAGAACGATATCCCCGCGCCAACGTTCGAGACGGGTATCTTCGCCTTGAACCGGAGAAACACCAGGCGGCCCGTGTCACTCAAAGCTGTCGCCCCGCTTCCCGCAACAAGAAGTCTCCCTGCTGAAGGGACGTTGCCTTCCGTGTAGGCCCATGTTTGAGTCATGGATCCCGTGGTAATCACGGAGTCAAACTGGAGATATGTCGAATTGAATTGGATATCCAGCTGATAGGAGATCACATTCAATCCGGTCAACGAGCTGTCGACGTAGACGGGAACCAGAAAGGTTGTCCCGCCGACAACCGTCATGTTCTTGAAGGCAAGGCGTATCGGCCCGGCCTCCGCGGCCGAATGCAATCCCAGGATCAGGATGCACCCGACAATGAGTTGTTTCAACCTCGGATTCATGGATTTGTCCTTTCAGTGTCCGTTGATGAGCATCGGTGCATTATTTCACCATGATCATCTTTTTGACACTGACGAACGATCCGGCTTTGATCCTGTAGAAATACATTCCCGAACTGACGCGGCTCCCGCTGTCAGACCGGCCGTCCCACGTGATCCTGTATTCTCCGGCCGCCTCTTCCTTGTCCAGCAGGACGCGCACGAGCTGGCCGTTCAGGCTGTAGATCTCCAACCGTACGTGTTCGCCGTCGTTCGGAACCTCGTAAGAAATAACCGTCGATGGGTTGAAGGGGTTCGGATAATTCTGATGCAGCTGATACGTCACCGGTTTTCCCTTCACGCTGATGCTTCCCGATGTTGCCTGAGCCGAAGCGTTGGCTTCGTTCAAGGTCACTTTGTTGAACGTGATTGCTTCGTCAAACGAACCGCGTATCTCCTTGCCGGCTTCAAACGTGATTGTCAGCAGACTGCCGTCGCCCGCCAGCGGCTGGGCAGAGGCGAAGAAGATATTCACCCGGCCTTCCCGTATGCCGTATTCGAACATGGTTCCCTGCATGAGTCCCGTCGCCTGTACGGAGATGGGGCGCAGTACTTCGGGATTGAATCCAAGCTCCATGTCGGCGGCATACAGATCCGCCAGTCCTTGTGCATCGAGCGTGAGCGTCACCTGTTCGCCTCTCTCGACGTTCCCGCTGCTCAGAGCAATCGAACCCGGAACGGTCTTGGCTTCCACAGACTGCCCGCCCTTGACGCTTCGGTTGAACTCGATGGGAAAGATGCTGATCTTTCCGACCACGTACTGCAGGATGTACGATGCATCCATCGAGGTGATGCCTCCTGCGGCGCTCACGTCGGCCACCTGTTGCTGGAGCGTATTCAATGGATTGGTGCCGCTGTCCGCCAGCCATTTCAGGATAAGTGACGCATCATAGGCCTGAATGTTGCCGCTGAGGCTCACATCGCCGGCGAGAGGCTGGTCGGTACCGGAGGCCAGGTAAGAGCTGTAGTCGACGGAGGTGGTGACGGTTGAGGCTGATCCAACCGGCGAGCCAGAAACATCGGACACATTCGGCCCTGTGTTGGTGCCCCACCAGTTCCACCTTGCATCAATGTTGAAGGTCTTGTTGTAGTTTTCAAGGCCGTAACTGTAGTTCTTGTAGATGTCGCTGTAGTTCACCACGGGATTCGAGGATCCTGAAGCGTAAATGCCTTTGTAGTTATCACGAATCGAAAGGAACATCAGTGTCGGACTGGCATTCGTCATTCTCAATGCGCCATTCCCGCTGTATCCGCCGTAACGTACCACTGCGTGTTCGATACGGCAATCTGGATCATACGAAAGATCTTCAAACGTGATTCCGCTCCAGTAACCGTAGTTTGGAGATGACGCGGTTGAATCGGCGTTCGTATCTCCCCCGTAGAAGTCGTCCTCTTCGGACGTGAAAACGATGGTGCTGTCCGGATGACTTCCTCCGATGGCCAAAAGTCCGCGTTGTATGTTCATGCCGTAATATTGGCGGAACTTTACGATGACACCGGGTTGGATGGTCAGAGTGGAGCTCGTGCCGACCGTCAGGCCGCCGACGAGATAGGGGATGTTGTTGACGCCTGCGAAGTTCCGTTTTGTCATTGTTGCGTCGCCGGCG
Organism: Bacteroidota bacterium; assembly: GCA_035291905.1. GTDB lineage: Bacteria > Bacteroidota > Ignavibacteria > UBA10030 > UBA10030 > JACPLA01. The sequence goes on from DATDRF010000209.1 coordinate 11,377, forward strand.
AGGGTCTCATTGACGATTCCGAGCGCGCGGTAGGTCGTTCCGCTGATGGTATTGATGCCGGTCGGCGTGAAGTTCGCCGCGAGGGACATCTGGATCGGCGCAAAGTCATGGTTGTCGAATGTGCAATCGCCGATTGTCGGGCTCGAAACGCCGTTCAGCCTTACACCCCAACTATTGTTTGAAAAGGTGCAGTTGGTAATGGACGGCCCTGCCTGCTGCAAATCGATTCCATAGGTCGCGTAGCGGATCACCGCGTATTGCACTACGTCGGCCGTGTCAATACTCCCGTCGCTGTAGTAGATCCGATAGGGATGATCGACGGAGGGGGAATTTGCCGAACCGTTTCCGTTCGTATCCATCGGGTTCCCGTAGCTGTCATCGCGGCTGTTCGTGAACACGACAGGATTGCCCAAGGTCCCAAGAACTTTCAGGCTGCCGTTGACGATCCAGCCGTAGTCTTTGAACACTGTCCCTGCCGGAATGATGATGGTCGTTCCCGAGTTCACCGTGACATTTCCCCACAGGACGTAAGGAATGCCTGCATATCCGCCGAAGTCCCGCAACGGAACGGTCGCGTTTTGCGAATAGGTCTCCGGTTTGATCCCGATAGCTGTGAAGCCAAGATTAAGAATTGTGTTGTTACTGAAGGTCGGTGTCGCAAACATGCTCATTGTTACAGGCGTGTAGTTGACAGCCGTAATCTCACTGTTGGTGATCGAGGGATCCGCACTGCCGAAGATGCCGACACCGGAGGAGGAGCTCAATGTGAAAACGCTGCTGTCAATCACGACGTGTGAGCTGTAGATGCGCACTATGCCGTAATCGTAGCTGTAATTATATCCGCCGCCGTAGCGGAAGATGCAGTTGCGGAGGGAGTTGATGGTGTCGATGCTCGAGTTTTGGAAGTCAACGCTGTTCCATGCGCCTTTGGTAGGCGAGCTGGAGCTTCCGTCGTTGTTTGTATCGCCGCCGTTCGAGTCGTCCGAAAGGGCGGTGAAGACGATCTTCTGACTGGAAGTACCGTCGGCCTTCAAGCCTCCCTGGACGTCGATTCCGTAGTAGTAAGATGAAAACTTGATAACTACGCCGGGAGCAACGGTCAACACCGCGCTCGGTGCAATAGTAAGATTGTCGACGATGTAGGCGATATTCGTGATGCCCGCGACATCCCGCTTGTTCAATGTTGCATTGGAAGATAACGTTCCTTCGAGAATGCGAATTCCGCTTGTGCCGTTGGCATTGAACGTGATGTTTGTGAATGTGGGATTTGAGAGAAGCGACATTGCGATAGGATCGAGCCTGCTGCTCTCAAACGAAACAGCGTTGATCTGGGGGGCGGAATTACCCTCGCATTTCACTCCATAGTAGTACGATTGGGCCAGCAGAGAATTCTTGACAGTCGCGTTGGAGTTGGTCATGGTGACCAGTCCATACGCGGCATTTCCGCCATATTGGATTACAGTGCTGTCGAGAACGCAGGCAGAGTCAACGCTGGTGTCCTGGAATCTGATGGTGTACCAATTCCCCTGCGCCGGCGCAGAGGCAAGCCCGTCACCATTCGTGTCGAGGGGATTCCCGATGTTGTCATCCTTGATCGATGTGAAATGGATCTGGCCGTTGGCAAGACTCCCCTTTGCCGAAAGGCTGCCGTTCACGTAGATTCCCGTGCTCGGATTCATCTTGATGACCACTCCGGGTTCAACGTTGACGAACGTACCGGAATTGATAGTCACGTCACCAAGAACCACGTAGGAGATGTTGGTATAACCCGCAAAATCGCGCCGATAGACCGTCCCGTTGGCACCAACTGCATGCCCGATGATTCCAAGTGCGCGGAGGCCAGGGTTCTGCATAACATTTGATCCAGTGAATGTCGGGTTTGCGGAGATCGACATGGCAATGGGTGTGTATTGCGAATTGACGAAGACACAATTGCCGATTTTTGGTTTCGAGACAAGGAAAGCGTAGACCCCGTACACGTTATCCGTAAGAGTATCGTTCTCGATTGTCGCGCTGGTATTGATGAGTGTGAGAAGACCTTCTGTGTAGACGCCGTTGTAGTATGCTCCCGGCGTGTTTCCATACCTGAGAACGCAATACTTGAAGATTGACGTCGTGTCGTTCGTCGATTCCAGAGTGATGCCTCCCCAATCGCCGCGGCTCGGGTTAGACAGGTTGCCGTTCTTGTTTGTGTCGAACGGATTTCCGTACTGATCGTCGTGGACCGATGTGAAGACAATCGTGCTATCCGCTGTTCCCTGGGCAACGACCTTCCCCTGGATAATCAGACGATTGTAGTAGTTGTAGGATTTGATGACGACGCCGGGCTGAATGGTCAGCGTGTACGCAGGCGGTATTGTGACTGTCCCGAGCATCAGATAGGTAACGTTGGGAACGGAAGTGAAGGAGCGAATCGGGAGATAAGAATTGGCTACCACAGTTTCCGAAAGAATGCCGATGGCGTTGTATTGATTGTCGGCGGTCGAGAATGAGTTGTTCGAAAACACCGGGCTGGCAGAGAACGAGAGAGCTATCGGGACTACCGTGCTTGTCCCGATGTCGTTGTTTGAGAAGTTCGGGCTCGATGTTCCCTGCATCATGACGCCGTAGTAGTTGTTGGCCAATGAGCAGCTGTCGATGGTGGGACTGGCATTATAAAGAGAGACGCCCCCCTTTTGATAGTAGCCGCCCCAGCTAACGACGCAACGTCGCATGACGCTCGCAGAGTCGCCACTCGTATTATTGAACGTAATCCCGTCCCAGATGCTCTGAGTCGGCGAAGACAATGCTCCATCGGCATTGGTATCTCGCAGCGTGCCCCCGGCATTGTCATCCTTGTAGGAAGAGAAATAGATGGCACTCCCCGCGGACGCATTTGCCACAAGGACACCGTTGATGACCAGGCCATTGTAATCGGCAAACTTGACAATGCTTCCGGTCGGAATGGTAAGGGTGCTTCCGGAATTGACCGTGAAGTTGCTATAGAAGACATACGGGACGCTTACTGTATCGAGCGTAAAAGCGCCGGAAGATGACGAAAAGTAAATGTAGATCCCGTCATGAGTGTTTCCGACGAGATTGTTTGCACCGTCGAAGACGATGTTTCCCTGCGCATAGTATGACACGGGCCAGTCGCATTGAGAGATGTTTGAATTCTCAATGACCGCGGAACCCTGATATCCGACCATCACACCGTGGTTTTTCGATTGGGAGACAGTGCAATTGCGGAGGGTGGCGGTGCCGCTGTAGATGTAAAGGGCCGGATTCCATGTGGGGAAGGAAGAACTTCCGCCGTACTGAATGACGCAGGTGTCAAAAGTCGCACTAGCAAGAGAAGCCGAGTTGCCTACCTGAATGTAGTTCCAGTCGCCTTTCGCAGGAGTGCCGCTTGTCGTGTCCTTCGAAGATGTGAACTTCGCATGGCGCGCAGCCAGGCTGGCTGTGCCATTGATATAGAGATAGGTGCTTGCCTGAAATCGCACGACGACGCCCGAGTCGACCGTGAGGGTGAATCCGCTGCTCACGTTGACGTTGCTGGTGACTACGTAAGGACTCCCTGCAAGGGTCCATGCGGAATCCTTGGAAATTGTTCCCCCGACGTTTGTCTGGCCGAATGATGCATAGGCCGTGACGATAAAAAGCACGAACAAAGCGCGAGCAATCTTCATGACTGCCTCTCCTGAGAATGAATGGTTGACAAAAGCTGTACAGATTGATTTTGCGGATTCAGAATCGCGGGCAAGGATATATTGTCGGTGTTTGGAATTGAATTCAAGCCAAGACAAAAAGGAGAGAACGCTGTCGAATGCGACAGGCTCCCCTGAGCGTGATCGCGAATCTACACTTTAAGAATTGGTACAGCGAGGTAGACGGATGGGATAGCCTCCCAGTTCGAACTCAATGTAATCCTTCGGGCTTCGAATGTCAAGCTTTTGTATTGCATCAAAAGCTCTTCAAGTTTCGGGAAAACCGTCAAATCGAAGCACTGTTGTACTACTCAACGGCATGACCGGGGAGTGTGACGGTAATCAAGAGAAGGAAGGAGTTACCGCTAACGTGGGAAGTGTGGTCCGGAATCTCTTCGGCAAGTCTGATGAATGTCGCTGCTGAACAGAATCCTCCTCGCGAGAGCAAGCATGAAGATTGCCTTTATGTGAAAATGAGGGGGAAATCGTGAGAAATTCAAAAGTCTTGTAATATCGTTAAGCGGCTGTTACCTTTTGTTGAAGCCAAAGGAACGAGATATGAATATGAAGACTCTCAAACACTTTGTCGCCCTGCTTCTCATCCCCCTGATATTCTCCTGCAAATCGACGCAGGAACTTGTCACTTCCGTTTCGGCGCCGGCCGGATCATCCTACACGAAGATCGACAGGAACGGGACGACGGTTATTCCCAATGGCAGGCTGCTCACGCCAATGGGGAGATCCATTGAGGTGGCTCCCCATCCGTTCGGACTGGCTCTGAGCAGGGACGGAAGAATCGCCGTCACAGCGAATTCCGGCGTTTCTCCGATTTCCATCTCGATCGTCCGCGATATCCTGGAAAGCAATCCAACGGTTCGCCAGGTACCGCCGGGACCTTCGACCGACAAGGGAGTTCTGGCGTCGGTCTTCATGGGGCTGGCCGTTTCGCCGGACGGCGGGATTGTCTACGTGGCGGGCGGACAGGCGAACAGAATCTACCTCTTCGACACGGGCACGGGAGCAAGGCTTGATTCCATCGACTGTTCATTTTCGGCGGAAGGGAAATCATTCCCCGATGGGTATATCGGCGATCTCGTGCTTACGTCGGACGGGAAATATCTGTACGCCGTTGACCAGACGAACTTCCGCCTCCTGATTGTGAATGTCGATCAGAAGAACGTTATCAGAAGCGTGCCAATGGGACGATATCCGTTCGGCATCGCCTTGTCCCCTCTGGAAGACAAGGTCTATGTGGCCAATGTGGGGATGTTCGAATACAGAAAGATCGATACGATAGAGGAGACCAGGGATTTCAACAAGGCGCTGAAGTTTCCCGCGTTCCCGTTCGGGTCAGAGGAAATGAAGAAAGGGACCCGCATCGACTCTCTCGATATCCCCGGGCTTGGAGATCCGAACGTGCCGGAATCGTTTTCCGTTTGGGTGGTTTCGGTCAAAGATCCGTTCAATCCCGCGGTGACCGCGAAGATCAAAACCGGCGTCCTCGTCGGGGAAAAAGTGGAAGGGATTCCCGCAGTCGGTGGATCGAGTCCAAACTCCATCGCTGCAACGTCGACCCACGTGTTTGTGAGCAACGGGAATAACGACAACATCTCGGTTATCGATATTCGAAGCGATAAGATCGTTCGGGAAATTGCATTGAAGCCGCACGATGCGGTGAAGCATTTTCGCGGCGTCATTCCGTTCGGCCTTGCCGTTTCTCCCGACGAGAAAAGGCTTTACGTCGCGGAGGCCGGGATTAACGCGCTCGGGGTCATCGATCTTGAGACATTCCGTGTCATGGGACATCTCCCCGTGGGGTGGTTTCCTTCAAAGCTCAAAGTGACAGGCGATGGGAAGAAACTGATTGTGGCAAATGCCAAGGGCTACGGAAGCGGGCCAAACGGCGGGAAAGCGTACGCTCCCGGCCCGGAGGGGACATATATCGGGAATCTGATGAAGGGGACGGTTTCCGTACTCGAGATTCCGTCCGATCAGGAACTCGAGGTGTTGACCGGCCGCGTTGTCGCGAACAATTTCAAGATTGAATCTGTCGATGATGGCCGGAAACGGAGGGGAAAGAATCCCGTCCCATTGTACGGCGGTGAAACCGAAACGCCGATCAAACATCTTGTATTCATTTCAAAGGAGAACAGGACCTATGATGAAGTTTTCGGGCAGGTGGGCGAAGGGGATGCCTCGGTCGCCCGTTACGGGAGAAATGTCACGTTCTCGAACAGAAAGAAGACGGTGACGGTGGAGGATGCCACCATCATGGCGAATCACCTCAACCTTGCGAAACGGTTCTCGATCGCAGATAATTTCTATGTTGATGCCGACGTCTCCGCAGACGGACATCGCTGGCTGGTGAACACGTATCCCAACGAATGGGTTGAGTCGACGGCGCCCGCAAGCTACGGGGAAAACAGGTCATACCGCGCGAATCTGAAAGCACCGGGAAGCCTTGCCATGACCGGGTCTGCAGGAGCCATTTATCCCGAGGACTACAACGAGGCGGGATCTCTTTGGGAACACATGGACAGGAACGGCGTCGATTTCTTTAACTTCGGTTTCGGTATGATGTTCGAGCCGGCCTTCTACAATGAAACCTTCAAGCAGGGGGGAGTACGTCATTATGTGAACTACCCGGTCCCCGCGCCCATGTTCGACCGGACCTCGCGCATCTATCCGACATACAACATGGCAATCCCGGACCAGTTTCGTGTCAGTCTCTTCATCAAGGAGTTCAATGAGAAATGGGGTGAGGACGGTTCGGAGATGCCGCAGGTTCTGACCGTCATCATTCCCAACGATCACGGGGCGGGAGAACGTCCGGAAGCGGGGTATCCGTTTCGCGAAAGCTACATGGTGGATAACGACCTGGCAGTGGGAAGGATCGTAGAATTTCTTTCTCATACGAAATACTGGAAGAATATGGCCATCGTGATCACCGAGGACGATGCGCAGAACGGGGTCGACCACATTGACGCCCATCGAAGCATTCTCATGGTTATTTCACCCTACGCAAAAAAGAACTACGTCAGCAAGGTTCACTACAGTTTCGGGAGCATCTTTAAAACGTTCTTTAATATCCTGGGCTTGCCGTATCTGAATCAGTACGATGCAGGTGCGACAGATCTCTCGGACATGTTCACGGAAACCCCGGA
>DATDRF010000210.1:0-16110 GCA_035291905.1 Bacteroidota bacterium
CATCCATCGGGGAGCGTCGTAATGCCTCGTAGTTTGCCGTTGGAGACATCCTCCAATCCCGGCGGAACAGTTATGCTGATCATCATGCTGTCGGGCTCATCCGATTGGTGGTCTTTGTTAGGCCACCAGATACTTGCGCCCGTCCCCTGGCATGTGACGCATACCCAGGGATTTCCCTCGCTGTCATGTCGCCACGTGAGTCCGCCCTGCCACGGCGGATTCTCGGCGATCTGAGGTACTCCCGAGTAAGAGAATTTCAACGCATGCAAGGTCCCTTTTTTCACTTTGGCCGGAAGCTTCACAAACACTGCGTTGGATTCCCGCTCGAATGTGGCAGCTTTTCCGTCGATGGTTATTCCGTCGACGTTCAGGTTTGAGAAGAGATCCACTTGCATCCGGTCAAAGTCGTCAACGGCCCTGAACGTAATGGTGTTCGAGCCCTGAAGGGATTTCTTGAGGGTATCGATCCGGACGTCAAGGTGATAATAGGTGACGTCATAGCAGGCGCGCGCAGGGGTCAACATTCCGCGCAGGGTGTCTGCACGAGTGAAGACTGGCGGTTCTGCGGGTTGCTGGGCTGTAGTTGCGGTCACGAACACCAGGATCATAAAAAGAAGGACGGTTAAGTGGTGGTTCATGAGACTTCCTTTCGCATTGCGCTTTAGATCGACCCCGAAGGGGTCGGATATTGAAGGTTGGGGTAACACCCCGACCTTTGATTGTTCCCCGGTTCACCACAACCCTGAAAGGGTGAAACAGAATCAACCCCAGACATATCGTCCGTCGTATTCCGCGCCAACGCAGGTTCTCACCCGTTCGACCTCGGAATGACGCAACGAGAAGACTCCATATCCATCTTGCCAAGCGAACTTCGTCAGATGCTGGTACTTTGTCGAGAAGACAAAGTGGACCAGAATCCTCGCAAGCGATTGTGGCATATTCCCCCAAATGTTATCTCACCCTTTCAGGGTTGGTATAGATTGTGTGAGCTGTAATTCGGGGGTGATACCCCCGGTTGAGGTATACTTCCCCTTCGGGGAAGGAGGCGCAGGAACTAACCGAAAATCTTCATCAACGCGGTCGGCAGTGACTCAAGCGAACCGATGACAACATCAGCTGCCTCAAGAGTCTCTTTCGGCGGCATCAGCTGTTCGTTCGGGACGGCGATGACAGCGGCTCCGGCAGCCTTTCCGGCAAGAATTCCGCTTCCCGAGTCTTCCACGACCACGCTTTCAGCGGGACTGACTTCCATGCGCCTCATGACTTCAAGATAGACATCGGGTGATGGTTTGCCGTGCGGAACGTCGTCACTGGAGAGAATCCGGGAAAAGTACTTCGCCCATCCGTTTGCGCTCAACGCGGCGTCAATAAGAACCTGAGGAGAACCGGAAGCGAGTCCGAGGGTGAATCTCTCGGTACAATAGTCAAGTGCGTGACCGGCCCCAGGCATGACTCGCACCTTGTGAGTCTCATAGTTACGCACCATTCCCTCCAGTGTTTCATTCACAACCTCCACTCTGGAGAGCTTTCCTTCAAGTTTGCTCTCGACATAATCGATCCAACTTTTCGTGTTGCGCCCCATCAGCGCTTTCTGATCGTCGTCGGTCCAAACCATTCCGAATCGCTGAAACATTTTCGCACGAACCTTGAACCATACCGGCTCGCTGTCCACCAAAAGACCGTCCAGGTCAAATACAACGGCTTTGACGACTTTCATTGAACGTTCAACGTCAGGATGGTCAGTGAATGGGCGGGAAAAGTGTACGAGAATGTGTTGTTCACGACCTCCGCAGAAAATGTTCTCGTTGCGGGGACAATCTTCCTGTCATCCCCGAATGTATGGGTCGCCTTCAGGTCCGTATAGTTCATTTCCCATACGCCAACAGATTGTCCAATGGCATTCGACTGACTCTCAACCGCCGTCGTAATATCCTTATCCTTGCTCCGATTCAGAACGTTCACGCACACGATCTTTTTCGATCTGTCATACGTAACTGAGACATCCAGATAAGAAAGCGGCTCGCGGTTCTCAAGCTTGTACACTGGACCCAAAACCCAGGCATCGAGCGACACGGCTCCCCGCTGCTTGCCGTATTCGGCTATTGGGAAATAGATCGGCTGAAGAAAGAGCCCCTGCTTGTTTGTCATGATGGGGGCGATGACATTCACCAATTGAGCCAGGTTCGCCATCTTGACGATATTTGCGTGTCTAAAGAAACTGTTGAAGAACATCCCCATCGCGAGCACATCCTCAAAATTGTAGATCTCCTCGAGCTGTTCCTTCTCCCCCGCCCGGTACCAGACGTTCCATTCATCGTACGCAATATAAATCGGTCGTGCATCGGCCCGGTTACGCCGGACCTCGTTGATCTGACCTTCGGTGACTTCAATGTAGTAGTCGATGGTTTGCGACCACGCAAGGAATTTTTCGAGATCATTGTCTCTGTTGGAAATGTACGTGTGAAGCGCAATATAGTCGATATGGTTTCTCAGGGTCGAGAGGACGGTGCGATTCCACGCGATCCAATCGGCGCCGTAGTTGCTTGATCCGCTGGCGACAAGCTTGATGGATGGGTCGGTGGAACGCATTGCCTTTGCGGCCTCAAGGGCAAACTTCGAGTAGTCCTCTGCGTTCTTGTGGCCAAGCTGCCACCATCCGTCGATTTCATTCCCCAGCGCCCAGTACTTGACATTGTACGGGGCATCGCGGCCATTCTTTCTTCGAAGATCGGCCAGCGCCGTGTGTTTCGACTCATTGCAGTACTCCACCCATTGGCGGGCGTCGTCAATTGTCCCCAGGCCGAGATTGACGCAGATATACGGCTCGGTACCTATTCTTTCGCAATAGCGGAGAAATTCATCTGTGCCAAACCGGTTGGATTCGAGGGCATTCCATGCGAGGTCTTTTCGAACCGGTCGCTGATTCCTGGGCCCGATGCCATCCATCCAATTGTATCCGGAGGCAAAATTTCCGCCCGGCCAGCGAAGAATGGAAACATTGAGGCCCTTAACCGCCTGCATGACATCGGTCCGAAAATTTTCCTTGTCCGAAAGCCTGCTTCCTTCCTCATAGATGCCCCCGTAGATCATTCGGCCGAGATGTTCCGTAAAATTGCCGAAGAGATGGGGGTGAACCTCTCCGATCTGGCGAACGGTGTCGATTTTGATGTGGGCTTGGGGTTGGGAATGGAGGATTGCGGGGACAAGAGCCACAGCGAAAGAGAACAGCAGTCGTAATTTCATGGCATTTTCCCACCTGGGAAGAAATTCAGATTGCTTCGTATATCTCCGTTACAACACCGTCTGTGTTGGACAGCACTTCCACCGATGAGAATCTCAGCACCTTCAGCCCAAACTTCTTCATCTCATTATCCTGTTCCCTATCTGCGCTGAGACCTTGCTCGGTCAGGTGCTGACTTCCATCAACCTGAACAATAAGCTTTGCCGACGGACAATAGAAATCAACAATGTAATCACCAACGATTCTCTGCCGATAGAACTGTCTTCCCTTAAGCTGTTTCCTTCGGAGCCTCGACCAGAGAGCAACCTCGCTTTGGGTCATGTTCTTTCGAAGGACTCTCGAAAGAGGCTTTAGCTTTTTGTTGTATTGCATTGTCCCCCCAATGAAGTGAAACACATGCTTCCGCGACTCAAATCCCCCTGCTTAGTGAACCTTTGTTCCCCCTTTGAGAAAGGGGGAGATTGCATAACAACCTTCTCCAGACATTCCCGCCCCGCGCTTACGACTTCTTCTGCCCGTAGTACGCGTCTTTGCCGTGCTTTCTGAAGAAATGTTTCTTCACGAGGGCAGGGGTCATCGAACTCAATGATGGATTGAGGAGGAGGGTTTCGGTCGCCATGCCGCACACCTGCTCCAGCGTTATCGCATTCTTCACCGCATCCCCGACATTCTTTCCCCATGTGAAGGGAGCATGACTGGCCACGAACACCGCGGGGACATGAAGCGGATCCATTCCTGCAAAGCGTTCAAGGATGACACGTCCCGTATTCTCTTCATAACCCCCTTCAATTTCGTCATCAGTCATCATTCGCGTACATGGCACCGCTCCATGAAAATGGTCCGCATGCGTGGTTCCCAACGGAGGGAGCTCCTTCTTCGCCTGTGCCCAAGCCGTGGCATGAGGACTGTGCGTGTGGACAATCCCGCCGATCTCTGCAAACCCTGCGTACAACATGCGGTGGGTCGGTGCGTCGGAACTTGGCCGGAGCTTCCCTTCGACAACTTTGCCGGTCTCAAGTGAGACGACAACCATGTCTTTGGGCTTCATCGTGTCGTACGGGATACCCGACGGCTTGATGACCATCAGTCCAGACGGGCGATCGACGGCACTTGCATTCCCCCATGTCAATGCGACAAGGCCCGAGCGCACCAGACTGATGTTGGCTTCGAATACCTCTTCTTTTAATCGTTGAAGCATGGTGGGTTCCTGACGGTAAACCTTCTGATTCCTGGTTACGTGTTTCAAGTTTCGTGTTACGAGTTCTGAGCTATTTTCTGACGGCGTTGCGAATTTCGATAAGCTTTTTCATGACTGAATGGAGGTTCCCGTTCCATTCCTCGGTTCCAAATGCATCATGAAGGGTCTTGTAAAGTGGATAGATCTCTTCGTAGAGCTTGTGTTCGTCGGGATTCGGTTTGAAAACACGGGGCTTCAGCCCTGTCATTGCCTTCTGGGCATTGGAGAAGCTGTCGTGCCCTCCTGCAGCGGCTCCTGCGCATACTGCGCCAGCGATAGCCGAGCCGAGAGCACACGTCTGACCGGATCGGCTCACCATCATCGGCCGGCCCGTGACATCGGCATAAATCTGCATCACAAACGGATTCTTCTCCGCGATGCCGCCGCAATTGACGACCTGCTCGACGGGGATCCCATACTCTTCGAAACGATTAATGATCGTCAAGGCCCCGAATGCGGTCGCTTCCACGAGCGCCCGGTAGATCTCAGGGGCTGTTGTATAAAGAGTCTGTCCCACGAGAAGTCCTGTGAGTTGCTGGTCGACCAGAACAGTCCTATTCCCATTGTTCCAATCGAGCGCAAGGAGCCCCGATTGCCCCGCCTTCAGTTTCGCCGCAGCAGCCGCAAGCGATTCGTGCGTTCCCTTCTTCCCGTCCGGCCGCACATACTCCACAAACCAATTGAAAATGTCCCCCACTGCCGATTGGCCCGCCTCCAACCCGAAATAGTGCGGAAGAACACTTCCGTCCACGATGCCGCACAGCCCCGGAATGTCCTGTAAAGGAGTGTCAGAGGGGACGACTGCTATGTCGCATGTGCTTGTTCCGATGATCTTAACAAGTGTGCCCGTATCGACTCCGGCCCCCACTGCTCCAAGGTGAGCATCGAACGCACCTGTCGCAACCGGAGTTCCTTCCTTCAATCCGGTCCGTTTCGCCCACTCTTTTGTAAGGCCGCCGACGGCGCGGTCGCTTGTGTAAACTTTGCCTGGCATTCGGGAAGCCCAGACTGCCAACCGCGTGTCCAGCCGGGAAAGGAATTCCTCGTCCGGATATCCTCCCCATTGGTCATTGTACATGGCCTTATGCCCTGCAGCGCAGACGCCGACCGTCATCGCTTCCGGGGATTCTGTTCCCGTGAGCATGGCCGGTATCCAGTCTGCGATTTCCACCCAACGGAACGTCGCGTCCGCCACTTCCGGACTCGTCCTGCAGCAGTGCAGCATTTTGCTGAAAAACCACTCGCTTGAGTAGACGCCTCCACACTTTGCTACGAAATGCGGACGGATTTCCCGTGCAAGCTCTGTGATTTCACCCGCCTCCTTCACCCCTGTGTGGTCCTTCCAGAGCCATACCATGGCATTGGGATCGCGCGAAAATTTCTTTTGAAATGCGAGCGGGCGGCCTTTGTCATCAACTGGCAGAGGTGAGCTCCCCGTTGTGTCAACGCCGATCCCTACAACATCATGAGGCGCGAATCCACGGACGGTTTTCTTTGCCTGGGCAAGAGCCTTCTTCATGCACTGCTCAGCTCCCTTCACGTAGTTGACGGGGTGCTGGCGCGCGAGGTGCGGATCATTGGAAAGGACAACCCCCTGGCGGCCGCCCTGGTAGTTCCATACCGCCGTTCCGACCTCCTTGCCATTCGACACGTCAACGACAAGTGCACGAACGGAATTCGTCCCGAAATCCAGACCAATGGAATATCGATTTCCCATAGTGTACCTGTTGTTCCAGTTAACCCGTGAAATAGAGATAAGCCATGAGAATCAGGAGAAGCACGACGCCGGAGCTGATCAGGTCCCACCTGTTCCAGCTCGCTCGTGTCTCTTTCCTGTGATCCTCGCTCATCGTTTGATATGTCAGGTCGATGATTTGCTGCTCGGGCGGCTTTTCCGTCATGTAACTCACGCCAATCATCACTGCGACCGACACGAGGAAAATGAAAAGACTGTAGTACTGGAAATAGACGTTATTGACAAACCAGAAAAGGGATCCCTCGGAGTATCCATTTTCAAACCCCGACAGTTTCAACGCGACCGGAGTATCCACAATCAGCCGAAATGCTCCCAGGAGAAATCCTACTATCAATGCCGAGAGGCATCCTTTCGCATTCAATCGCTTCATGAACACGCCAAAGAAGAAGACGACAAAGATCGGGGGTGCCAGATAACCCTGAACACCCTGCAGATAATCGTACAATCCCCGCCCGCCCCTGATCACCGGGATCCAGAGCAAGCCGATGAGGACGAGGATCATCGTCGCCACCCTGCCGATCCAGACCAGCTGATGCTGTGTGGCTTGGGGTCTGAATTTCTGGTAAAAATCGATGGTGAAGAGGGTCGAAGAGGCATTGAATGCACCGGCAAGCGAGCTCATGAGCGCCGCGAGCAGGCCTGCCACGACAAGGCCGCGAAGCCCCACCGGCATCACGTATTTGACCATGAGTGCAAATGCCGCCTGCGCCTGATCACTCGCGGCATTACCGTTCGCATCAAGCATCGCGCCGAACTCAGGGATCTTTCCGGTCTTCGCGAGTGCGAGCCAGATCATTCCGGGGATAATGAAGATGAAAACGGGGAGGAGCTTGAGGAATGCGGCAAAGATCGTTCCGCGACGCGCTTCACGTTCACTTGGCGCACCAAGAGCGCGTTGTACGATGTACTGATCGGTCGTCCAATACCAGAGGCCGATAATCGGCGCACACAGCAGCATACCGAGCCAAGGGTAGTTGCCGTTGAAATACCAGGCGATGCGCGTGGTTTCCTTGACCGGTTCCCATGTTCCTTCCATCCCGGCAGGAACCAGCGGTTTCCAAAGATTGAACATTTCTGAACCGAGAGTAACCCGCATTTCCTCCCAGCCGCCGAGCCTCGAAAGGCCGAAGTACGTCAGGAGTACGGAGCCAAGGACCAGAATAAACGTCTGCAACGCCTCGGTATAGGCAACGGCACGCATGCCGCCCAGTACTGTGTAGAGACCTGTCAGAAGAACCACCAAGACAGAGCCAATCCAGAAACTATCGAACACAACATCCCCAATTTGAACCTGCATTTCAGGTAGAAGACTGCCAAAGACGATTCCGCCGGCAAAGATACCCACCGCAATCTTGGTAAGGACATAGGCGACCAATGAAATGAGCGATAACACCCACCGTGCGGTCGGTGAGAATCGCCTCTCGAGAAATTCAGGCATCGTGAAAACTTTTGACCGGATATAGAACGGAATCATGACCCAGCCGAGAACAAGGAGGCACCATGCGTGAAGCTCATAGTGTGCCATCGCCACACCACTCGTTGCTCCCGAGCCAGCCAGCCCGACAAGGTGCTCCGATCCAATGTTCGATGCAAAAATCGATGCACCCACGATCCACCAGCCCAGATTTCGGCCCGCAAGAAAGTAATCGTCAGCCGTATCCTTTCCTTTCTTGATTACCCACCACGCAAGAACCAACAAACCGCCGAAATAGATCGCAATGACAATCCAGTCAAGTGTCGTCACGGTTGTTTTCCCAAAAAGTTAGTGATGATGGTAAACTTCCCAGTTAAGGTATGTCGTGAGCGCATCGTGGATCGCATCCGCCACCTGCGCCCGTGTTGCAGCAACGTGGTGTTCCAAACCGTTGCGGCAAATGTACTGCAGTAACCGCTGAAATGCAGGGATTTTGATGACTCCATATCCTCCGAATGTATCAAGCGGGTCGTCTGTAAAATCCCCTTCTCCCACATATGACGTGATCATACCGCGCAGGTCGTCCGTTGAGATTCGGCAGTACGTGAAGGGACCCGGGGCAATCCTTCCAACAATGGTTCCAAAGGTGTTTTCTTTTCCCACGGTCCCTGCAATGATCTCCTGATAATCCATTCTCTGCGAGCTGAAAAAGGACTTTGGCAAATTCGAACAATGGAAGACGACTCCTTTTTCAGGGTCACTCCCGTAATTGTTGTTCCAATCGAGAAGGGCCGCGGGTTTATTGGAGGCCGACTGAAGAATGTACATCCCAAGCAATCCTGCCGTGTCAGTCTCGCAGGCACTCGGCATCAGTGAATCGGACATCATGCTCATCAGTGTGCATGGAACAACTCCATAGAATTCCTCGAGAGATGTCCAGCACTGTATCGCGGTGGCCGAGAGGTTCTTCTCTTTCACCCATCGATCTATGGCGACTCCAAGTTTCGCCATTTTCAGCAGACTCTCCTTCGGGATTCCCGATACTGTCGTGTAGTCGCCAATTGCAGCAAGTTTTTCCTGAACGGGTTTGTCCGCGTCGCTCATTTTTTTCACCCAGCCGAGTGCCTCCGAAAGGTCAAGCGTCTCGACAGACACACCTGCTGATTCAAGGAGTTTCTCGCTGTACCGAACGGTGTTGAACGCTGCGGGCCTTGCCCCCAAGGCACCGATGCGCGCATGTTTCAGGCGACGGACCACACGGCAGGTAGCGGCGAAGCGTATGAGATCCTCCTGAAAGGAAGGTGTGCCGGGATTAACGGTGTGAAGGCGGGTGAGTGAATAGCGGAGGCCGTACTGACGAAGGTTATTGCAGGCAGACATTTTTCCGCAGAAGCTGTCCCGACGATGCTTGATCGTCATCTTCGACTCGTCGTCGTTGAACGCATGCACGAGGACAGGAACGTTCAATTCCGAGAGGCGAATCGTGTCAGCCACCGCGCGCTCGTCGCCAAAGTTCGGCAATGTCACGAGAATGCCCTCTATTTCATCCCGATGAGCGCGGAAAAGCGCGGCGCATTTCTGTGCATCGGAATAACTCTCGACGGCACCAAACTTGGTCGCATCCGGGGGCAATGCAATGGCGTTGATGCCTTTTTGTTTGAGGACATCAAGGATCTCTTTGCGTCCCGTCTCGCATAAATGCGCAGGGAAAAAACCTCTGTTCCCTACTATGACACCCAGCGTTGTTGATCCTTCCATGGGGGTGTTCCTTTGTTTGACTATTTCAATCGGACGGTGCGGACTTCAAACACCGCTCCTGCAATTGCCTCGGGCTTTGCCAGGAATGTTATTGTTACACTCTGTTTCCCGCGCGTCAGCTCTTCGGGGAGTCTGTATTCAAAATCAAAGAATTCGCCGGGATGAATTTCGAGTGTCTGTTCTGCGATCTTTGTCTCGTCGATCAAGACCTCAAAGGCCCGTTTTGGACCTTCGCTCCCCCGATACGTGCAGACCAAATACATCGGCTCATCGGGGAGGATCTTCAGTGCGTAGCTGAAGGATGTCCTCGACTCCCGACCCCGCCTATCGTCAAACCAGTGCTCCCGCGAGCGCTCCCCCGCAAATCCATGAGCTCTTTCGCTCTCCCGATTGTCGATATCCACAACATCCACAGTACTTTGTTCGATTGTTTGTTTTCTTGCTTCAAGCCAGGCGATTTCGGTTTTTCTTGCTGCCCATTGTGTCCCCGTGAAGGTCCTCCAATATACAGAGTACCGCCGGTCGTTCACCTTGTAGAAGGGAATCAACGTCACGTCGTCGGGTTTTCCAAGGTTGGAAGTGCGAAACGTCAGGGGCTCCCCTTTCACCGCAGAAATTGTCGAGAGAAGGTTCTTCTTGCCTGTGACAAAATCGGGAACGACAATCGGCTTCACCCGCCGCATCGGCGGAGCGCTGGGACCGAACCGTTTGGCATCATCCAGCCCCTCCGTCCCGAGGTCTCCGGCAAGCACAATCGGGCCGTAGAGTACAGAGACCAGATTCGGCTCGCCCGCCATCGCCTCCTGGCGGAGATTCATCGGCCATCGAATTTCCACAATATCACCGCTCTTCCACGTCCGATCGACAGTTTCAAAGGATCCCGATTTCCCCCGGACCGGCTGATTCTTGCCATTCACCATCAGTTTCATGGGAGACGCAACCCACCGCGGATGACGGAGGACGAGCTTCATCCGGACTGGTTTGTCACACGTGAAAATCAGTCGGGCGTTGTCTTCTTCCGGAAACCTTGTCTCGAATCGGACGGAGAGCCCCTTTTCTTTCCATCTCAGTTCAGACGCAAGGAAGAGGTTAAGATACAGTGACTGATCATCATGAAAGAAAACCGACTCCCCGTATTTCGCGTGGTTTTCCACTCCCGTCCCCACACAGCACCAGAAAGACTTGTCCGGCGTTGAGAACGTTTTGAAAGCCCCCGGCTTCATCGGAACATAGTAGCACATCATTCCCGTGGCAGGATCCTGGGATGCGAGAATATGGTTGAAAAGGGTCCGTTCATAGAACTCCATGAACTCCGGCTCTGGATTCAAAGCAAAGAGATCACGCGTGAGTTTCAGCATGTTGTAGCTGTTGCAGGTCTCCGTGCTTGCCGATCCGAGATTCTTGGAAAAGAGATCCACGCGGAAGAAATGTTCGTCGTTGGTGTTTCCTCCGATGACATATGACCTGTGACGCACCACCCTCTCCCAGAAAAACCTTGCGATATCGTGATAGCGTTTTTCGCCCGTCAGCTGATACTCCCTGACGGCCCCGATCATTTTGGGTATCTGAGTATTTCCATGAAGCCCATCAAGGGAATCGGCACCTCTGCTCAATGGACCGAAAACGGCATCGTGGTCAAACAACCGGGCAAGACGGAGATGGTCGGGATCACCCGTGACAGCATACAGGTTCGCCAGAACATCGTTCATGCCGCCGAATTCAGTCTGAAGCATCTTCTGCTGCTGTTCTGTCGTCAGCTTGTCCATCCGACCCTTGACCCAGGCGGCCATCTCTGTGACAAGCCCAAGCGACGTTGCGTTGCCGCAATGAACATACATATCCAGCAGACCGGCCATGATCTTATGGAGCGTGTAGTACGGAGCCCACACAGGTTTGCGCGATTCAACACGATCGATGAATTCCTCGGGGAAGGCAGAAAGATAGCCGGGATTGAAACCGCGCGACGGAAGGGCTTTTTGAATCTCTGCAAGTTCGACCACCAGCGAATCGGCTTTTGCCTTGAACCGCTCATCGCCTGTGCTTGCGTACATCAATGCACACGCCGTGAGAACATGCCCGAGGGTATGTCCGCGGAGTTCGACATTCGGCGCTTCCCATCCTCCGTATGCCGAATCTGATGAAGGAAGTCCCGCATTGATTCGCCAGGTGTGGAGGAGGCGGTTGTTGTCAAAGCCAAGCAACACCGTTTGATTGCGCAGCATCGCATCGCGGAACGGACCGTCGAGGAGACGAACGTCGGTCAGTGCAAAAGGAATGACCTTTCGTTCAACTTGCTCCCGAGCCTTTGCACCTTCCTGGAATCGGGCAAGTGCATAATTCGATGGGACGCCTGCAGTCAAAGCCAAAACAAGCAAGACGCTCATCAGATTTCTTTTCGATGTCATTTCCTTCATTGTCCCTTCACAAAAAAGAACACGGAAAAACCAAAAAACAGACTGAAACAGCACGGATCACATTTCAGCGTCTTTCCTTTCCTTCCTTCGGCCCATGACCTCTGAGTGTCATGAAATGGTTCATGACACCCTCGGAATCATCGCTTTTCTTCCTGACCTTCGTGTCTCCTTCGTGATCTTCGTGTTATTGTTTCCGTATGATTGTTTCACGAAGAGACACGAAGCAAGCACGAAGTTCCACAGAGGGTAGACCGTGTGAAAAAGTATCAAAAGACGCGCCACTCGTGAATCCCGGCCGAGAATCCATCGGGGAGCTGCACAACAATCCTCAGGCCATCTGTGGTCACCGGCTTGAATGTCGTTCGATTGTAGCGGTCTTTCTCTACACCGTAACCGCCTGGATTTTCCACCTGTTTCCAATCCGTTCCATCCTTGTACAACAGACTCCATGATTTTGGAAGCCGGCACTCTCCTATCCCCGTGTCGTCAAACCAATAGACCTCGACAGCCGATACCTTTGCCGGAGTTTTGAAATCGTATTGTACCCATTCTGTCGTTGCCTTGTGGGGCCACCAATGCAAGAAACGGTTGGTGTGGTCGATGGAGCTGGATGGCTCGCGCAGGTCGTTCACGGCCTCCGGTTCACCGCCCGAAGCCGAGACTGTGGATGTTGATGCCATTGTGGGACATGGGATCGGCCTAGCCGCCAGCGACATGCGCGCCAGCCAGACCGACATTTCTCCCTTGCCCCGATGAGCCCAGGCATAATACGGAATGGCCGTAAAGTCGACGGTTTCTTCCGAGACCCCCCCGCCCTCAGCACACCTGAGTCCCCGTGCCGAGCCCCTGATGGCAGTAACACCTCCAAAGAGGTTTGGCAGGCGTCCAACGGCAAGCTTTTCCTTGTCGTTGAGGACCAGGTTCACGACTCGGCCATCCTTGACGTCAGGCCACTCAATACAATACACCAGGGGGCCGCGTTGAAGCGCGACTTTTCCAATATTGTCCTTCACCTCGGGCCGGCTGACAACGCGCCGAACCGGCATCGGGAGCTCCAGCTCAACGACATCCCCTTTCTTCCATTCTCTCCTGACGCTGACATATCCGTTAGAAACACGGTATTGCAGCGACATTCCGTTGAATTGAATCCGAATCGGGTCTGTGACCCGATCCTGAAATGTGTACAGACCGCCGGGTATTGCTTCGTTGTTTGCCCATCCGGGAATCCGAAGGTGCAGTGCAAAATTAGTCGGAGCTTTCGGATCGACCGATATCCGGATCTTCCCGTTCCACGGGTACTCGGTGACCTGGCTGACTGCAACTTCTGTTTTCTCTCTTCCGATTCTGATTATCATCGAGCTTGCCGCGTAGAGATTCACATACAGTCCGTCATCGGTCGCAGCATAAGCCAATTCAGCAACCTGCGGGAGAATGCGGCTGATATTCGGGGGACAGCAAGCGACGGCAAACCAGGGACTGCGCGAATGGCGACCGTCCGACTCGAGGGGATTGGGATAGAAGAAGGTCCTTCCATCCAGGGCCACGCCTGAAAGCATTGCATTGTATAGCGTGCGTTCCAGAACATCGACATATTTGCCATCACCGGTCAGTTGAAACATCCGTTGGTTCCAGAGAACGGCCGCGATGGAAGCGCACGTCTCACAATAAGCCACGAGGTTGGGAAGCTGGAACGCATACGAGAATCCCTCATGTCCCCCCGCGGCACCGATGCCGCCCGTGAGATAAGTCTTTCTGCCAACGACATCACCCCAGAGGATGTCCAATGCACGCCTGTACGATGCGTCGCCAAAGAGCGCCACCATATCCGTCATCCCGGCGTACATGTAGAGTGCCCGGACCGCATGACCGACCGCGGAATCCTGTTCGGTGACGCGCCTGTGGTCCTGGCTGTACTCTCCGTAGAGTTTATGTCCGTCGGTGCGGCCGCGCTCGTCAAGAAAGAACTTTGCGAGCTGCGCGAAGTCTGCTTTCCCGGTTGCCCTGTAGAGCTTGGTCAGGCCGATTTCGATTTCCTGATGACCCGGCACAGAGCGGTTCTTCCCCGGGCCGAAGACTCGAGCAAGCAAATCGGCACTTTTGACTGCGACATCGAGAAGAGATCGTTTACCGGTTGCCCGCTGGTAGGCAACAGCAGCTTCATAGAGATGTCCGAGGTCGTACAACTCGTGGCTTGACTCGAGATTCGACCATCGTTCAGGCCCCACGTAGGATGCAAACCGATAGTCCGGAGCCGTTGTCTTCCGTGGCGTGTAGAGATATCCGTCCGGCTCTTGTGCAGCGGCGATGACCGCAATGATCGAATCGAGTCTTCGTTCGAGTCCTGGATCCCGATGGCCGACAAGGCTCAGCGCTGCTCCTTCGATCGTCTTGTACACGTCGGAGTCGTTGAACCACCATCCCTCAAAGTGGCCTTGCTTCTTCCCGGCTGCCTTCTCAAAGTTGTCCAGTCGACCTGTGATGAGGCATTGTTGAATGATGTGCGGGACTGTTGCGGAACGGTTTGTGTCGATCCGCGGCTGCCAGAAGCCCTCCGTGATTGTCACATTCTCAAACGGGACGGCTCTTATCGGATAGTCGCCGAGTTTTTGCCCCGGAAGCGTTGCGCAAAAGAGGGAGACAAGACCCGCGATCAGGCGAATTCGAAAGCTCTTACTTATCATAGAATCTCCACTGCGACGTGAAGGACTTCGGCAGTCTCTGATTCATGAGACTGGCACGCACCATTTCGATCGGCATGTTGCCGCCCTTGAGGATCGCGTCATGAAACTGCCGGTTTGTCATTTTACCCGGCCCGACGAGCGTCTTGTGCAGCGAATAGAGCTGTAATCCTCCGAGCAGATACGCCGTTTGGTACAACGGAGGATAGTCACCCGCAAAGGACCGCCGGACCTCTGCCGTCGCGTTGTCGCGCTCATGGCCGACGCGGTTCACAAGAAAATCAATCGATTCCTGGGGGGACATTTTCCCGAGATGGAAGTTCAGGGAAAAGATGATGCGGGCACATCGATGCATGCGCCAGAAAAGCATTCCGACACGATCTTCAGCGGTCTTCGGAAACTTCATGTCCCACAGGATCAACTCCCAGTACAGCGCCCACCCTTCTGTCATGAACGGAGTGCTGAACGTCCGCCGATAGGATTTGTATCGGCTCGCCATGAACCCCTGTAAATGGTGGCCGGGGATAAGCTCATGTTGGACTGTCGCGCGCGAAAAATGCCGATTATTCCCCCGCATGCTCATCATTTTTTGTTCGTGGTCCATCGTGTTCGTGGGATATGCCACCTGGATAACTTCGCCGCCAAGAAAGAACGGGCTCACGAGTTGGCGTTCCGGGGTCATCATGCTCATGCGCCAGCTCTCCTTTGCCAGGGGAGGTACGGTGACAAGATCGCGTCGCTCGACAAAATCTATTGCTTCCAGAGCAAGCTCGCGAATCATCTGAGGCTGCTTTCCCGGCCCGACATGAAGTGTTTTGACGTGCTCCAGCGCCTTGTGCCAATCGTCTCCGTATCCCAACTCACGCGAAGCTTTGAGCATTTCCGCGTCGCACCAGGCCATCTCCTTTTCCGCGAGGGCTATGAGTTCTTCCGGCGTGTAGGGAATCATTTCACCCGCGAGTTCGACCATGAGCGCTTCCCGACCGATGGGATCGCCGATTATCGGAGCCGCCTCGTCAGGCCCGATGCCGACGATTCTTTCTTTGAGAAATTTCACATACGATTCGATTGCCTGATCGGCCTTCTTGTACGGTTCCTGCATCCACCAACTGAACAGAGGGTCGTAGCCGCTGTAGAACGCATTCCAGTTCTTGAGGTTTCCCCGAAGCCGGTCGAGGGTATTGGCAGCCCGATAAGCGACCGTCGGCTTCACCGCAGGCGCTTTCCCTCTCTTGGTTCCAGATTCAAGTTCTTTCTTCTTTTCCTCGATTCTTCTTTTCAAATCGTTCAATGTTGCGGCTGCTTTTTCCTGATCCAGGGGATCCATTCGGCGGCGCGCCTCTTCGAGCTCAATGATAGTTCCCGCAAATGGAATAAAAGGCTCCATCTCCTTGAATTGCCTGGATTGGATTTCGAGTTGGCGCAACTCGTACTTGAGCAGGTCCCGGAAGAGGATATACTCGATGCGCCCCTCATTGCTCAGCGGCTCAAAATCAGCCTTCTCGAGTGCCGATTGCCAATCGGCATAGAATTGTCCAAATCGTTTTCGCCATGGGGGGGAATTTTCAATCGGGAGAGAGCGGTTGAGAATCATGCGGTCGGCTGTAAATCG
>DATDRF010000211.1:0-30782 GCA_035291905.1 Bacteroidota bacterium
CCACGACGCGATGCTATTTGATGAATCGTAAGAGGAGTTCAAGTCGGGAAAAAGCCGGACACACTCAATGAGGGCCGATGTAAGCGAGGACGCGTTGAAGTGACGTTGAGAGGGATTACCCTCTGTTCTGTTTTAGAAGAAGGTTTTTCGTATTATTTGCACGCTCATCTCATTCACACGAGGGTCAAGTTGTGACAATGCAAAGGAAATTCTCGGTCGGATTGATCCAAATGGCCATGACGCCGGATCCGGCTGAAAACCTGAAAAAGGGCCTGCAGAAGATTGAAGAGGCCGCCAAGAAAGGAGCCCAGGTAATTTGTCTTCCTGAGCTGTTCAGATCCCTCTACTTCTGCCAGGCAGAAGATTCCAAGACGTTCGACCTCGCCGAATCGGTACCCGGGCCCACCACCGAAGCCGTGGGAGCACTCGCGAAAAAGCTTGGTGTGGTTGTAGTTACCCCGGTTTTTGAGCGCCGCACCGCCGGGATCTACCACAACAGCGCTGCGGTCATTGATACCAATGGTTCGATGGCGGGCTTCTATCGGAAGATGCACATTCCGGATGACCCATCGTACTACGAGAAATTCTATTTTACCCCCGGCGATCTCGGATTCAGTGCGGTGGATACGCAGTTTGCACGTATCTCCACGTTGATCTGTTGGGATCAATGGTATCCTGAAGGAGCCCGCATCTCTTCGCTGCAAGGTGCATCAGTCCTTTTCTATCCAACGGCAATCGGTTGGCATCCGCACGAGAAGTCGAAGTACGGCAAGGCACAGCGCGAATCCTGGCAAACAGTCCAGCGCGGCCATGCAATAGCAAACGGTGTCTACGTCGCAGCTGTGAATCGAATAGGCCACGAGAAGTTGAGCGCCGGGTCTCCGGGAATCGAGTTCTGGGGATCCACGTTCCTTTGTGATCCGCAGGGGGTGATCGTTGCCGAAGCTTCTGTGGACAAAGAAGAAATCCTCGTTTCCGAAATAGATCTGGACCACCTGGAAGATATTCGCCGCAACTGGCCGTTCCTGCGCGACCGCCGCATCGATGCATACCAGGGTATCACGTCGAGATTCCTCGATCCGCCGAAGAAATAACCCCCGTCATGCCTGAAGAAATCCTGCAGTACAAAATGCCCGCTGAATGGGAATCCCATGAGGCTACATGGATCGGCTGGCCGCACAATCTCACAGACTGGCCCGGCAAGTTCGCGCCGATCCCTTGGGTATTTGCAGAGATGGCCCGAAAGATGAGCGCGGGCGAAATCGTCCGAATTCTTGTTGAATCTGCGTCTCATGAACAAGGTGCAAGGAGGATCCTTGCGAAAGCTGGGGTTGGTTTGTCGAGGGTGGAGTTCTTTCGAATTCCCACCGACCGCGGGTGGACGAGAGATTCCGGTCCGATGTTTGTCCGGTCTATCCACAACAACCACAGCGTCATCATCCGTTACCTCTTCAATGCCTGGGCAAAATATCCGAACTGGAAAAAAGACACCGTGATGCCCGGGAAGGCGGCGAAGATGCTTCAGAAGAGCCTCATCGAGGCAATGCATGAGGGGCGGCACGTTGTGCTCGAGGGCGGCAGTATCGATGTGAACGGTTCGGGTACCCTGATCACAACAGAGGAGTGTCTCCTCGATTCTGAGACACAGGTCAGAAATCCGGGCTTTCAGAAAAGCGATTATGAAAAGGTGTTCAGGCGTTACATGGGGGTGACAAACGTCCTTTGGCTCAATAAAGGGGTCGCAGGGGATGATACTCACGGGCATGTTGACGACATATGCCGCTTTGTCAGGAGGAATACCGTCGTTCTTGCTCTGGAGAAGAACAGCAGCGATGCAAACTATGCGCATCTGAGAGAGAACCGGGAACGGCTTGAGGCGATGAAATTGGAAGACGGATCAAAGATCCAGGTTGTCGAACTTCCGATGCCCGGGCCGCTTTTCTTCGATGGGATGAGACTTCCGGCCAGTTACGCCAACTTCTACATTGCCAATGCAGCCGTCATTGTCCCCACTTTCAACGACCCGAACGACCGCATCGCGTTAGGAATTCTTTCGGAACTCATCACCGACAGGCCTGTCGTAGGGATTCATGCCGTCGATCTTGTGCTTGGATTCGGTACCCTCCACTGCCTCACGCAACAACAACCCCGCTAGTCCGAGTGGGATCATTTTGTGACCACGCCGCGACGAAACCGTCATTTTGACCTCATGACCCTAAAGAAAAATCCAATCCGATTTGAATGGGGCACCTCACTAAAACGGAAAGAGCGCTCGGTTGGATTGCTTCTGGCGACATTTTCTACATATTCTTTATCCACCGCTCTCTCAGGAATTCCTGTCTGTCGGTGAGATTCTTCATCTCCTCGAAGACGTGTCGTTTCATCCTCTGAACAAGCTTTGCCTTGATCGTGACTTCGGTTTCTCCCCTTCGGACCACGAGCTCATAGGGATCTCCCACTTTCATGGTTCCGATCTTTGCAAATGTCTGCTGCGCGTTGCGGAGATTCAATTCGTTGCCCATCACCTTGAGGATAATATCTCCCTCCTGGAACCCGAATTCCTTCGCTTCGTCGTTTACCCCGACGGTGGTAATATTACCCGCAGTGTCCAAATTGAGGCTAATTCCCATCATGGCCGGCCGTTCCTCGTCAGGCTTGGAAGCGAGATAGCTGAATCCGATCTTCGCCATGTATTCTTCTGCTGGCAGCGGCTTGGATCCCCGAATGTAGTCGTTGACGAACTGGCCGATTTCAGGGTAGGTCTCTTGAGTAAGAACTTCGAAGAAGCTCTTCTCGGGAAAGGGCCTCTTCTTTCCATACTTTTCAAGCAGGTCAAGGAAGACTTCCCGCAGTCCGCGCTTTCCTTCGGAGAGCTCAAGAAGACGGATGTCGAGCAATGCTGCCGTTGCGGCTCCCCGGTTGTAAACGTTGCCGAACTGATTGCCGCCTTCGGGGGTGTACACCTTCTGAGCCATTTCCGTCAGACTCATGTTCTTGTCGAAATCATCGTTGATGTTGAGCTTGGTGGAGAACTGTTCAAGGAATTCCTCCGCTGTCATGAGGCCGCTTCTGAGCTGCATGATGTCGGAAACCCATTCTGTCACGCCCTCATACAGCCAGAGGTGTTCGGAGGGGGTGGGCACGGCGAAATTGTACGAATGAATGATCTCGCTGTGCAGGTTCAACGGGGTGAGGATATGCATGAACTCGTGCGCCATGGTGCTTCGGAGCTGGCCGATTCCCTCAGGTGAGACCGGGAGAACATAGATGGAGCTGTACGAATGCTCCAGCGCACCGGCGCTCGTGAGGCCGTAACGCTGAAACGTGGGTCCGTCGAGGAGGACAAACAGAAACTTGTAGTAGGGGACGGGGGAGGAACCGATGAACTTGCCCGCCGATTGAAGCACGTCGTTCGCCAGGGCGACAATCTTCTGTGCGTTGAGGGACGTATCTACTGCATAGACGTAAACGTCGACGTCGATATCCTTCACTCTCGTGCGTGCGACCGACAACGTGCCTGTGAGGACCGGCGAATCGGCGAGACGGTCAAAGGTCTCAGCGACGTAGTAACCCTCATCGTCAACATCCATCGCCGTTCCGATCATCCAGCCGGGTTTGGAGTGTACCTTCATCCGCACGGGTGCGGACTGTAGTCCCTGAAAGTATCCCATCACTCCAAAGGTGTTGAATGCCGCGTAGTTGCTGTCGATGCCGCTGCCGCACATCGGGGCGACACTGTTTTCGGCGACCGATGCGTCAAAGGAATCTTCAATGTCATACTGCAGGAGAGAGAGGCGCTCAGGGTCTGCAATCTTCCATTTATTGGTGGAAATCCTCTCGACCGCGATCGTATCGCCGTTTCTGTCGTAGGCTTTGAACGACTTCACAAACCGCCCGAAATCAAGGATGCTGTACGTGCCGGGTGCGGTGGATGCAAAGTTGTAGATGTTGTTCTCGGAGGCGAGCCCCTTTGTCGATACCGACACATGAAAGAGGTCATCGAGGGGGTTCGTCACATCGACCTCGAAGGTGATTTGGGGATCGGAAAGCTGATCCGCCTGAAAAGGCCCCCTGCAGCTGCCAAAAGCAAGAAGCGCGATGAAAGTAAAAAGGGAGACGACAAACGGGCGAATACGATTCATCAATTCCTCCAATTGCAGTTCGTGAAACAGATTCTTCGGCAGCCTTTCCTCTTACGCATCAAACACGTCTGAAGTTACGGAAATATCGGCTCTCATAATTGGACGTTTTCGTTGACACGTATGTTTCATCCAGGTATATTCCTCCTACCTTAATCTCAACCTTGACCAGGACCTCTCAATGCCCCGACTCCTCAATGTCTCTCTTTTCATGGTGTTCGTTGTCCTTTTGGTTCCATCCTCCTTGTCGCAGAACCTGCCTTATGACTCGCTCGCCCTCAGGCTTTTCAAAATGTCTCTGGGATCCGGGAAGTCGTACGAGGCATTGACCGACCTGTCTGTGAACATCGGCCACCGGATCAGCGGTTCTCCCCAGGCCGAAAAGGCAGTCCAATGGACGAAGAAAAAGATGGAGGAATTCGGATTGGAAAACGTCCGTCTTGAGCCGGTCATGGTTCCCCGGTGGGTTCGGGGGGAGGTTGAGGAGGGGTCAGTTATTCTCCCTGACGGCAAGAAGATTCCGGTGAAGATCACGGCTTTGGGAGGGAGCATCGCCACACCCGCAAAAGGGATTTCCGCTGAAGTCGTTGAAGTCCATTCATGGGAAGAGCTCCGTGCGCTTGGCGAAAAGGCATGGGGCAAGATTGTCTTTTTCAACAGACCATTCGACAGGACGAAGATCCATACATTCGAAGGATATGGTGGAGCCGTCGATCAGCGGGGAGGAGGAGCAATCGAAGCCGCAAAGGCGGGAGGCGTGATGGCGCTCGTGCGATCCATGACACCAAGATTGGACGATTTCCCGCACACAGGAGGAATGGGCTACAACGACACCGTTCCAAAGATTCCCGCGGCGGCGATCAGCACCATTGGCGCAAACAAGTTGAGCGATCTCCTGAAGCAACATCCCAAGCTCAAGGTGTACCTGAAGATTTCATCCAAAACACTCCCTGATGTTGAGTCGGCAAATGTCGTCGGAGAACTGAAAGGCTCGGAAATTCCGAATGAAGTTGTTGTGATAGGAGGACATTTGGACAGCTGGGACAAAGGGCAGGGAGCTCATGACGACGGTGCCGGTGTGGTTCAATGTATCGACGCAGTGAGAATGCTGAAGGAACTCGGCCTTCGGCCCAGGCGGACGATCAGAGTCGTTGCGTTCATGAACGAAGAGAACGGCGGCAGGGGCGGACAGGCGTACGCGGCGAAACAGAGGCCGGGCGAGAAGCACATCGCAGCCATCGAATCGGATATGGGCGGCTTTATGCCGCGGGGTTTCACTGCGGCCACAGATTCCGTCCGTTTCGAAAAAATTGCCCGATGGGCTCCTCTCTTTCGGCATATCATGGCCGACCGCATTCTGCCCGGTGGTGGTGGTGCCGATATCTCCTGGCTCATTCCGCAGGGCGTCCCGCAAATAGCTCTGCTGCCCGAGGTTCAGAGATATTTCAATTACCACCATGCCGACGATGACACGATCGACAATGTTGAAGAACGCGAGTTACAACTCGGAGCGGCCTGTATGGCGATCCTGTCGTATGTTCTCGCTCAGGAGGGACTCTAAGAGTCAGGATACTTGTCAGTTGATGAGAATGAAAAAGCCCGGACGCGTCCGGGCTTTGTTTTTTCGTGCCGTTATGGGGATCGCCTTCTTGGCCGCTGCAGGCTGTCGGCGGGGTACCAATTCTTCATCGAATCTCTCATGGCCGTTGCCCAGTCCATGAGAATCATTTTCTCATCCTGGCTGAGTCGCGCGTTCTCGTGCATGATGAGGTAGGAAGGAAGCGGCATTTCATCTTCTTCTATCTGCTCTGCAATCTGTTGGAACTTCGTGAACTGACGCATCAGTTCATAGGATGCAAATTCGTCAAGATTCAATTCGCTCTTGCCGTCATCAATATGTCCCTGCAACCACCAGCCGACCGGCTGGACCTCAGCGTACCAGGGATAGTCGGTGTTGTTCGTGTGACAGTCCCTGCAGGAGCGTTTCAGGATGGAATCAACAGCGGAGGGAATCGGGAAGGTCAGGGAAATGCTCCGGGACTGCGGTTCGTCGGAATGGTTTTTGGCGGGACGGACAAATTGAACGATGAGGAATACAGCGCCGAGGACGATCAGGATCCAGCGGAGAATCTTCTTCATTCAGCCTCTTTCCTGTGTCTCGAATTGGTTCAACAATGAATCGAGACGCTCCATTCGTCCCACCAAACCGCCCCTTCGTCTCAGAATTCGGACTCTTTATAACTTCAGAATTGTGAAAACGGTTCCTTCTTACGATACTCCCCTGTGAGCCTGGCACCGCGATTCTTCTGGGTTGTCACCAAGCGCATCAAAATAAGGGACGTGCGCAAAGCCGTCAAGCCGGAAGCGGTGCCATTCTTTTTATCCAACTCATCCCCTCTTCCTGCACGAGAAATCCCCCTGGTGACGAAAGGACTCAAAGAAGCAGAGTTGTTGATCCAGCCTCCCCTTCTTTAAAGGAGGAGATTCTGTCTGCTATTCCAACTCCTTTGCGGCTGACTCAATCAGCCGCGCCTCCTGCTCCAGAATTCCTGCAACCCGAACAATCTCAGATTCCGCCTCAATCCATTTCTTCTGTTCAATGGCCTCGCGAACTCCCGGAATCGTCTTTACCCCATAACCCGTGTAGAATCCCGGAGCGTAGATCAGATGCCTGAACCAATCACGGCCGGGAAGACCCTTCTGATCCGTCAACAGCCGTTCGCTCTGGATAAGCTTCTTGTTGACCGATGAGATGATTGAGGCACTCGGAGCCTTTCCGCTTGTCTTCACGCCTGCCGCGGCTTTCGAGTACCGTTCGGCTCCCCGGGTAAGATTCTCAAGGGCGTTTTCAAGCGGGGCAAAGTTCAAGTGGGGAGGAACTTCCTCTCTGGTCGGGGGAACGAAGGCCTCCTTGGGATCAGCCATCGCGCTGAACACTCCTTCTTCGAGCTGTCGGTTCCGTTCGGCGATTTCGTCCTGCTTTGACTTCAGGAGCTTCTTGAGCTCATCGAGATACCGCTTGACCGTCTCTGCAAAATTTGTGAACTCGAAAGGAAGAAGCCCGGCGTCGGCTATTCGAAGAACCGCCGTTCCGCCCGTTTGCGCCAATGCCCGGCCGTAGGAGAAATCGGTGTCCGAAAAGTTCGTATACCAATAGAAATCGTCGTAGATGGAATGGTAGATCCCGCCCCCGTCCTCTCCGCCGTATCCCAGGTTGAGGGACGCAACGCCAAGATGGTCAATGAAGACAGTGTAATCTGATCCTGAACCAAGTGCGCCGATCCTCAGGTCCGCCTTCGAGCGGATTTCCCTTCTGTCTTCCGGTGAGCGTGCATTCGCAATGCGGGCCAGCTGGCTTCTTTTCCACACGGAGATGTTTTTCTCGGGATCGACGATGTCCTGCGCAACGCCGTTCATGTACTTCTCCAATGAATGAGAGCCCGAGGCGCCAAGATAGCCGCGCCCGTTGGAATCTGTATTAATATAGAGAACCGCCTTCTGTTTCAATTCGTCCGCATGAGCTTCGGCCCATTCCGTCGACCCGAGCAGACCCTGCTCTTCACCATCCCACGCACAATAGACAATCGTTCTCTTCGGCCTCCATCCCTCCTTCATCAGCGCACCAAAGGCCCTGGCTTCTTCGAGCACAGCCCCCATTCCCGAAACCGGGTCCTGTGCGCCGTTGACCCACGCATCATGATGGTTGCCGCGTATGATCCATTCGTCCGGATACTGCCTGCCGCGAATGGTCGCAATCACATTGTAGATCTTTTTGATGTCCCAGTTTGATTTCACGTTGAGCCGCACTTTGGCAGGTCCCGGCCCGATGTGGTACGTGATCGGAAGTGATCCTCTCCAGGCTTCCGGAGCCACAGGGCCTTTGAGGGCCGCCAGCAACGGCTGTGCGTCGCTGTAAGAGATCGGCAGCACGGGAATCTTCGTGAAGGTCTTGACGTCTTTCAGGGCAAGCCGCTTGGCCTTTTCGGTGGCGCCGATTCCGGGAGTCAGCGGATCTCCAGGATACAAGGGCATGTCCATCACGCTCCCCCTCTGAACCCCATCCTTGTTCCGGTAAGCACCTTCCGGAAAAACGTCTCCCTGGAAGTAACCGTCCTCGCGGGGATCGGAGTAAATGATGCAGCCGATGGCACCCTTCTCACCTGCCAGCTTCGGCTTGATCCCGCGCCATGACGCACCATACCTCGCAATGACGATCGCTCCCTTGACGGAGATTCCCAAACGCTCGAGCCTTTCGTAGTCCTCCGGAATTCCGTAGTTGACGTACACGAGAGGTCCCGTTACGTCGCCGTCTATGGAATAGGCGTTGTATGTTGGAAGCTGTTCATCCATTTGTCCTGAGGTTGGATCGATGTTCTCCGCGGGCTCGCGCAGTGTCGCGGAAAAACGCACTGGCTCGAGCAATTCCACTGCCCGCTCCTTCGGCGTGGGAAAAAGGACATCAAAGGCCTCAATCTTCGCGTCGAATCCAAATTCTTTGAATTTCGCAAGGATCCACTCGGCATTCTCCTTGTCGTAAGGCGAACCCAAGTGATGAGGTCTGGCTGAAAGTCGCTTCATATATTCGCGCAGGTTTTCCTGGTTTGGGATTGACCGGAACCGTGATTCCCAATCCTGCGGTTGTGCCGGCGCCGCGGTGGAGAAGATCAGCGGGAATGTGAGAGCAAGAACGGCAACGAGGGATTTCATTGAGATCTCCTACGGATGAGTGGATGCGGAAACATTTGCGAAAAACCAATATCTGGAAATGACTTAATAGTTTCAAGAATGTTGCGATAATAACTCCGTGCACTTCCGGCCCGAACGACTGCCAGAAGGTCGGTTGCGTTCTGTCGGGCGGGTGTGCCTTCTCTGCTTGCCCCGTTTGTTCTACGGGGTGCCCTCCCCGCCTGCCGGATGAGAATCTCAGAGGCGGGCAGGCGTGGTTTCTCTTTCGCTTTTCAATCCTTCTTCTGTATATTCAGGGGATTGCCTTTCCACCTGACCAACCAACAGGATAACCATGTACAACCGCAGAGACTTTCTTCTCGCTTCCGCAGGTGTTGCGGGAGTATCGTTGATTCCCCCGCCGGCATTCGCTGAACCGGCGGAACTCCCTGAATCGATCCGGTCGCTTGTTACCATGACGGGCGAAGTGGTTCCCATTTCGGATGACGAGCGCAAAGCCCGCGTCGAAAAAGCCCGGCAGCTGATGACGGAGAATAAGATCGATGCTGTGGTCATGGAGGGAGGCACCTCGATGAGGTATTTTGCCGATGTGAGGTGGGGCAACAGCGAACGGCCCTTTGCTTTGGTCATTCCCGCCCGCGGTGAGCTCGCCTGGATTTGCCCGGCATTTGAGGAAGAGAGAGCGAGGGAATTGATCAGATCTGGGACAGACGTCCGCACGTGGGAAGAGGATGAAAGCCCTTACAAGCTCCTCGGCTCAATCTTCAAGGATCGCGGCGTTCGTTTCGGGAGGATCGGCCTGGAGGAGAGACTCCGGTTCTTCATTGCTGAAGGCCTCCGCAAGGATACGTCGGGATTGGAGTTTGTTGACGCCGTTCCCGTAACAGCCGGATGCAGGATGATCAAGTCGCCGGCAGAACTGGCTCTCATGCAAAAGGCGAACGACATCACAATCGAAGCTTATAAAGCTTCGTTCGGGAGTTTGAAGGATGGGATGACTCAGGGTGAATTCGGCGGATTGATCAGTGCCGCATTCAGAAAGCTGGGAGCGCAGGGAGGAGCGATGGTGATCTTTGGTGAATATACGGCCTTTCCTCATGGGAGCAGAGTTCCGCAGAAAGTCAAAGAGGGAGACACGGTGCTTGTCGACGGCGGATGCTCGGTGGAGGGATACTCATCGGACATCACTCGTACATTCGTCCTCGGAAAGCCGACACCACGACAGACGGAGATTTGGAACCTTGAGCGAAAGGCCCAGGACGCAGCATTTGCCGTCGCCAAACCCGGAGTGCCATGCGAGAATGTCGACGCAGCGGCGCGAAAAGTCATTACGGATGCAGGCTTCGGCCCGGGCTACAAGCTGCCGGGGCTGCCCCACCGCACCGGTCACGGCATCGGGATGGACGGGCATGAGTGGACAAACTTCGTGAAGGGGAACAAGACTCTCATGCGTCCCGGAATGTGCTTTAGCGACGAACCGACCATTTGTATCTACGGCGAATTCGGGATCCGCCTTGAAGACTGTCTCTATGTTACGGAAAACGGGGCCACGATGTTCACCAAACAAAGCCCCTCGATCGACCAGCCCTTCGGTTGATCGTTACACGGTCAGCATACAGCAATCGGTCAACCATGAGACTAACTTCAACCTTGCTTGCTCTTCTTCTTATCGCCGGCACGGCAATTCTGGCGTCATGCGGTGCCTCCAATGCGGAAATCCTCTCACAAGCGCGCTCCGTCGAGGTTTCCCTCATGCGGTATCTTCCGACCGGCATGGTTGATTGGATTCATGCAGAGGCGGGAGATCTCGCAAGCGGGAGGTCCAACGAGGAAATTGTCCGTCAGCAGGCCGCCGGGCATGTCACCGGTGAGGACCCCGATGGGTACGGTACAGAAGTCTTGACTTTTTTCGTCATGATGGATGCCGTGAGGATCCTGGACAAGGGTTTTGTGAACAATCAGAAGCGGACAGAGGCGATAGGGAAGGCAAAGGCCGGGATCGATGGACTGATCGGGACCGTCAACGGGGATCTTTCAAACAATTCCGGCAAGGACGACTCAGATCCTTGTGCATGCGGATCCTACGAACCCCTTCTCAACGAACTTGCATCCTCTCTCCGGCAATCGGAGACATGGATCACCCTTTCGGTCCGTGAACCGCTGGATGTGGGTGATTTGAGAGCCCTCATAAGGGATCTTGAGCACATGAAAGACACCATGGGTGAACTTGGAGAGATGAATCAGTTGAGATTGCAGGCCTACGATGATCGCAAGTCACAGATCATCAATGCGATCTCTCGTATTCAGAAAAAGGCTTCAGAGACGAATTCCTCGATCATCCAGAACATGAAGTGAGGATGGGGACAAATGCTCCCGAAGTATGGTTGTTTTTCTGCAACAACTTCTGTACTTTGAATTACCTCCCGACCGACATTCCTATGAAATCCATTCTGGTTGTTGACGACGAAGATGCGCAGAGAAAAGTCATCATAGCCGCGCTGAAGGCGAAGGGCTATGAGACATTCGAGGCCTCTGACGGACTGATGGGCCTTGAACTTGCGCGTTTGCACAAACCGCATCTTATTATCAGCGATGTGTATATGGATAACATGAACGGATTTGTGATGGTGGAGACCCTGAAAGGAGAGGAAGAAACCGCCGTTATCCCTGTTCTGATGATGACCAGTGCGGCGCAATCGATCGGCGCGTGGGACACCTCCCTGGCCGACGATTATATCGACAAGGGATTTTCAATTCAGGCCCTGATGCAAAAAGTGGAAAAACTTTTGAAGAAGGGAAGATAAACGATCCGGCCATCGGTAACAAAAAGAGCCTGCCATCTTTGGACAGGCTCTTTTGCTTTCCGTCTCCCGGGAGGAATCAGCGGCCGCAAGACTTTCCGTCATTCGGGACAAGCCTCAACAAGTTTCTACGCAGCGGGCGGCGGGAGTTACGGCGAATTCTCCCGGAATGCAGAGCTTGAAAAGTGTGGGAGCTTTGTTTAGATTTTCATATCGGACCCGGAAATACCATGCCTCACAGTGAAAAGACGATCCTTATCATCGATGACGAAAACCTGATGCGCGATGCCCTCAGGGAAGTCCTGGTGTCCGAAGGGTACTCTGTTCTCGAATCTTCCAGCGGGGAAGAAGGCTTGCGGGCTGCCGAGACACGGATCCCCGACCTTGTGCTGTGCGATATCGAGATGCCGGGTCTCGACGGATTTGAGGTACTCAACATGTTCCGGGAGAACCCTGTCACCGCGATCGTCCCTTTCGTTTTTCTTTCCGGGAAAGGCAAGCCGACAGATATGCGCAGAGGAATGGAACTCGGGGCAGATGATTTTCTGACAAAGCCTTTTGCCACTGACGACCTCCTGAAGGCGGTAAAGACCCGCCTTCTTCGGCACGAGCACGAAATTGCGCATGCCGAGAAGAGGCTGGAGAAACTTCGCTTCAACATCAGCACATCCGTTCCGCACGAGCTCAAAACGCCCCTCACAGGCATCCTGGGATTCGCTCAAGTTCTCAAGGAACAGGCACGCTCCTCGACCCCCGAAGAGCTCTCGGAAATAGCGGACCATATCATCAGCTCGGCAAACCGGCTTCAGAAAACGCTCGAAAAGTTCTGGACAAATGCCGAAGTGATGTTCCTTGGTCTCGATGGGACCGCCAGAAAATCGCTCAAAAGGGAGAAGGTCGCACGGGCCGATTCCTTTGTGCGATTGCTTGCACGCGAACGGGCCGAGGCTTTTCAACGCGGGGGAGACCTTGAAATTGCTTTTCCCGAACAGGTCTGCATCAGGATTTCTGCCGATCATTTGAGAAAGATACTGGACGAACTTATCGACAACGCCTTCAAGTTTTCGCAGCCGAAGACTCTGGTCAAAGTATCATGCACCGTCCACCGCGAAACCTCACAATGCGAAATCCAGGTCTGTGATCAGGGGCGAGGCATGGATTTCCATCAGGTGAGATCCGTGGCTGGATTCATGCAATTCGACCGCAGCCGCCACGAGCAGCAAGGATTGGGTCTTGGACTTTCCATGGCGAGACAGCTTGCCCACCTCTATGGCGGGGGGCTCTCTATTAAGAGCGCCCCCGGCAAGGGAACCACGGCAACCCTCCAGCTTCCGATTTGCGAAAACCAATGAAGAACAAGAGAAGACGGGCGACGGCCGCAAAAGGAGAGAATCTGTGGGATAAAAAGCGCCTTGCCGGCTGTTCAGGAGATTTTCGGCGGATGACGGGACGGAAGCCGACTCATGCTTTCAGTTCTCCCGGAAGAACGGAGCTCGGCGGGAATCATACGGACCATAACCGCGGGAAGGTCTTGGCCGCGAGCATCGATCTCGATATGCTTGCCGCGGTCGCGCCGAGATCCGACGGTACCATCCGAATCTTCTCCGAAGGTTTTCATGATCCGTTCATCGTTGAAACAGGAGATTGGGGGATACACCCCGAAGAACGCGGTACGTCAGCTGCTCTCATCCGCGGGACTGTTGCCGAATTCATTCGACAGGGAGGGAACGTGGGGGGATTTGACGCCTGGGTGACAAGCCGTGTCGGCGTTGGCTCGGGATTGAGTTCGTCCGCGTGCTTCGAAGTTCTCGTCGGCTCAATTCTCAATACGCTCTATAATAGTGGGCGGATATCTCGGGTTCAGCTGGCATTTTCAGGGCAAGCCGCTGAGAATGTTCACTTTGGAAAACCCTGCGGCCTCATGGATCAAATCACCTGCAGTATGGGGGGAACTTTACGAATCGATTTTCGGGATCCTTCAAATCCCAATATCAAACGCGTGGATTTTGACCCGCAGAAATTCGGATTCGACCTGGTGGTCGTGAATACAGGGTCAACTCACGAAGACCTTACGGGGGACTATGCCGCGATCCCGAAAGAGATGCGATCGGTCGCGCGCTTTCTGGGAGTAGAGTATTGTCGCGACGTTGATGTTGACCTGTTCATGGATCGTCTTCCGGATATCCGGGCCAACTGTGGCGACAGAGCGGCCCTTCGATGTATGCACTTCTTCGCGGAAAACAACAGGGTCGAAAAACAATTCAAAGCGTTGAAACAGAAACGATTCTCGGAATTCCTCAATCTAGTCCAGCAATCCGGCGATTCTTCGATGAAATACCTGCAGAACATTGTTCCCGCCGGTCATCCTCATAACCAGGGTTTGGCTCTGGCACTGGCACAAACGGATCGCTTTCTCCTTCGCCATGGCGAAGGCGCCTATCGTGTTCACGGGGGCGGGTTTGCGGGCACAATACAGGCCTATATTCCCACACATGCGAAGGGAGCGTATCGCCGCGTAATGAGCGCTCTCTTTGGAGAAAATTCGGTCCAGACTCTTATACCCAGGGTGACAGGTGTCGAGTCAAGAGTGCTGTAAAGTTACACTCGGGGTCACAAGACCTTCCAGCAGTTTCTTCCAAATTCGTCCAAAAAGAAAACAATGTTGATGATTCAAGGAATATCGTATCTCTGCACCACGAACGTCTTGACAAAGCCTTGAAGTTTTTCAATATTCTTGAACCACCAGTCCTTCCAGTAGAGGTACCTCGCAGTACGTCTTGGTCCAAGACGAATCAATACGCCGACAGTTCTTCTGATCGATCGATCAAGTTACGGAGTGCGTATGAAAACGTTGTCACGCCTTTCTTTCTTTTTCCTTCTCTTCCTTTTCCTTGTCCCGGCGTTGCCGGGTCAAACCGGAAAGATTTCCGGGACAATCACTGATGCCCGAACCGGCGATCCCCTGATATCTGTGAACGTCGTTATCGAGGGGACGACGATGGGTGCGGCAACGAACCTCGAGGGGTTCTTTGTCATCCTGAACGTCCCGCCGGGTATTTATCGCGTTCGGGCTTCAATGATAGGATACGCCCCTTACACGGCGACAGAGGTTCGCGTGGCCATTGATCAGACGACCGACCTTCAGATGCAGATGCAGGAGAGGAGTGTTGAAATCGAGGAGGTGGTCATCGTCGCTGAAAGGCCCATCGTTGAGCGGGGTGTCTCCTCAAGCCGCGCAAATATTACTGCTGAAGAAGTGGCGAACCTCCCCGTGACGCAGGTAGCAAGTGTCATCGGGTTGCAGGCCGGTGTTCAGGGTCTTTCGGTTCGCGGCGGCGGTTCGGACCAGACGGCGTTCATTGTCAACGGACTGACCCTCCGTGACGAACGCGACAACAGCCCCTACACCGCAGTGAGCCTCCTTTCTGTTCAGGACATTCAGATTCAAACAGGAGGTTTCAACGCGGAATACGGCAACGTTCGGTCGGGTGTCATCAATATTGTAACAAAGGAAGGGGAACTTTCGAAATATAATGTCGGGGCTTTGGTCCGGTACAGTTTCCCGACGAAAAAATACTTCGGCATGGCCCCGAACAACCCCGGTTCATATTGGATCCGGCCGTTCCTTGACGATGCCGTTTCATGGACGGGAACAAAGAACGGTGCATGGGACGAATGGACACAGAAGCAGTTCAAGG
The DNA here is from genome assembly GCA_035291905.1 of Bacteroidota bacterium. Taxonomy (GTDB): domain Bacteria; phylum Bacteroidota; class Ignavibacteria; order UBA10030; family UBA10030; genus JACPLA01. The sequence goes on from DATDRF010000211.1 coordinate 15,325, forward strand.
AATTTGAGGGGTGGAATTCCGTTTCTCAGACGCTGCTCTCTGATGATGACCCCACAAACGATCTGACTCCTCAAGCCGCTCAGCAGGTATTCCTCTGGCAGCACAGGAAGTCGTTCGATATCGTGAAGCCGGACTACGATATCGACTTTGGATTTGGGGGCCCCGTTCCGGGTATCAGTAAGGAACTGGGGAATCTCCGATTCTACGCTTCAGGGCGGTACACATCCAACCAGTTTGCCATCCCCCTCGCGCGCAGCGGGGCGGTGGACCACAGCGGGTCTCTCAAGATCACTTCGGACGTCGGCCAAGGGATGAAACTGATGCTGGAAGGTCTGGTCGGAAGGAATGCCTCCGTCGACCGGAACCAAACCGGGGTCTATGGCAGCTTTGGGACCAGTGCAACATCGATTGGCGCTTCGATGGATCGCGTAAGCTACATCGACACCCGCCTCTTTACGGACAGCTATTGGGGCCGCAACTATGTGAATCGCATGATGTTTGGAGCCAAGTTTACCCATGTGCTGAGCGCGTCAAGTTTCTATGAAGTAAGCTTGCAGCGTTTCGCGTCGGACTACCACACATATCCCGGACCGGTGAGGAATACATCCCGCGTCTACCTGTTTGGCGATAACTACTACCTTGACGAGGCCCCCTTTGGCTTCGTTCCCAGCCCCGGCGACTACTCGACGACGGGAATTGACAAGATGAGGATGGCGATCGGGATGAGCAACGCCCGTGATTCGAGCAAGGTCGCCTCCTACACGTTGAGAGCCGACTACTCGAGCCAGCTGGACCGGTTCAATGAAATGAAGGCAGGGCTGGAATTTGTCCTGACGGACAACAATGTGAATTACGGCTCGGTCGACCTTGTCCTGCCCTCGGGACGTTCAACGTCCAAATGGCACACCTATCCTAAGCGCCTTGCCCTGTACGTTCAGGACAAGCTCGAATTCGAAGGAATGGTGGCAAATGTCGGCTTGAGGTTCGAAATGTCGCATGCAGGCGGAGATTGGTATGTGTACGATCCCTTTTATCGGTATTTCCGGGGGAATGCTTCCCTGGGAATCGACACATCTCTGCAGAAAGAACCGACGGATATCATTACTGCGATCAGTCCCCGTGTCGGCGTTGCTTTCCCGATCACCGAAAACGCCAAGCTCTTTTTTAACTACGGTCACTTCAGGTCCATGCCACAGCCCGAAGAGCTCTTCCTGATCAGGAGAGAGACAGCATCACAAAGCGTCATTCGGCTTGCAGATCCGAATCTCCCGCTTGAAAAGACCGTTGCCTACGAACTCGGGTACGAGCATAACCTCCTCGACATGTTCCTCCTGCGGTTGACAGGATACTACAAGGATGTCTCGGATCAATCCCGCCAGGTGAGCTACGTCGGGTACTATTCGACATACAGCGTCACGACCAACAACCTGTACGAAGATATCCGCGGCCTCGAACTCAGTGTCAACAAGAACCGCGGGGACTGGGTCCAGGGCTTCCTGAACTACACCTACATGGTCAGCACATCCGGATACTTTGGCAGGGCAACCTACTACGAGAATCCGGTCGACCAGAAGAGCGATCTGCGGACGAATCCCCAGCAGTCCAGACCCATACCCCGACCATACGCACGGGCAAATGTGGATTTCTTCACTCCGGTGGACTTTGGTCCAGAAGTTGCCGGGATCCATCCTTTTGGCGATTTCAGGGTCAACTTCCTTGCAGCATGGTCGAAGGGATTCCATTTTACGTGGGTGGGCGGAGGTTCGATCCCCGGCGTGCAGAACAACATTCGGTGGAAGGACAACTTCTCTTGCGACATGCGCTTGAGCAAGTCCTTTGATGTCGGCCCGCTCGATATTCAGCTGTTCATGGATATCAACAACCTGTTCAACTTGAAGCAAATGGCGACCTCGGGGTCAACAGCGCTCGGATTTGTCGATGCACAGGATTATGAGAACTACATGAAGTCGCTGCACTTGCCGGAAGTATTCAATCAGTACTACGGCAATATTCCCGGAGACGATCAACCCGGTGATTACAGGTCAACGGGAGTTCCTTTTCAGCCAATGGTCTACACCAACGACGTCAATTCGCTCGCCAGCCCGAGTACCGTTCCTATTTATTATGATGGCGGAACGAAGCAATACCTTCAATGGAACGGCAGTCAATGGATAGCTGCCGATCAGGGCGAAGTGAACAAGGCGCTCGAGGACAAAGCGTACATCGATATGCCCAATCAGCCCTGGTTCACATTCCTGAGCCCGCGGGACATCTATTTCGGGATAAGATTTTCTTTCGATCTGTGATGCGCTGATCGTTCTATTCGTTCTTCAAGAGGAAACAATGATTACTTCCCGTCGTTACGGCGTTTTCATCTTGCTCTCATTCTTGACGGTTCTCCTTGCCTCGCCCGAACCCCTGTTTGCGCAAGGCCTGACGAAATGGATTCAAATCGGGTCGATGCATAACTGGTATTCAGAGAAGGGTTGGGAGATTGAAGAGGGGAACGTCCTTTCACAACAATACGGTCTCCGATGGCCGGCTCAGTACCAATACCAGGATATGCAGGCTGCCAAAGGCCTCTGGATTGGGACAACGAACTACACCGATGATAGAGGCATAAACTACCCCTTCAAAGTCGTGCACGTCGGCCCCCGGGTCAACGGAGACTTTGAGTTTTATCCTCTCCAATTTGACCTCTACGCGAAATTCGAACGTCCCCGGGTCTTTGTGGACGGTGATCCCTCGTTTGCAGCTCTCGAAGAACTGACGGCTGTCACCGACACGTTGAAGGCGGACCGAATGATGCTGACCGTCGCCAATACTGCGGTAGGCCTGACGATGACCCGCAGGATCTACGCGTTCAGTCAACAGTACCATGACAATTATCATATCTTCGACATCACGTTTACCAATACCGGCAACACAGACGGGGATGCGGCGATTGAAACGCCCGGAAAGACCCTGACAGGGGTATACTTCTACTGGCAATTTCGCTATTCCGTGTGCCGTGAAGTTCGCTACATGGTAAACAACTCATCGGGGTGGGGAATCAACACGATGAACGATGCGAGAGGGCCGTGGTATCCGGATGCGCCCACAGACATCAAAGCGCAGTTCAGCTGGCACGGATATCATTCGGAGGCGAGCAAGCCCCCGGGGACGTTTGACAACATTGGTGCGCCGATATGGAATCCGGGACTTTCTTCGGGGTTCATTCCGTCAACCGATACAACATGGCGTCTGGGTGCTGCGCAGTTTGTCGGCAATGTGCATCTCCATGCGGACACGTCTCCCTCAAACGCTGCCGACGACCCCAACCAGCCCTCCACAACCGGTTATATTGCTTCCGACGAGCCCGCCACGCGCAACAACAGCCAATTCAATTCAGCGACGATGTCAGACGAGTATCAGCGGCTGATGAGTGCAGGCCATGCAGTTCGTCACGCGTGGCTTGTGATGCCGGGAGGAAATTTCAGCCAGCAGAATGTCATGGCGAATATCGGAGCCGGGGCGCCGGGAGGGTGGTCCTCGACAATCGGATACGGTCCTTATACGATAGGGCCGGGTGAAAGCATCCGCATCGTCTTTGCGGAAGGGGCAAACGGCTTGACAAGGGAAGAGGCCATCAGGATCGGCAGGCAATTCAAATCCGGTACCATCACAAACGAAGCGAAGAACGATTCGGTTTTTTTGGGCCGTGATCGCATCTTTGAGACGTTCCGGCGTGCCGTGGCGAACTATGGGGCAGGCTACGATATTCCCCAGCCACCCTATCCTCCGCAGGCCTTCAATGTTACGGGAGGTGGAAACAAGATTGCCATTACCTGGCAGCCAAATCCTCTGGAAACCGCCAACGGATTTGTAGGGTACAAGCTTTATCGCGCAACCGGCAGATCAGATAGCACGTTTCATCTGTTGTTTCAGTCTGGAGGAACGGCCCCGACAGATCCGTCTGTCCAGTATTCTTCTTCAGTGGCGTACACGTTCGATGATGTCACGGCGATTCGCGGGATCGACTACTACTACTATATCACAGCATTCGGCGATCCGTCCGCAAACTCGGGTGCAGCCATGACGCCGGCGGGGTCTCTGGAGAGCAGCCGGTTCTATACGCAGACGTACACTGCCGCAAATCTGAAGCGTCCCCCGGGGCGTCCGGTCGAGTATGGAAGGGACGCCCTGAATGTCGCTTCAGTGCTGATCAACGGCACGAATACCGTCGAGTTTGAATTTGCCGACAATGTTGGTGGGAAATCAGACGGCTTCAGTGTAACTCAATTCTACATGATTGTGACAAAGCGGTTACTTTCGAATTCGAGTGTTGTCAGCGTCGACTCCATTGCCATTCCCGCAGCCCAGCTCCCGTTGAATTTTTACCAGACGGCTGTTGGGACCCGGCTTTCCCGCTCCATGACCGTTGCAGTCCCGACTGACACCACCGCATTCTACACCGCGTACTATCAGGTCAAAGCGGTCGATGTTTTCTCCCCCGGAATGGCCAAAATGTATCTTAACGGAACGGAAGTGCCGCTCCCTGCAGGCATCATCAGTCCATACAAGACGCGTATGGAGGCGATTCGCATCGCGCCGAATCCCTACATCATTTCCTCTGCCGAAAACGTCCTTCGTTTCCCCGATCAGCCGGATCGAATAGCCTTCTTCAACGTCCCCGGTAACTGCAAGATCAAGATCTACACGGAACTCGGTGAGCTGATAAAGGAAATCGATCATACCAACGGGACGGGAGATGAATATTGGAACTCTATCACGTCGTCGAATCAGGTGGTCGTCAGCGGTGTGTATATCGTTGTGTTTGAAGACAAGGATACAGGCGATCGGATCATCAAGAAGCTCGTCATCATTCGTTAGTCTGCGGACCTCTCATGAATCGTAAAACTCTACTTCGTGTCGGCTGGCTTTCGGTTGTCATCATTGTTCTTTGCTTCCCCTTGAAAGCCCAGCCTCAAGAAAACAAGAAACTGGCTCAAACCGGAATGAAGTTTCTGAACGTCGGTATGAGTGCCCGGCAAGGAGGGTTGGCAGATGCCTTTACGGCGGCCGACGGGTACTCTGCCTCGATGTTCTACAATGTTGCCGGGATGGCCCACCTGGAATCGTTTGCGGATGTCTCCGTCGGATATGTGCAATGGATTGCCGATATCAAGCACTTGTACGGTGCGGTCGCCCTGAGGCCGTTCGACGGGCTCTATGGCGTCATCGGATTTACGATCCAATCGGTCGACTATGGAGTGGTGGAAGCCACGATCCTGGCCCGCAACACAAAGGGGTACCTTGATATTGGCACCTACAAGCCCAGCGCCTATGCGCTTGGGATCAGTTATGCCCGTGCCCTGTCCGACAAATTCTCCATCGGAGGTAGCATCAAGTTCGTCTACCAGGATCTGGGATCGGGTGTTGTCAATGCCTCGTACACAAAGAATGTCCTCAATGAGGACTCCACCTACACTCCCGTGCGGGAAATCACCAGCGTCCTCGATGTGCCGGCCTTCGATTTCGGGATGCTCTATCGAACGGGCTACAAGAGTCTGACCCTCGGTGTCACGATCAGGAACTTCTCGCGTGAGGTGGCCTACATCCAGGAGAGTTTCCAGCTTCCATTGACCTTCCGGATCGGACTTTCGATGAACGTTCTTGATCTGGCGGAGATGGATCCGGCCAGCCATTCTCTCTTCGTTCTCGTGGATGCCGAGCACCCGCGCGACTATCCCGAGCAGCTCAAGTTCGGAGCCGAATATCTCTTTTCCCAAACGCTGGCTCTAAGACTTGGTTATATCTTCCCTGCTGACGAGCATGGACTTTCGCTGGGTGTCGGACTTCAGCAGTCTCTGGTAGGTGCATCGATGGGCGTGGACTATGCATACACCCCCTTTGGAATTTTCACATCGGTGCATCGCGTTTCCTTGCGTTTTGCTCTTTAACAATGACGAATACTACGACAGGTAGACAGCTCATGCGTCTTTCAACTTTTGGAACAGGGCGGGCGGCAAAGGGAGTTCGTCGCGCGATCCTGTCGGGCTGGTCGGGGTTGGCTGTTCTCCTCGGCTGCAGCCTTTCCGTTTTTGGCGGCTGTGTGGAAGAGGAAGAGGGGAGTCTCTTCACTCCGAATACAACCTTCGGCCCTCCTCCTGTCATCACCGCCGTCGCGCCCACCGACAGTGCCCAGGCAGGCGTCGATACCCTTGTGATCACCGGATCCAACTTCTCAACCGTCGCGGCGAATAATATCATCTTTCTCGATTCGTCTCCGGGATTTCCTATTCAGACGACAGCCACCCAGATCTCCCTGAGGACACCGCTTGTCATCGGTGACAGCGTCGCTGTCCGGATCGCTACTCGCGGGTCAGACAAAATGAGTAACACCCTTGTCTACAAGCTCACGGCAGCGGTTGAGTCTTTTGGACTCCTCGGACCATCCGACCTCGCCAATGCGATTATTGCCGATGCCACAGGGGACTTGTACGTTTCCGTCAGCGTTAGCGGAGGGGGTGTTGGGATCAAGAGAATTCCGGCGGACGGATCCGTGAACTCCTATGCGCGTGACACTTCGGGAGTCGTGGGATGGACCGGGCTGAAGTTCGGACCGGGAGGATATCTTTACGCAGCGCGGGGTATTCGTGCAATCTATCGCTTTGCTCCTGGAGGAGGGGACCCGGCCGTTCTCTGGGTCGCTTTACCCGCAGGATATACCATCAACGACATCGATTTCGGCCCGAATCAGATCCTTTGGGCCGCCGGCAGCAATACGACCAGCATCAACAGCGCCCGCATCTACAGCATTTCGCAAACGCCGACGTCGAAGTTCTTTCCTTTCGCGGCATCGGTGCGATCGGTGAGGGTGTTCAACAACTACCTGTACTTGAGTGCGTTTAAGGACTCCGCATGGGGAATTTGGCGGGCTCCCATCAACGTGGATAGTCTCGGGACACCGGAACTCTACTTTAATTTCAGTGCGGCCTTTCCCACCGAGGGATATACTCCCCAGGGGATATCGTTTTCATCCTCTGGGAATCTCTACATAGCGACGGATGCTCCCGCGGGATTTGTTGTGGTAACTCCATCCAAGACAGTGATCATTCCCTATGCCGACTACGAGGAACTATTCGGCACTTCGGTCCGCTTTCTCGCATGGGGATCGGGGAATGATATCTTCGTGGCAACGGGGAACGGTGTGCTTCTAAAACTGAAGGCACGTGTTGCAGGCGCACCCTACTACTAAAACCGGTGCGCGAAAGAACGGTTGGATTTCTTAACTCACTATCAATCCATTACCATAAAAGAAGGACAAGCCATATGAAACACATGAGAACAATTGTTGTACTGGTTGTTCTGGTTGCCGTGGCTGTCAGTCTGTCGATGGCCCAGCTCAAGTACATCGAGCGGTTCCCATTCCCGGACACGACAACCGCGAAACCATGGGGTACGACAAAACTTCCGTTTGGAGTCCTCAACGGCGGTCTTGGAGTTGATCCGGACGGCAAAGTGTGGTTCCAGCCTTACAGCAGCACGGGAGTCGATTCCATCAGCACGGGCTCCGCGTACATTGCCACAAGGCCGGTCTATGTGTTCAACCCCGACGGGACTCCTGCGAGTTTCTCTCCGATTACGGTTGTCACGGGACCGAACGAGAGCAACGTCACCGTCACTGATACGATCCATAGCAGGCTCGGATACGGTGGCAACATCGATCCCTCGAGCGGCAATTTCATCGGTGCTTGGGGCAACTGGGCAGGGAAACCGGGCCTCCTGCTTTGGGAAATTGACTACAAAACAGGAGCAGGCGTGAGGAGAACCCTTGGTCCGACAGGACTCGGGACAAACTCACCCGCTTCAGTCGCAGTGAATGATGCAGGCGAGCTCTTTGTCGCCGGAGTCGTCGGCGCCCTTCCGGGCCTTGTTCTCAATCCCGACATGACCGTTGCCACGCAGTTTGCGGCCAGTATTCCTGAGTTCGGCCGTACGATTGCGGTCTCGGGAGACGGGAACGATGTGTATGCTCCAAGGTTCACTGCTAAGAAGACGTATGTGTATCACAGCGCCAACGGGTCCCTCGGCCCATATGCTCTTACGGACAGCATTCTCCAGAATATGTCCACTGAGGCGATCGCGATTCATCCCACGACCGGTCACATCTGGGCGAGCGCTGACTCAAGGTCCGGACGGGACACTGCTGACTTCAATTACACGTGGTCGTTGAACAGGTTCTATGCCTATGATCCTGTCGGTGGTACACTTGTCGACAGTTTCAGCGTTGCGACGACCTCGCACGGCGATACGCTGTGGAAGGCCCCCAGTTATCCGCGCGGCATAGCCTTCAGTCCGGGCGGCGACACGGTCTATGTCGCTCACTTTGATGTGCCTGCACTCCCGGCAGTTGTGCGATTCATCAAGTTGGATCCCACATCGGTGACAAGGAAAGATGGAGTGCCGAATGGATTCGAGCTTATGCAGAATTATCCGAATCCCTTCAACCCGACAACGGAAATCAGGTTCTCGATCACCGAAGGCGGGAAGACGACACTCATCGTGTACGATATGCTCGGACGGGCCGTGAGAGGATTGGTCAACGGAAACCTGAGTCCAGGCACGTATACTGCAACATTCAATGCCAGCGATCTCTCTACGGGAATGTACATTTACGTCCTGACGTCCGGCGATGCACGCCTGACAAAGAAGATGGTCCTGACGAAATAGTTCTTGTTTTCAGTAACTCTTCTGCAGAGGCACCTGGCTGCAATGCGGGTGCCTCTGTTGTTTCCGTGGAGCTTCCCTTGCTTCTCCGCACCGGGTCGCGAGGGGAATTACCAATCAACCTGTGTCTTCTATGAACTGATGAGAACGTCTGCATCCGTGTGAATGAACGCGAGGGTGCCATGAAATGGTTTGTTTCAACGTTGAGAACTGCTGTGGGAGTCCTTGTTGCGATCGTCCTTCTGGGGAGTCTGGCCTGGGCCCAGCCTTCCCCGAAGAGAGAATTTCGGGGAGCTTGGATTGCCACAGTGATAAACCTGGACTGGCCGTCTTCAGCCGGCCTGCCCGTTGCTGATCAAAAGTCTCAGCTGACAACCATTCTCAACAGCCTCAAGGCCGCAGGCATCAATGCCGTCGTCTTCCAGGTTCGGACCGAATGCGATGCTTTCTACAACTCCTCCATCGACCCATGGTCGTATTGGTTGACAGGAGCACAGGGCACACCGCCGAATCCCTTCTATGATCCGCTGGAATTTGCCATCAAAGAGGCACATGCGCGCGGGATGGAACTCCATGCCTGGTTCAATCCTTATCGTGCAGTTCGGAATGTGATCGGGGCATACGCACCGGCACCGAACCATGTTTCCGTGGTTCATGATTCAGATTGGGTCCTGTATTTTCCCGCTGCGAACCACAAGATCGTCAACCCGGGTCTGCCGCAAGTGCGTGATTACGTTGCCAGCGTTGTGGCGGATATTGTCCGGCGTTATGATGTCGATGGAGTTCATGCGGATGACTATTTCTATCCCTATCCCGAAAGTCCGTTTCCGGGCATTACGACAGAAGACACAGCAACCTTTTCGCAGTATCCGAACGGGTTCTCCAGCGCCCAGATCAAGGATTGGCGAAGAGACAATGTGAACCGCCTTCTCCAGCAGATTCATGACAGTATCCAGGTGATCAAGCCGCATGTCAAGTTCGGCATGAGCCCGTTCGGCATATGGAAGAGCGGGGTCCCGTCCGGCATCTTCGGCCTGGATGCCTATAGCCAAATCTATGCCGATGCCATCGCATGGCTTCAGGACCAGTCCATCGATTATCTGACGCCTCAGTTGTACTGGCCCTTCGGGGGAGGCCAGGATTACGGACTCCTGCAACCGTGGTGGGCTGACTCGACCGCTGCCAACGGCCGGCACCTGTACACGGGGAACGCTCCGTACAGAATCGGTACGAGTTTTGGCGATGCCACCCAGATGAAAGCTCAGATTGAATTCAACCGGGCAAATCCAAAGGTGAAGGGGAGCGTTCAGTTTCGGGCGAACTTCATCCGCGATAACGTAGGTGGGTGGACGGATCTTATGAAGTCTGACGTTTTCCGAACACCTGCCGTTGTGCCGGTCATGAGTTGGAAGGAGACCGTTCCGCCTAACGCCCCCGGCAATCTCACGGTCGATTCCAGCGGGGCGGTCTTTGTGCTGAACTGGGACCCGCCTTCGACTGCAACAGATTCAGATACCGCGGCCCGCTATCTGGTTTATCGATTCAAAAGTGCCGATACCACTGACCGGGAGAATTCAGATAACCTCATCGCCTTCGAAGGGGTCACGACATCGACGCCGTCTGGCCGCGTGGATACAACGAATTCTCAGTACTATTTTGCAGTCTCCGCACTCGACAAGAACAACAACGAAAGCGGTCTCAGCAATCTCATAACCTTCGGAACTCCCGTGGTCGCGCCCACGCTGTTGAGCCCTCCCGACAGCGGCCTGTTCGCAAGCACGGGTAAGCTGCAATGGTCCAGGCCCGTGAAGGCGACCGGATTTCTGCTCCATGTTGCACGCACATCCGATTTCAACCCCGATTCACTTATTACGACGATCTCTACAACCGATACATCCGCGGCGGTTGCGGGCCTCACGCCTCAGAAGACCTACTATTGGAGAACCGTCGCCGGTGGACAAGCAGGTACAAGCAATTATTCACCTGCTTTCAGGTTCACAACCGGTTGGCCTTTTCCGCCTGTGATTATTTCCCCTGTCGCGGTGACAAATGTTCCGGTGAATCCGACGTTCGTATGGGCGAAAGGTACCGGAACTTCGTTCGTTGCCCGCGTGATTGACGGAGCAACGAACGCGACCGTTTTCGATACCACGGTGACCGACACCACGTTCGTGAGCAGTCGGAAACTTGCGGGAAACAAGATCTACCGATGGAAAGTAATGGCACAGAACGCCTACGGCAGCAGCGACTGGTCCGTTGAAGGGTCGTTCCGCACTATCATCACGTTCGTCGAACAAGATGGCCCGATCCCGGCAACGTACGATCTGAGTCAAAACTACCCAAATCCCTTCAATCCGGTCACACAAATCCGCTTTGCCCTTCCGGATTATGGTCTGGCGCAGTTGAAGGTCTATGATATTCTGGGTCGAACCGTAGCCGTGCTCGTGAATGAAGAAGTCGCGCCGGGAACTTACACCGCAACTTTTGAGGCAGATCGACTACCGAGCGGAACCTACTTTGCAGTCTTCACGGCGGGCGAGTACAGAATCGTCAAGAAGATGTTGCTTTTGAAATAAGCCCCTCTGATTTGCAGACATAAGAGATCCATTGTGCATGGCGCGCAGTCGGCGCTCTCCTGCCTCCATCGGGGGCTCTGCGAGATGTCCAACATCCATCTCTATGAACAAGGAAGCGCGCAATGAAACCGATTCGACTTCTCCTTCTTACACTCCTATTCTCAGCGAACCTCAACTCTCAAGTTTTCTACGACACAGTATCGGTCCGGTCAGTCGGGCCGGGCATGATGCATTACCTCGTCAAGGCCCCCGCTGTACCTTGGAACATTAATATCCTTACCGTGGATCTGACGAATCCCTCCATTGGATTCGAGTCCGTGAAAGCCAACGATCGTCTTCTCGGTTATGAGACCGTGCGTTCGATGGCGGCTCGCAAGAGCTCACCAGGTCATCTCCCCGTTGGCGCGATCAACGCCGATTTCTACTCCTCGGGCGGCGTACCCACCAATATCCAGATTGCACAGGGGGAAATTCTTATCAAACCGGTTTCGCGGCCGGCGTTGGGATTCGCGGCCGACAATTCTCCAATGATCGATGTCGTGGCGATGGCGATCACGGCCTCGCTCGATGATACCGTCATTACCGTTCATGGTGTCAACGCAACGAGAGCGACCGATCAGTTGATCCTCTTTAATTCGTACAAAGGGCTGACAACCGGGACGAATCAGTACGGCAGAGAAGTCATGATTCGGCCGATTTCTCCCTGGCTCGCCAATGACACGGTGGTTTGCGTCGCTGAATCCGTCGAAGTCAGCGTCGGAGATATCGAGATTCCGCAAGGGTGGGGGATTCTCTCGGGTCATGGAGCTTCTGACACTATTTCTCTGTCTCGCATTCAAAAAGGGGACACAGTGAGGCTTTATCAGGGTATTGCCCCTGGCCCATCGCAGCTTAAGGAAATGGTTGGGGGAAATCCGGTCCTTGTTGCAGGGGGTATTGATGTTTCACCTGCTGCACCCCGCGAACCCCGCACGGCAGCGGGCTTCTCGGCCGATAGTACAATGCTCTATCTCGTCACCGTGGACGGAAGACAGGTCGGCCTCAGTGCCGGAATGACCTTTGTCGAACTGGCTCAATTCATGATTCAGATCGGGGTTGCCGAGGGAGTCAATCTGGATGGCGGCGGGTCTACCACAATGGTAATACGGGATTCCGTCATGAATTCACCGTCAGATGGCACTGAGCGGTCGGTCTCGAACGGACTGCTCGTGATTTCTTCTGCGCCGGCAGGATCATTGTCGAACATTACCTTAAGTCCGAAAAAGTCGAGAATCTTCCGTGGCGACTCCCGGCAGTTTCTGGCGCTGGGTGTTGATGAATACGGAAATCCCGCTTCCTTCGATCCGGCGCAGGTCCGGTTCTCGTGCGATCTGCAAATCGGATCGATCGATTCCCTGACGGGAGTCTTCATATCGACCGACAGCACGGCACTGGGTTTCGTCAAACTTCAGTACGGCGCCTGGTCGGATTCCGCACAAGTGGCTGTGAAGCTCCTCGGCTCGTTGAATCTTTCCCTCTCGAACATTGTAACGGATACTGTCCGAACCATATCCTTTAATGTCAGTTCGTTTGACATCGACAATGTTCCCCGCCAATTCGAAATGGATGCATATCAATGGAGCTCCACCCACCCGGAGGTCGGGCTCGTGAGCAGTTCGGGCGTTTTCTCCGGTGTTGCTGAGGGAACCACAGAAGTCATAGCCTCACTGGACGGGGTTTCTGACACGGCGGCCGTTCGTGTGGAAGTGGGGGTGGGTTCCATCGTCCTGGATTCTCTGGAGAGTCTCTCGGCATGGGTCGTCTCTGCCGTTCAGGTGGATTCCTTTTTTGTGACCCCTGTTGACTCCGTGACGACGCTTGGTACTCATGCCCTTCGAGTTGATTATGGATTCACCGCGTCGGGAACTGTCACAAGCTATTTATACCTTGATACTGATATTCCGCTGTACGGCGTGGCCGATTCGGTCCTGATTGACGCACGGACAGATCATCATTCACACAGGATCTACTATGTCGTCGAGGATGACAACGGCGAGCAGTTCCGGCTCTACTCGTCAAAGTTGTTGAACAAGATCGGTGTGCCGGACACGATCAGGACTCATATCCTGTCAAATCAGGCTATTACAGCCGGAGCCGTGTTCAACTATCCCATTGTTCTGAAGAGAATCGAGATCCAGCTTGTCTACAACCGGCAGGCAGGTGTCTCCTACAACGGCACTCTCTTTCTCGATAATCTGCGCGCCACATACCCGAAGAAACTCACGACGATCGAGGTCTTGGATGACATTGTCCCCGGGGAATTCCGACTCAATCAGAATTTCCCGAATCCGTTCAATTCGGAGACAAACGTAGAATTCTCTCTCACGGAGAGGAGCGAGGTGACGTTAAGGGTGTACGATCTCCTCGGCAGAGAGGTGAAGAGATTGGCGGATGAACAACTGCCGGCGGGGAACTATCGCGTCAGGTTTGAAGCGTCACGTCTTGCCTCCGGTCCTTATTTCATCGTCCTGGAGGCGCAGGGGAAGAGGTTAAGCAGGAAAATGTTGTATCTTAAGTAGGATTCGCCCAACCCGCAGAAAACAAACGGCCCGAACGAATCGGGCCGTTTGCGTTTTCATGCATCCACCATTCAGCTATTTCCCCGCTCGTTCAGGCTGGTTCACCGGCGGCCACGGCCGCGGTTGGCCGGTCTGCGCATTCACCGGCATGTTCCGTTTGTCACGTGGTACAAACTCGGGATCTTCAGACGCCAGGTACGCCAGACATGCCGTGAGCACGACGTTGTTCCTGAGCTCTTCGAACACGAGCTTGTCGTACGTATCCCTGTTCGTGTGCCAGGTATACAGGAAATAATCCCAGTTCAGGGAACCCAGTCCGAATCCCGGAGCTCCCGCCGCAACGAAAGAAGCGTGATCCGTACCGCCTCCTGCCGGCATTCCCGGGACGGACAGCTTCAGGTCGTCCGTCACGTTGGAGGGAATCCTTGAAAGCCAGCGTGCGAGATACTCGCCGGCATTAATGTAGCCCGACGCAGAGAGGTTCTGCACGCGTCCGGTTCCGTTATCCTGATTAAAGAGCGCCTGGGTCTTCGATACAATATCGGGATTGTCGATGACAAAGGCCCTCGAGCCGTTGAGTCCCTGCTCTTCGCTTCCCCAATGGCCGACGAGAATCGTTCGCTTCGGATTCGGGTAATACTTCTTCAGAATGCGCATCGTTTCCATCATGAGGATCGATCCTGACCCGTTATCGGTCGCTCCCGATCCTGCGTCCCAGGAGTCGAAATGCGCCGAGAGGATCACATACTCGTCCGGTTTCTCGCTTCCCTTGATCATTCCGATTGTATTCATCGTGGGCATGTCGCCAAGGAACTTCGATTCGGCAACGATCTTCAGAACGGGCTTGTCCCCGTATTCCATGAGGCGATACACGAGCGTGTAATCTTCCACGCTCAAGTCGACGACAGGAACTTTCCGTGCCTTGGTTCCAAAGATCTTGCTGACGCCCCATCCCTGCGACCATCGGTTGGTGATGACTCCCACCGCGCCTGCATTCTCGAGAATGTTCGCAAGGGTGTCGGCTCTGTAGCCGGTATTCCTTATGCGCTGATTCCAGTTGTCGTTGATCTTTTTCCTGAGGGAGTTCAGACTGTCGAGTGCTCCGGTCTTCCCGAATTCCTCAAAGTTCTTGTCAGGCCTCCCCGTGAGCTGCGGGGCAGAGATGAGGACAAACTTCCCTTTGACAGAGGGGAGCCATTTGAGGAAGGCCAATGAATCGGCCACATCCGGGAGGCCGATAACGCCTGCCGTCGTTCCGCCTTTTTTCGAAGGCGGGCTCCATGCGAGCATCGTTCCCTCGAGGGTGCGAACCCTTGGCTCGAGCAGGTCGATGTGTGTGATGCCGCGTTCCCATCCCTTCCAGGTCCCATATTGTTCATTCTTCGCCTCGATACTCCATCCCTTGTACTGGGCGATAGCCCAGTCATGGGCCCGCTTCATTCCGGGTGTACCGACAAGACGGGGTCCGACAACATCAAGGAGTCCGTGGGCAATGCTCTCAAGCTTTGACGAATCCATTGCTTCTGCCCAGATATTCTTGATAACCGCATCATCAGTTGGGAATATGGGGCCTCGCGGCATTTGGCCGCGGATACCCGGCGGCTGGCCGAAC
>DATDRF010000212.1:0-9513 GCA_035291905.1 Bacteroidota bacterium
GTCATGAAGAATTTGATTGGTGAATGGGAAGTGATCAATCGGCGCCAGGGGAAGAACCAAATCATCAAATCTGCAATCTAAAATCTACAATGTTTCGTAGCCCTAACGGCTTGCCCGCCTGTTTTATGGCGGGGAATCTCGATGAAGTGAGATCCGCCTTCTTTTTGGCGGAGAACCCGTATTTCGCTTGGCCAGATCCCGACTCTCCGCCTGCGGCGGATCGTCGGGATCCTCAAAGTTGCACGCACTCGCTGAGAAACGCTCGCGCGCAACTTTGGGAGTAGCCCTAACGGGAATCGAACCCGTATTTCAGCCTTGAGAGGGCTGCGTCCTAAACCGTTAGACGATAGGGCCAGAAGAGAATGCGGAATGGTGAATGTCGATTTCGGAATGAAAAACAATCCTACAAATCCGAATTCCACATTCCGCATTCCGCAATTTCCTTGCTGCCCCGCTAGGGCTCGAACCTAGACTTTCCTGATCCAGAGTCAGGCGTGTTGCCAGTTACACCACGGGGCAAGAACGAATTTCAACCATGAATCCCGAGATTGCCGTGAGCTTGTCGAACGGCACCACGGGCGAAAGGACGAATTTCAAAAGTATCTCTGCACTGTCCCGACTTTTCCCGCCCCAAAGCGGCGGGACGTGTTGCCAGTTACACCACGGGGCAAGAGGATTTCGGATTTGAGATTTCCGATTGCAAATTGAAATCATTGTAACGTACAAAAAAATCTCATCTATTTCCAATCGTCCAATCACCAACTAACCAATAACCAGTCCCCAACTAACCGCTTAACCATCCCCTTACCTTGACTTTCGGTCCAATTTTCGGTATACTTTTTCAGAAACAGTTCAGAAATCTCGGTGCGTTTGCAGCTTCCGTGCGTGCGCTCCCCACTATGATCACAAAATATGGCTATGATGTCTTCTTCACCATTACCGGCGTTTGTCTTGCAGCCATTGTGATATCTCTTCTCTTTGTCGAACCCCGCTTCCTGAAATACGGTATCATCGCTCTTGCCCTTCTTTTCTTCGGCTTTACGCTCAATTTCTTCCGCGATCCCGAAAGAACAACCCCCACGGGTGATTCCCTTGTGGTTTCGCCGGCGGACGGAAAGGTCATTGTGGTCAAGAACGTCGAAGAACTGGAATTCTTCAAAGGTCCGGCTCTCCAAATCAGTATCTTCATGTCCCCCCTGAATGTCCATGTGAATAGAATCCCCATCAGCGGGGTCGTTTCGCATTTTCGCTACGTAAAGGGGGAGTATTTCGCTGCTTTTGTGGACAAGGCCTCGGAGAAGAATGAACAAACGATCATCGGGCTTGAGAATCATACAGGAAAAGTGTTATTTAAACAGATAGCCGGGTTTGTGGCCCGGCGCATTGTGTGTGAATTGCAGGTTGGGGATACTGTCCGTATCGGCGAACGCTTTGGAATGATCAAGTTCGGTTCCCGTGTCGACGTGTTTCTTCCCCCAAACGCCGCCGCCAAGGTAACCGTCGGCGAAAACGCAGTGGCCGGGGAAACAATCCTTGCCCAACTCCCGTAACCTCCCGACAGGAGTATCATGAAAATCACACGAGCTGTTGTTCCAAGTCTCTTCACGACTCTCAATGCATTCTGCGGATTCATGTCCCTGATGCATGCCAGTCGTGGCCAGATAGAGCTTGCTGCCTGGTTCATTATCCTCGCCGCCGTTTTTGATTCCCTTGACGGCGTCATGGCAAGAATCACGAGATCTTCGAGCCAGTTCGGCGTCGAATTGGATTCTCTCGCTGACGTCGTTTCGTTCGGTGCAGCGCCGTCGCTGCTCGTCTATCAGGCTCATCTTCACACGCTGGGCAATCTGGGCATTGTGATCAGCGCCATGCCTCTCGTGTTCGGAGCTATCCGCCTCGCCCGGTTCAACGTTCAGCTTGTGGGATACGACAAGGACTATTTCAAGGGTCTCCCGATTCCCTTTCAGGCAATTGTTGTGTGTGCATTCCTCCTTCATTACTACACCGAGGGTGCAGGGTTGCAGGGAATGAGCAAAGTGGTGCTGAGCCCGCTGGTTGCCGGACTCTCACTCCTTATGGTGAGCCGCATCCGGTATGAAACACTTCCGAGGTTCACCTCGCGCGATCTCAGAACACATCCGTGGAGGGCGATCTCGCTCTCGGCCGCGGCGGTCGCAGTCATTATTTCCGAAGGCCAATACCTGTTCGGTGTTCTGCTTTTCTTCATCTGCTTCGGAATGGTGAAATCGGCGATTCAGTGGCTTGTCCGGACAATAAGACACATCGACCGCGACGCCGAAGAAGAATCGGAAGCCTCAAGTATCGATATCTAGGGAGAATTTTGTGTTTCATTCGAGAATAACCGTCACATTGCGGAAATCGATTCTGGACCCCCAGGGAAAGGCGATCGAACACGGCATCCATTCCCTCGGCTACGAACCGGTGTCGCATGTGCGGATCGGGAAGTACATTGAGTTTGACGTGAACACCACCGACAAGAAGGAAGCAGAACGCATCACGCGGGAGACCTGCGAGAGACTTCTTTCAAACCCCGTTATGGAAGATTTTTCTTTCACGCTGGAAGAGACAAAGAGCAAGGTCCATGCATAAAGTGAAATTTGGAGTCATAGTCTTTCCGGGTTCCAACTGCGACCACGATGCCCTCTATGCGGCCGGAACGGTGATGAAACAGGATGCCCGCTTCATCTGGCATAAGGAGTCGTCGTTGGCAAATGTCGACGTCGTGGTCATTCCTGGCGGATTCTCGTACGGAGACTATTTGCGGTGCGGCGCGATTGCACGATTCTCGCCCATCATGAAGGACGTTGTCCGATTCGCACAGCAAGGGGGCGTGGTCATGGGAATATGCAACGGGTTTCAGATCCTGACGGAAGCAGGGCTGCTCCCGGGTGCACTCCTGAGGAACGATTCGCTGAAGTTTGCCTGCAAGGATGTTTTTCTGAGGGTTGAGAATTCGGGGACTCGTTTTACGGGAGACTGTGCCGTGGGAGATGTGCTGCGTATTCCCATTGCGCACGGAGACGGGAATTTCTTCGCTGATGAGGAAACGTTGAACCGGTTGGAAGGGAATGGCCAGGTTGTTTTCAGGTACTCTACCCCTGAGGGCGAGCTGAGTGATGTTGCCAATCCGAATGGGTCGTCACGGAACATAGCGGGAATTGTCAATGAAGCGGGAAATGTCCTCGGGATGATGCCGCATCCGGAACGGGTGTGCGATCCGCTTCTGGGAAATACGGACGGTCAAAGAGTATTCAAATCTCTGGTTGAGAGTTTTGCAGTTCACGAAGTAGTACATAACCTGTCGTAGGGACAGAGGAGAAAGGCCATGTTTGGAAATATCGGAACCGGCGAAATACTGCTGATAATTCTTTTCATCCTCATCTTTTTCGGTGCAAAGAAGATACCCGAGCTCGCGCAGGGATTGGGTAAAGGAATCAGGGAATTCCGAAAGGCCGCGCGGGAAGTTCAGGATGACGTTGAAAAGGAAGTGAAGAAAATCGACGAGCCGGAAAAGAAAAGCTAAGAGAGCGGGCTGCGACTGCTGCTCTGAAGACAATCCTTCCTATGTCGGGTATGCCCGGCATTCTGCACTTCCGCTGAATCCTGATGAAATCATTCGATGAGATCACGGCCGATCTTTCCTCGGGCAGGACCTCGTGCGAGGTTCTGACGGGGGACTATCTGGACGTGATCGAAAAGCAAAAAAATCTCAATGCGTTTCTTTCTGTGTTTGTGGACAGTGCTGTCGCCCGGGCGAAAGCGATCGACAAGAAGAGGGCAGAAGGCACCGCCGGTCCGTTGGCGGGAATGGTTATATCTATCAAAGATGCGATCAGCGTCAAGGGTGAACGGCTCACGTGCGGGTCGAAGATGCTGGAAGAGTTCGTTTCGCCGTACGATGCCACCGTCGTTCGACGGCTTCTTGATGCCGACGCCATCCTCATCGGGAAGACCAACATGGATGAATTCGCCATGGGGTCTTCTACGGAAAACTCGGCCTTTGGACGGGTGAAGCACCCTCTGGACAACAGCAGAGTCCCCGGCGGCTCAAGCGGCGGATCGGCGGTTGCGGTGAAGGTCGGGATGTCCACGGCCTCTCTGGGGAGCGATACGGGAGGCTCGATTCGCCAGCCGGCGGCATTAACCGGTGTTGTGGGCGTCAAACCCACGTACGGACGGGTCTCGCGCTATGGCCTCGTCGCCTTTGCCTCTTCATTTGATCAGATAGGCCCTTTTGCACTGACGGTGAAAGATGCCGCAAGGGTCCTCACAGTCATCGCAGGGCATGATGAACTTGATTCTACTTCCGCAACTGTTCCTGTCCCCGATTTTACCTCATCTCTTACGGGAGATGTTGCAAAACTCAGGATAGGAATTCCGAAAGAGTACTTCGGAAAAGAGATCAACGAGGAGGTGCGCCGCGCGATCGAGAAAAAGCTGGACTCTCTGCGCTCCAATGGGGCGATCGTTGAAGAAGTGTCGCTCCCCCATTCAAACCTTACCGTGGCGGCATACTACACCCTTGCCACAGCTGAAGCCTCCTCGAATCTTGCACGCTACGACGGGGCACGGTACGGCTACAGGTCGAAGCGCAGCGGAGACCTGACGGATATGTACACGCAGTCAAGGAGCGAAGGATTCGGTGCGGAGGTGAAGCGGAGAATCATGTTGGGTACATATGTTCTGTCGGCCGGGTATTATGACGCCTACTATCGCAAGGGGCAGAAGATCCGCCGGCTGATCAAGGAGGACTTCGACAAGGTTTTTCAGCGCGTTGACTGCCTGATTACTCCTACCTCTCCGACCACGGCGTTCAGGGCAGGAGAGAAGATGGACGATCCGTTGCAGATGTACCTTTCCGATGTTTTTACCACTTCTGCAAATCTCGCGGGGATCCCTGGTATGAGTGTTCCATGCGGGCAGGATTCGTCGGGACTCCCGATTGGACTCCAGGTTCTGGGGAAGCCGTTTGATGAATCCACGATGCTGAGGGTCGCTGATTTTCTGGAAGAAGGGAAATGAGGGAGCTGCACAAAGTCGAAGGGTAAAAGGCAAAGGGTTGAAGAGCCTTTGTCCGGGCTTCAAATTTTTGGTCTCTAATTCTTTGTCCTTTGCGATATTATTGTTGTAAATTTCTCAGGCATTTCGCGATTCAAGTCATTCAAATCGTTCACAATCTCGAATTCCACTCATGAGCATTCTTGTCGACAAGAAAACGCGGCTGATAGTTCAAGGAATCACCGGCGGTGAAGGGACCTTTCACACAAAGCAGATGATCGAGTATGGGACAAACGTCGTGGCGGGCGTTACGCCCGGCAAAGGCGGAATGAGCTACACCGGGAACGAAACGGATAGATTCTCTCGTCCTGTTCCTGTGTTCAATACGGTTGCCGATGCCGTACGTCAGGCAAAAGCAAACGCATCTGTCATCTTCGTTCCTTCCGGTGCCGCGGCCGACGCGATCCTGGAAGCGGCGGAGGCAGGGATCAAACTCATCGTCGCGATAACGGAAGGAATCCCCGCGAAGGATATGGTTCGTGTCTATGATTATCTGATAAAGAACAATGTCCGAATGATCGGCCCGAATTGCCCCGGGATCATTTCGCCGGGCGCGTGCAAGGTGGGAATTATGCCCGGCTTCATTCACAAACCCGGGAAGGTCGGCCTTATTTCCCGCAGCGGCACGCTCACCTATGAGGCAGTTTGGCAGCTCACAGAGCGCGGAATCGGCCAATCCACGTGCATTGGCATTGGCGGCGATCCGGTCATCGGTACGCGATTCGTCGATGCGATCAAGCTCTTTAACGAAGACCCGGAAACCAACGCGATCATCATGATCGGAGAGATCGGCGGGACAGCGGAAGAGGAAGCGGCTGACTACATCAAGAAATACGTGAAGAAGCCGGTAGTGGGGTTCATTGCGGGGCAGACGGCGCCTCCCGGAAGGAGAATGGGTCATGCAGGGGCGATCATTTCGGGCGGCAAAGGAACTGCTGCCGAAAAAGTTGCCGCGATGCGAAAGGCAGGGATTCACGTTGTGGACAGCCCTGCGCTCATTGGAGAAATGATGGAACGCGTCCTGTCGGGGAAAAAGAAGCCCTCGGCAAGAAAGGCTCCTAAGAAATCAGCTCCCAGAAAGAAAGCAAGAAAAGGATCCAGGAAGAGGAAATAACAACCAACGACTAACCACCAACCACTAACCTCATCGGTCCCCATGGCTCTTGAACGTACATTGGCAATTCTTAAGCCCGACTGTGTTCGAAAGAATCTCCAGGGAGAAGTAATAGCAAGAATTCAAAAAGCCGGGTTCAGAATCCTCGGGATGAAAATGACCCGACTGACGCCTGCTACGGCCGGCGCATTCTATGCAGTTCACAAGGGCCGTCCGTTCTATGATGGCCTTGTGGAATTCATGGCGAGCGGTCCGTGTGTGCCGATTGCATTGGAAAAAGAGAATGCGGTGAGCGACTTTCGGACTCTCATTGGAGCCACCGACCCCAAAGACGCTGCTCCCGGGACAATCCGAAAGCTCTACGCAGACAACAAGGGCGAGAACATCGTTCACGGGTCCGATTCTCCGGAAAACGGGCGAATTGAAGTATCTTTCTTCTTCCCCGAAGAGGAAATAGCTGCAAATAGGTAGATTGAATATTGAGTATTGATCGTTGAAAATTGAAAATTGTTGTTCTGTAGAGTAACAATATTCAATTCTCAATACTCAATCCTCAATGTAGAAGTGTTCTTCTTACGTAGACTTCCCATGCCCCTCAAGACCTGGAAACGTCTTTCAGAAAAAATTCTTTTCAAGAACCCCTGGTGGACCTACAAGGTCGGGCAATTTGAGATCCCCGGTGGGCACCGCGGGGAGTATCACTATGTCCATACCCTGGGGGCAAGCCTTGTTGTTCCGCTCCGCTCCGACAACCGAATCCTCCTCGTGCGCCAGTACCGATATCTTGGAGATCGGGTGAGTCTTGAATTTCCGTGCGGAGGCGTGAAGGAAGGCTCGAATTACGAGCAGACTGCACGCGAGGAGCTGGCCGAGGAGGCTGGGCTCGAGGCAGGAGTTATCGAACAGATTGGAGAATTCAATCCGTACAACGGGGTGACCAACGAGGTATGCCGCGTGTATCTTGCCCGCCAACTTCGCCCGGTTGTGTCGCGGCCCGATACGACCGAAGAATTTGAACGAATCACGATGACTCCGGCTGAGCTCGGGGAGAAAATTGATTCGGGGGAGGTGTGGGACGGGATGACGCTTGCCGGCTGGATGATCGCAAGGACTCATATCAAATGAAGACCTTGGAAAAACGCAGTTTCAGTCCCCGCGTACGCGGGGATCAAGTCTCAGGTTTCAAGTCGTTCGTATCACGTATCACCTATCACGTATCCCTGCTCTTCGCTCTTCACGCTTCACTCTTCACTCTCACCTCCCAGGTAAAGACCGGCGCCGATCTCCTCGTTCTGAAATATTTCCACCTCATCGAAGGAAAGAGGATTGGCCTCGTGACGAATCACACCGGCAGACTTGCCAACGGGGTTTTTCTCGCGGATGCGCTCCATGCGAATTCAGCCACAAAGATTGTAGCCCTTTTTGGGCCGGAGCATGGCATCAGGGGGGATGCGCCTGATGGAGCAAAAATGAGCGACACGATCGATGCGGCGACAGGAGTCCCCGCCTATTCGTTGTACGGAAAAATCAACAAGCCAACGCCGGAGATGCTCAAAAACATCGATGTCCTGATGTACGACATTCAGGATATCGGAGCGCGATTCTACACGTACATAAGCACCCTCTCGTACGCCATGGAAGCTGCAGCGGAGGCTGGGATACCCTTTCTTGTGCTTGACCGGCCGAACCCGATTCGGGGATTGGGCGTCGAGGGATTCATAAGGGAAGACTCGCTGAGGACCTTCGTGGGATTGCATCCTATTCCCATTTCGCACGGCATGACGACGGGAGAACTTGCCACTCTCTTCAACGAGGAGGGCTGGCTGGCAAACGGCGTCAAAGCCAGGCTGACAGTCGTACGGATGGAGGGATGGGAACGAACAATGTGGTATGATGAGACGGACCTCCCGTGGATCCCGCCTTCGCCGAACATGAAGCACCTTTCGACCGCGGTTGTCTATCCGGGAATGTGTCTTATAGAAGGAACAAACCTCTCCGAAGGGCGGGGGACGGAACGACCGTTTGAAATGATCGGGGCGCCATTTGTCCGTGGAGAAGTACTCGCTCGTCAGCTGAATGATGCCCATCTGCCTGGCGTGGTGTTCGACCCGATAGAGTTCACACCAAAGTCTGATCCGAGATCCGCTCCGAGACCGAAGCACATGGATCAGGTCTGCGGCGGCGTGCTCATCCGCGTTGTTGAGAGGGACTCCTTTGAGCCGGTCAGGACCGGCATCTATGTTCTCTCCGCTGTCAGAAGATTGTTCCCCGATGATTTCAAGTGGAGGATCGGGGGAATTGACCGATTGGCGGGGACAAAAGAACTCAGGCAGAGCATTGATGCAGGGGTCCATCCTGATAAGATTGTCGAGGCGTGGGGCGACCAGCTAGGGGCCTTCAAGAAGCTGCGAATGCGCTATCTCTTGTACTGAAATTTCACTGAGCCGTCATAATACCAAAAGGGGAGATCATGCCCAAACTGCCAATTGCAAAAGCCCTGGGGCAATTCTTCAACCGGTACCCGGTGGTCTTTGCAGCTATTGCGATCTACGGTTATTATCTCACGACGACCGTGGATTTCTTCAAGAAGTCGCACGAGTCTGACTTCACACTTCTGGATTTTGTTGTGCAATTCGACTCACTGATCTGGATGTGGGTGACAGCGCTCGTCTTTGTCAAATTCCAGCAGGTGAAGGAGAAACGCCTCATCGAGCAACAAAGTAAGTTGGTTTTGCAGGCGCATCTTGAGAAATCCGCTGTGGCAAACGCAATTCTGCAAGAGATTACGACACATCTGCAGGATGCCATCAACAACCCCCTTGCCATTATTCGGCTGACGACGGAGGACGTCCGAAGGCGTTGTGCGTCAGACCCCGATGTCCTACGCGGCATGGATCAGATCGATTCATCTTCCCGAAGAATTCATAATGCCATCAAAGATGTGACGATGTATGAATCGACCCGGATTCTTGAAATGCTGGCGGAGGCGACTGATATTCGGGCGGATAAAGGGAAGAAGAATCGAGAGGATCACGACGTGCTCGACGCGTAAGTCCCCCATGCGCTGATGCTGATGTTTCCTGCTGAACGAAAAGAAGATGTTCTTTCCGAAGAGTACTCAGATTCCCCGGAGCGCGTTTCTCAGATCATCCAGAATATCCTCAACGTCTTCAATTCCCACCGAGATTCTCACAAGCCCGTCCGTCACGCCGATACGATTTCGCTCTTCCCGGGGAATTGACGCGTGGGTCATCGTTGCAGGATGGGAGATGAGGGTTTCGACCCCCCCGAGGCTTTCAGCCAGGGCGCACAGTTTTACT
>DATDRF010000213.1:0-35191 GCA_035291905.1 Bacteroidota bacterium
AAGTAATCGAACTTCTCCCAGTACGTCCATCGCCCATACTGCGGACGGGGACCGAGATTGAGGAACCACTTCATCGAGGCAATGAACTCCCGCAGATCGTTCTTCGTCGGGAGCATCGTGTCAGGCCCGAGAAGCAACGCCCGCAACGAACCGGCCTCTTTGCGTTTCTTCGTAAGAAGATTGTAGAGATGAGTGACGAAAATGCCGAACATGAAGACCGCGGCAATCCGATGAATGTAGCCGGCCGATTCGTACCCGCCGAGGATCCTCGAAAGGACATTTGCCCACCCCGTGTAGGAAAATTTCAGGGTCATCCCTGTGAGCGCGAGGCTGATGAAGCTCACGATCATGATGATGTGAAGGACGCGCTCAAGGCGTGTGAACCGCACAACCTGCCGCTCTGTTTCGGGACTATTCATCTTGTTTCTTCGGCTCTTCGTTGTCAGCCTGCAGTTTCTTTTGACGGGCGCGCCGTAATTGCATCGCCCTCGGAAGCCACAGGAGAGTGTGCACCCCGCCTATGACAAAGGTCCCGATGAGGAGCCCCGTCATTCCCCAGAACGTCCAGAAGAGGAACGGATACTTGTCGGGGTCGTGATGCGTTGCGTGCGTAAGGTATCCCGCAAAACGCCGATTGGCACCAGGATGGCATTTCTGACACGTCGAAACGACATTATCATGGCTTAGGTGAGACCTCGGGTCTGAGATCGGAAGAATATCGTGCGCTCCGTGGCAGTCGTAGCATTTTGCCGTCTTGGTGTAGCCAAGCTGCGATACTTTCCCGTGATAGGTATCGAAATAGGTGTTGGCGATCTTCTCGTGACATCTGCCGCATTTCGTCATGATATCGAGTTTGAATCCTTCGATATCGGTTCGCCGGATTGTATGAGCGGTGTGACAATCGTTGCACACGGGAAGCTCTTTGTCTGTCTTGTTCACCATCGTCGAATGGATGCTCGTCACAAACTGTTCCTGGATACCGTGGTGACATTTGCCGCAGGTCGCGGGGACGTTTTGCGGATTGACGCTTGACGCTGGGTCCGACATGGGGAGGACGTTATGTGCAGGATGGCAGTCGCTGCACGTTGCGGTGACAGTGAGGCCGCTCTTCAGCAATCCTTTCCCGTGGATACTCTCCGTGTAGTGGGAGATGATCTCATGCTCCGATCCGGTGTACCGAACTGCCGCTTTCTTCCCTTCCTGATGGCATTTGCCGCAAAGCACCGGGATATTGATGGCGAAGATGGGGGATTTTGGATCCGTCCGGCCCTTCACTTCGTGAGTGCCGTGACATTCCTTGCAGGTGGGTGCATTCGGATCGTTGTTGGCGATCAGTCTCCCGTGCATACTACGCTGAAATTGCTGCCCGACCTCCGCGTGACAGGATGCGCAGTCGACCTTCTGTACTATTGTCTCACACGGCCGGTGCCTCGACGCGTTCACCCCGGCATGGCATTGGCTGCAGGAAACCTTCTGATGCATTGAGTGGGTCAGGGGGTCTGCCTTGACAGTGAGTGATCTCCCGTCATCAGAAGCCCGAATCGAGGCCCGCTCGTGACAGCGGAGACAATCTTTGTCGGCCATCCCCTGATCATAGAAGACCTTTCGCGCCTTGTGGGGTTGATGACAATCCACGCAGGCGGGCAGAACGTGCTCTTGCTTTTCCCACAGTTCCCCCTTGATGATCTTGCGGTGGACCTCCTCGATTTGAGTATGACACGCGGTGCACGTGTTCGCGATATTCGCTCGGGCAATCGATGACCGCGGATCCGTGTGAGGGAGAATAAGATGCGGCGTGTGGCAGGAGGCGCAGTTGGCCGAAACGACGAGCCCTTTCTTCAGGAGCCCCTCGGCATGAATGCTTTCCGAATAATTCTCGAGAATTCGAGACTGCGGTATTTCGCGCTCTCTTTGTACCCGCGTTCCTTCCTGGTGACAACGACCGCAGACAAAAGGAATCTTTACCGGGGCGACGACAGACTCCCTGCTCCTGACAGGAACAATGGCGTGGCTGCCGTGACATGACTGGCAATTTGGGGCGAGCGCATCACCGCGGGCAACCGCTTTGCCGTGAAGGCTTTCTTTGTGGAGATCCTCTTCCGAAGTGTGGCATGTGCCGCACTGCACCGGTGCAACCGGAACCTCGTGGGGCATCTCTTTCCCCTCGAGATCCGAATGGCACGTCACGCAGGAAAGATCCGCATGGACGGACTTCGAGAAGATTGCCTGATCAATATAGAGCGAGACCGCCTTCCCCCGGCGTTCGGTGGTCAGCGATGCATCCTCGTGACACGCGAAGCAATCGCTGTTTTCCTGACCGAAAGCAATCCCGCACGCTGCGATGGCCAACAGTATGGCCATTGCGGTTCGTCGCCCAAGGGACTGTCGTAAGAATCTGTAACCGGTTTCAACGATGTTCCACCGTTGTCGCTTTGGAGAGGAAGGAGCACCCTTATGACATTCGTACTCTTTCAAAGAGGAATGGGACACGGAACAAGCACAGAAAAAGACGGATAGAAACGGATTGCTGTATCCGTGATTTTTCAGTTTTGTTTCAGTTCCGATCCGTGTTCCATTTTTGAGAGAGGATTTACTCATGTTCGGTCTTTTTGCCGTTCTCGGTACCCGACACAGTGATCATCCCCTCTTCGGCTTCTTCGCGTCGAATCTCCTCAAGCTCAAGCGGATGCTCCTCGTGCATTTCGTGTTCGGTTATTGTCCCCGTCCAAAATGCAAGGTTGATGGGATAGGTATCGGGGTTGAATATCACGTAGTAGAAATGCCAAACAATGATCGCCAGCGTTGCCAGCCAGGCCTCGTAGAAGTGAACCTGCCGCGCAACGTCGTACCCGAGCTTTGTCAGGAGCCCTATGAACGTGTTGTCGAACCACATGATGAATCCGGTCAGACCCATGACCACGGTGCCCCAAACCAGGGCCCAGTACTCGCTCTTCTCGATGTAGCTGAATCGTCCGAATTTGGGCTTATCCTGAGAAAGTCCGAGGTTGTATTTCAGGACGTCGCGGGCGTCCAGGAGATCCTGGAATTTCGGGAGAAGGTCGCGTACGAGCGCTTTTCCGCGCGGAACGAAGAAGACATAATAGATATGATAGAGAGCTGCCATGATCATCACGACAGCAGCCACCCTGTGAACGATACCTCGGAGGTCGAACGCCTCATCGCTGAAATCCCCTATCGCGGCCACCCACCAGGCATTGGGATAACGCAGCATAAATCCGGTAATCACGAGCGTAATAAAGCTCACCAGGAGCGAGCCGTGCTGAATCCTTTCGCCCAACGACATGCGCAGATACAGGTGGTGTCCCATGTGCTCTTCGTGGATCACCCCGCGCCGAATGAGGAGCTTCCTGCGCGCCTTCTTGATGAAATCGATCGTATTGTGGAAGAGCATTCCGCCGATCGTCGCGACGATGAGGACAAGATAGAGCGTTGCCACCCAGTAGAGAAGCGGATCGTCTTCTCTGTTGGAGATGTCCACGTGGACCGAACCCACTGCAAATCTCTCGTTCGCTCCGCGATGGCACTGTCCACAGGTTTCGGCAAGTCTTCCCTTGTGTGTGGAAGAGGTCGAATCTGTCGAAGGTTTGATATCGTGGGCGCTGTGACAGCTGGTGCAATTAGCCACTTCGATCGAGCCGCCCTCGATTGCGAGCCCGTGATAACTATCGGCAAACGTCGTGAAGCGATCCGACGCGATGCCGTACTTCTCTGTCAGTTTCACCGAGCTGTGGCAAGGGGAGCAGACTTGTGCGGAAACGTTCTTGGCCGCCACCGGCGATGAAGGATCGGTGCGGGCCAGGATGTTGTGTTCGCCGTGGCAATTTGTGCAGACAGGCGCATCGGAGATTCCCTGGGTCAGGGCCTTGCCGTGGATGCTCTCTGTGAATTCCTTCGAAATGTCTTCGTGACACTTCGAGCACGTTTGCGGGATGTTGGACTTGTGGACCTTCGACGCAGGGTCGTTCGCTTTCAACATCTGGTGGCTGCCGTGGCAGTCGATGCAATTGGCAGCCTTGGCATTTCCGCCCTGAAGCGCAGATCCGTGCACGCTGTGTTCATACGCTGCGATGAATCCCGCAGACGGAGCGACGCGCGACCGCACGCTCTCGTCATCCAAATGGCATGAGAGGCAGAACTTTTCCTGAGCAACCTTCACCTGTACTGAATCTCTTCCGGGACGGATCTTGGTCAGGTCGTTACGATGACATGCCACGCAGTTGGGAGCGCCCTTGATACCCGAGCCGAAAGCTTGGCCGTGTGCGGATTCTGTGAAGGCCTTTCGCTCAGCAGTGTGGCACTTCCCGCAAAAATCGGGCTGCTTGGCCGGAGCGGTGCGCGCGGAAGGATCGGATGGTGCGACGACATCGTGGGTTCCGTGGCAGTTCTTGCAGGAGACATCGGGAGTGCCGTTGCGGCCGGATGCGCGCATCATCTGGGGATGGAAAGCGTGCTTCGGAGGCGCATCACGATGACACGTCATGCAATTGATCGGAGTGATTGTCTCCTTGTGCGGTATGTTGTCTTTGTCAAAACCTGTATGACATGCAACGCAGGAGAGCCGGCGGTGCGGCGAACTACCCAGGACGTTCTCTTTCACAAACAGAGAGATCGTCTTGCCGTTCTTATCCATCGTCAGTGATTCGTCACTGTGACACGCAAGGCAATCTTCGTTGGTTTGCGCCCGAGCGGGTGATGCGACAAGAATGAGAAAAACGAAGGCCAACGCAGATGTGAAGAGGAAGGTTCTGGGGACTCGAAAGATCGGTAGTGGCGTCATTACTCTATCAGTTGATCAATGAATTCAAAGCAGAAACCGCTTTTCCCAGAGTTCTGGGCCCGAAATCTCTCGAAAATCGGGCATTTGGAACAGAGGGATTCGACGGTGGAACATCAAGCTTCGTGCCGATGAAATACTCCACAGCGCCCACAAAAAATGGGGATTTTCGGCGTTAAGGAAGGCGGAAGTTCACAGAAACGCTAAGCCCGTTTCCCAGAACCAAGAACTCCTTCAGGACTCGCCTTCAGGAGTGACTTTCCAAATGATTTGAGTGTAAACAAGGGACACGGGGCCATCCGGACGACTTTCTCCGCGACGCTGCCGAGGAGGAGATGCTCGATGCCCGTAAGGCCGTGACTTGCCATCACGATGAGATCGATGATGTTCTTTTTCGCGAACCCTATGATATCAACGGCCGCACGGCCCTCTTTGATATGGAACTCAAGCGGAACCTGCGGGCCCGATGCTTCCTCGGCAAGGCGTTTCATTTCCCTCAGGCTTGTCGCCTCGATCTCCGGAAACCATGTCGTCAACGATGTCTGCCCCGTCACGTAGAAGGAGGGGTGGATCACCTCCTCCACGATATGGAGGAGTCTGACCGTCGAGCCAAAATCGGCGGCGAGATGTTTTGCGTGGCTGATCGCTTCCCGCGAAAAGTCGGAAAAATCGATCGGGACCAGGATCTGATTGAATTGCGTCATGGCCGCTTGGTGTCTCTTTTCCCTGACAGTGATCACGGGACAGGGAGCGAGTCTGACGGTCTCTTCTGCCACGCTGCCAAGCATGAAGTGGTTCAAACCGCGACGGCCGTGGGTGCCCATAACAATAAGGTCGATTCCCTCCTGCGTCGCGTACTCAAGGATGGAGGGCGATGCGGAGATTCCCCTGATGGTTTGCTGGTCGATGACAATGTCGCGATAGCTTTTCCGCTCGATGGCAGCATTCACCTGGCTTGCCGAAAGCCGGTCGATTTCTCCCTGCACTTTGTCCAGATTGGGCAGATGGTGTCCGAGATCGTACGGGTCGTATTCAAGCGGGAGGAGGACGTGGATGATTGCGAGGGAAGCGCTGTACAGTTCGGCGAGCGAAAGCGCGTAGACCAACGCCTGATCAGAGCATCTCGAGAAGTCGGTGGGGAAGAGAATTCGTTTGATTGTCATGATGACGGTCCTCCGCCGTATTGTGAGCGGCTGCGGTGAACGGCCTCAAGGTTGACGAGCAAAGATCATATCGTTGATCCGACCATCGGTTGATTCTGCCCCACTTTTCGGCATCGGGAACAAAGTAGACCCGAAGGATTGTGGAGCAGGTCTTTGCGTGCGATCGAACGTCCACACCCCGTGCATGTTCCCAGCGTTCCACGGGTGTACCGATCAAGGACATCGCGCATCCGGGCAAGTGGCGGGGCGGAATGCATCTCAAGTATGCCGGTTCGGCGGATGGCGCGGAGCAGGGTTTGTGGGGAGGGCTCGGGGGTTCTCAGGACGTTGTGAACGGCAAGATCCTGGACAACATCGCGGAGCGACTGGTGATAGAAGCGCTGAAACGTGACATCCATTTCATGCAAGAGCGCCCGTGCGAGTTTCTCGTCGGTTGTGATCTTCATGATCGGTTCTCCTCTCTGAACAGTGCAATGCAGGAGGTTCCGGAAGAATCATTGCAGTCGAGCTTCTGTCCCGCCCTCGTGGCGGGCAGTTGAATGAACGGCCATCAAAACGGAGACAAGTTCAGACACCAGTTCGGCATTGATCGGTTTGTAGAGGATCAGGTCCGAGACGTTTCGAATCGCCTGCTCGATCTCCGGGCGGCTGTTGCGAAATACGTGGAACATCACCACGGGGTTCTTGACACGCCGTCGCTTGAGCACTTCGATCGTTTTGAGGATATCCGGCGGCAGCGGATACAGGTCCACCAAAAGGAGCGAAGGGTCCAGGTGATTGATGTGATCCCCGAGCATCGCAAGATTCGTTTCCGATTCAACCCTGTAATGCGCCTCGAGGAGCATGGTCAGGCTCTTCGCGATGTCGGGATCAGGGCTGAAGATGAGGATCGCATTTGCCTGATCGATCTGGGAAACCTCGTGGGGGTTTGTATGGGAGACTGGTGTCGACATTTGTCTTCAAGGAAAAAATGTCAATTCCTATGCCAGTGCCGGCGGCCTCCTGGCCGAGGCAGCCAGGGGAAGAAAACCTTGAATCCGGGCTTCCCCGCAAGGAATTCACCCGCCGAGTTTCAGGAATGCGAAAAGAGGACGAAGAGTTTCCGAGAAATGAAAAACGGAGCGTTCAGAATCGCAACGGTCAGTCCTTGCTGAGCGGGATGTTGAGTTCCTCGAACTTCCTGTAGAGGGACGAGAGGCTGATGCCAAGGGCCTTTGCCGTTTCCTCTTTGTTGAATGCGTGGTTCCCAAGTGTCTGCTGAATGAACTGCTTTTCGAAGTGGCGGACCGCTTCTTTCAGGGATTCACCTCCGCTTCGCGGCATCGCCGAGCTGGTCAGGTCCGTTGCCCGGAAATACTCGGGGAGGTCTTTGAGCTGGATGAAATCCTCGTCACAGAAGATTACCGCCCGCTCTATCACGTTCTCAAGCTCCCTCACCTCTCCCTTCCAGCGGTAGTTCACGAGAGAGGTCATCGCTTCATTGCTGAACCCTTTGATTGCGCGGTTCATTTGTTTCCGATAAAGGTCAATGAAGTGATTCGCGAGAAGCGGAATATCCGATGGACGTTCGGTCAGGGACGGAAGATGAATCTCCACGACATTCAGCCGATAGAAAAGGTCTTCCCGGAATTTCCCCCTTTCCACTTCCTGCCGGAGGTCCTTGTTGGTGGCTGCAATGATGCGGGCATCGATTGTGACCGGATCGGTCTTGCCGACCGGGGTAATCTCTTTCTGCTCAATTGCCCTGAGAAGCTTGACCTGCAGGTGGCTCGGTATTTCGCCGACCTCATCGAGAAAAATGGTGCCCCCGTCTGCGACCTTGAAGAGGCCGTCCTTGTCGGACGTAGCGCCCGTGAACGAACCCTTCTTGTGCCCAAAAAGCTCGCTCTCAAACAGCGTATCGACAATGGCGCCGCAGTTAACGGCAACGAAGCGCTTTTGTTTGCGGCCGCCGTTGTAATGGATGGCGCGCGCGACGAGTTCCTTTCCCGTTCCGCTTTTTCCCGTAATCAGAACCGTGCCTTCGCTTTGAGAGAGCCGTTTGATCGTCTCGAAAATCAGTTTCATGCTTTGGCTCTGACCGATGATCCGGTCGAAATCGTACGTGCGGCTCAGCTCCTGACGGAGGAGAATGTTCTCCGAAACAAGAGCACGGTGTTCCATGAGCTTGTGCACACGATGGATAAGATCGTCGAACTCGATCGGTTTGAGGATGTAGTCGTATGCACCCTTCCGAAGAGCCTGGATTGCCGTTTCTATGGATGCAAATGCCGTGACGATCATGACGAATGTCTGGGGCGTCCGCTGGGTCACTCGCTCGAGGAGCTCGATCCCCCGCATTTCGGGCATCTCGATGTCGGTAATGACGAGGTCAAACGGCTTCTCTTCGTGCTTGCGAAAGGCCTCCATGCCGTTGGAAGCGTCTTCGACCTGATACCCCTCTTTTCGCAAAACAAATACGAGCGATTCACGGATGATCTGTTCGTCATCTACTATAAGAATGCGTGCAGGCATTTAAATCCCTTTCACCGGTAGTGTAACGGTAAACGTGCTTCCTTCCCCCTGTGTGCTGTCAACCACCACGTCTCCTCCAAAGTTCTTGACGATCCCATAGCTGACCCAGAGGCCGAGTCCCGTCCCTTTTCCCACCTCCTTGGTGGAAAAGAACGGCTCAAAGATTTTCTCCTTGTCGTTCGGGTCGATCCCTTTTCCGCTGTCGCGAATGCTGATGATAACGTCCTTTGGGCTGTGGTGCGTGCGGATGGCTATTGTTCCGGGGATGTTCTCGAGAGCATCGACGGCATTCATGAGAATATTGATGAACACCTGGACAAGCTGGTCGGGGACCACCAGCAGTTTCGGCATTTCCGTCCCGAGCTGGACATCGAAGGTGATGTGTTTGACCTTCTTTCCATACTGCACAATGTTCAGGGCGTCTCTTAAGACCTCGTTGATATCCGTGGCCTTGATGATGTAGTTCGACGGCCGCGAGAAGTCCACCAGGTCGCGTATGATGCGCGTGATCCGGTTGATCTGATTCTTGATCAACTCGAGTTTCTCCTTGGCAAATTCATCCTCGGTCGTCCGCAGGATAACCTGAACCAGGGACGAGATGGAAGTGAGCGGGTTGCCGACTTCATGGGCGATCCCCGCGGCGAGGGTGCCTATGCTTTCCATCTTCTGCGAACGGACAAGCTGCTGCTCGAGCGCCTTCTGCTCCGTAAGGTCACGGTGCGCTCCAAGGAACCCGACCACCTTCCCCTTTGCATCCACAATCGGCGAAATGACGAGCTCCGTGTGGAACTCCGATCCGTCCTTGCGCCTGTTCTGAACCTCCCCAACCCACATCTTTCCCGTAAGGATCTCGTTCCACACCTTCCCCCAGAATTCTGTCGAGTGCTTCCCGCTGCTGAGAATGTTGGGATTGCGTCCTATCAGTTCAGAACGGTCGTAGCCGCTCGTGCGCTCGAATGCCGGGTTGACGTACACCATCACCCCTTTCGCATCGGTGATCTGAATAGGGTTGACGGTATGGTGGATCACATTGGAGAAACGGAGAAGGTCGAGCTCTTTCTTCTTCTGTTCGGTGACGTCACGGGCCAGAATGATCTGGTAATTGGTTTCCTTCGACTGCAGTTGCTTGATGTCGATCGAGGCGTCGAAAATACTCCCGTTTGCACGCACCAGCTGCGATTCCATCCTCCGTTCCTGAGCATCGGACCGCAGAAGCCGGATGAGGGCCTCCTGCTTCTCTGCCGGAACGAGATCGCGGATCGTCAGTGCGTCGAGTTTCTCGGGGTCGTAGCCGGTCAGTTCTGCTGCCGCTTTGTTATGATCGAGAATCTGAAGATCGCCGTCGAGGATGAAGATCATCTCGGGGAGCAGATCAAAGACCCGGCCGTATCTTGAGAGGGGGATTGACATTGTCGTGTCCAAAGCAATCAATGTGCCACAATTTGCAGGATTGAGAATCGCCGTATGTATATCAAAAATAAAGAGAAAATAGGTATCGAATACTATTGCTTCTCAATATCGGGAAAGGATACGACTAAAGCCATGGCTTAGGGGGGCCTCTTAAATAGAGTGTTGTCCTCGACAAATGGTCCCCGCGTAATCCAAAAACCGGGTCTTCCGCACCCGAGAATTTTGCAAAAAGAAGAAGTTCGATTCTTGAATTCAATAGATGCACGCATGAAATGATGCGTTTCTGTGTGATTTCGTCACTTTTCGGAGAGGTGTCGGTGGCAACGGGAGACTGGAACGAATATTGAGTGAAGACGGGCATGATTCGAACACTTCGCACATCAGGAGGAAGCGCCATGGAGCAATATTGGAGCGCGATTCAGGCAAGAGTGTGCCGAAAATGCATTGATGGCGACGGATCGGGCAACTGCAGGCTGCCGCTCGACCAATCATGCGCCGTCCAGGAATTTCTTCCACACATCGTTGCGGCTGTCAACAGTATTCAGTCGGACCGGTATGACGACTACGTCGACGCCCTGCGAAAGAATGTTTGTGTTCAATGCGCGGAGCAGACGCCCGAGGGGCTCTGCCTGCGCCGAAACTCGGTTGAGTGTGCGCTCGATCGGTACTACGGCATGATTCTCCAGGTGATTGAAAATGTCAAGACCGGCGTCGAGGCAGTTCCATCCTGATGTATGAGTCCGGTCGTTCGAAGCCGGGCCAATTTTTTTTTGCTCCTGACGAACCTCCGCCTGAGGTTCGAATCGTGATCGGCGGATTCGCCGTTCAATGCACCATTACAAAACTGGAAAAGAAAAATGTCCAAAGAATCTGAGAAACAATCGAGCAAACAAACCGATCGCGTCACGGTGACCATCGATGGGAACGAAGCGGCCGCGTATGTGGCCCATCGTCTCAGCGAAGTCATCGCGATCTACCCGATTACCCCTTCATCGGCAATGGGCGAGTGGGCGGACGAATGGTCGTCGAATGGAAGGCCCAACCTATGGGGTACTGTCCCTCTCGTTGCAGAAATGCAGAGCGAGGGCGGGGCTGCGGGGGCGATTCATGGAGCGCTGCAGACCGGTGCGCTGTCAACCACATTCACTTCATCGCAGGGCCTCCTGCTGATGATCCCAAACATGTTCAAGATTGCCGGTGAGCTGACGTCCACTGTGTTCCACATAGCCGCCCGCACCGTCGCAACTCATGCGTTGTCCATCTTCGGCGATCACAGCGATGTCATGGCGACCCGTTCCACGGGTTGGGCAATGCTCGCATCGAATTCCGTCCAGGAAGTTATGGATTTTGCGCTGATCGCCCACGCGGCGACGCTCGAAGCCCGCATTCCGTTTCTCCACTTCTTCGACGGGTTCAGGACCTCCCACGAGGTGATGAAGATCGAGCGGTTGAACGATGACGACATGCGCGCGATGATCGACGACGACTTTGTACAGGCACACAGGCTGCGGGCGCTTTCGCCCGAGCGCCCTGTGGTTCGGGGTACCGCCCAGAATCCCGACGTGTTCTTCCAGGCGCGCGAGACCATCAATCCATTCTACGCTGTCTGTCCTTCCATTGTTGAAAGGTCGATGGAGAAATTCGGCAAGATCGTCGGGCGAAAGTACGGGCTTTTCGACTATTTCGGAGATCCGCAGGCGACGCGAGTCATTATCATGATGGGATCCGGCGCCGAGACAGCCCAGGAGACCGTCGAAGCGCTGAACCTGATGGGCGAGAAGGTGGGACTGGTGAAGGTTCGCCTGTTCCGGCCCTTCTCGACGGATCACCTGCTGAAGGCCTTGCCCGATTCCGTCAAATCCATTGCCGTGCTTGACAGGACGAAAGAACCGGGCGCGACCGGAGAACCGCTCTACAATGATATTATCACGGCTCTGGTTGAGAAGTGCCAGGACAAAGAATGCAAGTTCGGGTCGTTTCCCAAGACCATTGGCGGCCGTTACGGATTGTCCTCCAAGGAGTTCACCCCCGCAATGGTCAAAGCTGTATTCGATGAACTGAACAAGAAATTTCCGAAGAACCACTTCACCGTCGGCATTGATGACGACATCTCCAAGACGAGCCTTCAGGTTGATGAGGCATTCAAGACAGATCCGAAGGATGTCGTCCGGGCGGTATTCTATGGACTCGGCGCCGATGGAACGGTCGGAGCCAACAAGAACTCGATCAAGATCATCGGCGAGGAAACGGATCAGTACGCCCAGGGGTATTTCGTTCTCGATTCGAAGAAATCGGGCTCGACAACTGCCTCGCACCTTCGGTTCGGACCGCGGCCAATCCATTCCACCTATCTGATCAACAACCCCAGCTTCGTGGCCTGCCACCAGTGGTTCTTCCTCGAGAAGTACAATCTCCTCGAGAATATCACGAAGGGCGGGACCTTCCTCCTGAACAGCATCTACGGGCCTGACGCCGTTTGGGATCAGCTTCCAAGGCATATTCAGGAGCAGATGATCGAGAAGGGACTGAAATTCTATGTCATCGACGGATATGAAGTGGCACGTCAGACAGGCATGGGAGGGAGAATCAACACCGTTATGCAGACGTCCTTTTTCGCCCTCTCAGGAGTCCTTCCCAAGGACGATGCGATTGCGGCGATCAAGGCATCCATTAAGAAGACATACGGCAAGAAGGGTGAATCCGTGGTGCTGAAAAACTTCGAGGCCGTCGACAAGACCCTTGCCAACCTGTTCGAAGTGAAGATTCCGGGCAAAGTGACGAGCACCAAAGAACTCCCGCCGACCGTGGAAGATGAAGCTGATCTCTTCGTGAAGCAGGTTCTGGCTCCGATCATTGCCGGCAAGGGAGACGATCTTCCTGTGAGCGCGATGCCGAAGGACGGTACGTTCCCGTCGGGAAGCGCCCAATGGGAGAAAAGAAACATTGCCATGGAGATCCCCGTGTGGGAGGAGAACATCTGCATCCAATGCAACAAGTGCGTGCTTGTTTGCCCGCATGCGGCAATCAGGGCAAAGGTTTTCGAGCCGGCTAAACTGCAGGGTGCCCCCTCAACGTTCAAATCGGTCGCATTCCGCGGGAAGGAATTCGATGCGATGAAGTACACCATTCAGGTCGCTCCGGAGGATTGCACCGGCTGCACTTTGTGCGTTGAAGTCTGCCCGGCCAAGAGCAAGACGGAAACAAAGGTCAAGGCGATCAATATGAAGCCCCAGCCTCCGATCAGAGAGCAGGAGCGCGAGAACTTCAGGTTCTTCATGGGACTCCCTGAAGTCGATCGCAGGAAACTGAGCGTCGAAACGGTTAAAGGTTCACAGTTCCTCCGGCCTCTCTTTGAATACTCGGGCGCATGTTCGGGTTGCGGAGAGACGCCGTACGTGAAACTGGTGAGCCAGATTTTTGGAGATCGGGCAATCGTTGCCAACGCAACTGGATGCTCCTCGATCTACGGCGCGAATCTCCCCACCACGCCCTGGACAACGGACGGAGCAGGACGGGGTCCTGCATGGTCCAACTCGTTGTTTGAAGACAATGCCGAATTCGGCTTCGGGATGAGGTTGTCCGTGGACAAGCAGACCCAAATGGCAAGAGAGCTGCTTGAGAAGAAGAGCGAGACGGTGGGCGCTCAACTGGTGGACGAAATTCTCGAAGCGGATCAGTCCACAGAAGCCGGCATCTATGAGCAGAGGGAACGGGTCGAGAAGGTCAAGGACCTTCTAAAGAGCGACAAGTCTCCGGAAACGCGCATGCTCCTCGGTGTGGCAGATAATCTCGTGAAGCGCAGCATCTGGATCATCGGCGGAGACGGTTGGGCGTACGATATCGGGTACGGCGGATTGGATCATGTTCTCGCTTCTGGCAAGAATGTCAATATCCTCGTGCTCGATACCGAGGTCTATTCCAATACGGGAGGGCAAATGTCCAAGGCCACGCCGCGTTCGGCGGTGGCCAAGTTTGCGGCGGCAGGAAAACCGACCGCCAAGAAGGACCTGGCCCTTCTTGCCATGGCTTACCACAACGTGTACGTGGCGCGAGTCGCCATGGGTGCAAACGATGCCCAGACGGTGCGGGCGTTCCTTGAAGCGGAGGCCTATGATGGCCCGTCGATCATCATTGCGTATGCTCATTGCATCGCGCACGGGATCGACATGGGCCGCGGGATGACAAACCAGAAACTGGCTGTCGAAACCGGATACTGGCCGCTTTTCCGCTACAATCCTCGGCTGGAGAAAGAAGGGAAGAACCCCTTCAAGCTGGACTCGAAAGCCCCGAAAATGCCGGTCAAGGAGTTCATGGCTCTCGAAACAAGATTCAAATCGCTGGAAAAGAGCCATCCCGATCGTGCAAAGGAGCTGATGAAGCTTGCCCAGGAGGACGTTGATGTGCGATGGATGACCTACGAGCAGCTGGCGCATGAAAACGGTGAGGCCAAAGCCGTACCCGCAACCAATTCATGAACGAAACCGACGGAGCAGCGCAATGTCAGTGGATCTCACAACAACGTATCTCGGTCTCCGGTTGAAGAACCCGCTGGTACCGTCTGCCGGTCCCTTCTCGCGCGGTTTGGATACGATGAAGCGGCTGGAGGACTGCGGTGCATCGGCCGTGGTTATGTATTCCCTGTTTGAAGAACAGGTCGAGCATGAAGAGGCCGAGCTGCATCACTACACGACGTACGGATCCGAAAGTCATGCTGAGGCGCTCTCGTATTTTCCAGAGGCGAGTGAGTACAATCTCGCCCCCGATCAATACGTGGAGCTGATTAGAAAAGCGGTGGAGCATCTTGATATTCCTGTCATTGGAAGCCTGAACGGGATTTCAACAGGCGGGTGGATTGACTATGCGAAGATGATCGAAGAGGCAGGGGCGGATGCACTCGAGCTGAACGCCTATTATATCCCGACGGACGCCGCTCTTGCCGGAGAGGATGTCGAAATCCGGTATGTGAATGTCCTCAGGTCCATCAAGGAGTCGGTCAAGATCCCTGTCGCCATGAAGCTGAGCCCGTATTTCAGCTCAATGGCGAACATGGCGCAGCGGCTGGTCAACGCTGGAGCGGACGGGCTCGTGCTCTTCAATCGCTTCTATCAGCCCGACATAGACCTTGAGAACCTCACCGTGAAGCCGGCAGTGGTGCTCAGCGATTCGCACGCAAATCGGCTTCCGATGAGGTGGATCGCGGTATTGTACGGCAGAATCAAAGCAAGCCTTGCGGCGACCAGTGGAATCCACACGGCAGAAGACGCAATCAAACTCATCATGGCCGGAGCCGACGTGACCATGATGTGTTCGGCGCTCTTGAAACACGGCCCCGAGCACCTCAAGAAGGTGCTGGAAGGAATGGAGCGATGGTTGGTGGAACGGGAATATTCATCCGTTTCGCAAATGAAGGGAAGCATGAGTCACAAATCGGTGTCAAACCCGTCAGCATTTGAGCGGGCGAATTACATGAAAGCGCTCAACAATTACCGCCTTCTGGTCTGACGAACGGAAAGGGAAAGCAATGAATTCACTCCAGTCACACGAAGAGGCCATTCGAAGTCAGGTTTGTGCGGACTGCCTCATACCGACGGGTTCGGGAATATGCGGAAGGGGGCACGCAGAAGACTGTCCGCTGAACACGCTGCTTCCTCGGGCCATCGAGGCGGTGAGGAACGGTCGCTCTGCCTCAATCATCGAATTCTTCCAGGCCCTTTTTGACCGGAATGGGAGCGCTGACACGCCCATCACTCCCCGGGAGGTACAGTGGCTGAAGGATTCATTGCCGCTGATGACCGCGGCTGTTCGGGAGGCCGACAAACGGATGCGTCGTTCGGCGTAGGAAGGCAGGAGTCTTATGAATCACATGAATGAATATGAAGAGGCCGTCCGCACCGCAGTGTGCACGGACTGCATCTATCCCACAGGAATCGGCCCTTGCGGCTGCGGCCAATGGAAGGACTGTCCGCTGAACAGGTTTCTTCCGCAGGCAATCGATGCCGTCAATGCAGGGCGCAGCGCCTCGCTGATGGAATACTTTACAGAATTCCTTGGAGCCACACGTGGAGAGGAAAGCGAGCGTCAAGAGGGGAACCGGATGCCTCCCGAGGATGCAGCATGGTTCAATCGTTTCCTTCCCCTGATAGCAGAGGCGGTGGAGGAAGTCAAATCACGGAAACAGGTCCAACTCAA
Source organism: Bacteroidota bacterium (assembly GCA_035291905.1). Classification (GTDB taxonomy): domain Bacteria; phylum Bacteroidota; class Ignavibacteria; order UBA10030; family UBA10030; genus JACPLA01. Next base: position 16,072 of record DATDRF010000213.1, read on the forward strand.
GCCTTCAACAGGACACTAGGCAAATCGCATGGCGACAAGGATCATCGTCACCGGAGCAAACGGACAGGTTGGGAAAGCACTGCTCGCCCGCCTGTGGGATACGAGCGCTGAAACGCATGCCGTGACGAGAATCCCGGGACCGCTCCAGGCAACGAAAGTCGTCGCGTCCCCGCTTGATTCCGAAAAAGTACAGAAGGCGATTCGTCAATCGGACGTTGCCATTCACCTTGCAGGCACAAGGTGGCCGAAAACCTCGAACAGCTACTACGGTGCCAACGTTGCTACGACCGCCGCGCTGATCAATGCGATGCGGGACTCCAACGTCAAACGCATCATCTTCCTCAGCTCGGTGGACGCACGCGAAGATTCACCGAATGAATATCTGAGAACCAAAGGACAGGCTGAAGCCCTCCTTCGAACGACAGGGATACCGACTGTCGTATTTCGCTGCACACACCTCATCGGAAGTCCGGACTCCCCCGGAGCCACAGCACAAGCGCTGCAGTCGGTCGACGGTGAGGCAGTAAAAGTTCTGGGGAGCGGTCAACAGATCGTTGCGCCGATCTTTGTCAATGACGTCGCGTCGGCCATTCTCATGGCCATTGACAAGGGAAGGAGCGGGGTGTACGAGTTGTCGGGCCCCGATCGCATGAGCATGGACGATCTTGTCCGTCTGGTGAACCAAAATCCGGCCATTCCCATCAAACATCTGCCGGGACGCCTGTCGAAGTTCCTCTCAAAGGTCATCCCGGGAATGCCGTCTGCACTGATCGACCTGATGTTGAAACCGAGCGTCGGCAATTCCGCCCAGGCAGTTTGTGAATTCGGGCTTCAGTTGACCTCACTCGGCAACGTGTGGGCCGTCCCCAGGGACATGGCAAAGGCTGAGGCCGCATCCGTCAGAGAAGAGATCGAGTTTCGGGTACGGTAGAGAAAATGAAAAGAAGCAAACAACAGCAGGGAATCGTCCGTCGTGCCGTTCGCCGCACGCTCAATGTGCTTGAGACGCCCGGCGGCGCCGACTCCCTGGCCGAAGGAGAGTCTTACGTTTGCAGCTGGTGTATCCAACCGGTGAAGCCGTGTGAAAGTGATCCTCACTATGAGTGCAAGGATAAGATCCTCGGCGAGACACGGCTCAACGGGCTTGCAACACGTCTCCGTGAAGCATCCAACGGATTCCCTGCAGTGTGCCCGATGTGTGGAAAGGCCCTCGGGGTACAATCCATGAAACGCAATGTGTTGCGTGAATTATGCCCGTCGTGCTGCTCAAGGACAAAACGGGGGAAAATGAAAAAGGAAGACAGCAATGATACGTAAACAAGATGCTCTCGATTATCATGCGCTGGGTCGAAGGGGAAAGATCGAAGTCACACCGAGCAAACCCTGCCAGACTCAACGCGATCTTTCGCTCGCCTACACACCGGGCGTAGCGGAGCCATGCCTCGAAATCCAGGCAAAGCCAGACGATGCCTATCTCTACACAGCCAAGGGGAACCTCGTTGCCGTCGTTTCCAATGGAACCGCCGTCCTCGGCCTGGGCAACATCGGTGCTCTCGCCGGAAAGCCGGTCATGGAAGGGAAGGGAGTTCTCTTCAAGAGGTTTGCCGATATCGACGTTTTTGACATCGAGCTCAATTCACTCGATCCGGACGAAATTATCCGGGCCGTTCAGCTCCTTGAACCCACGTTCGGCGGGATCAACCTCGAGGACATCAAGGCCCCCGAGTGCTTCTATATAGAAGAGCAGCTGAAGAGAACCATGAACATCCCCGTCTTCCACGACGACCAGCACGGCACGGCGATCATCAGCGGAGCCGCCCTCCTGAATGCTCTGCAGGTTGTAGGGAAGAAGATAGGAGAGGTCAAGGTCGTTTTCAGCGGAGCGGGGGCGGCAGGTATTGCATGCGCGAAGCATTACGAGCGGCTGGGCGTGAAGAGGGAGAACATGATCCTCGTCGATACCAAAGGGATCGTCTACAAAGGCCGCAAAGAGGGGATGAATCCTTACAAAGAGTATTTTGCCACGAAAACAAAGGAAGGGACCCTCGCTGATGCGATGAAGGGTGCCGATATCTTCTGCGGAGTGTCAGCGAAAGGAATCGTCACGAAGGAAATGGTCCGTTCGATGGCCGACAAGCCGATCGTTTTCGCAATGGCCAATCCGGACCCCGAGATCACCTACGAGGATGCAACCAGTGTCCGAAGCGACATCATCATGGCAACAGGGCGTTCGGACTATCCGAACCAGGTCAACAACGTCCTCGGCTTCCCGTTCATCTTCCGCGGCGCGCTGGATGTCCGGGCCTCTGCCATCAATGATGAAATGAAGGTTGCCGCAACGAACGCACTGGCGAACCTGACAAAAGAGGACGTACCGGATTCGGTGATACGCGCATACGGCGTAAAACGTATCGAATTCGGCAAGGATTACATCATTCCAAAGCCGTTCGACCCGCGCGTCCTCTGGTGGGAAGCTACGGCAATCGCGAAGGCGGCGATCGAGACCGGTGTTGCCCGGAATCCGATCAAGGATTTCGAGGCATACCGCGACATGCTCGAAGCGCGACTTGGAAAATCACGCGAAGTGATGCGGTTCTTCATCCATCGTGCACAGAACAGTCCGAAACGAATCGTCTTTTCGGAAGGAGAAGAAGAGAAGATCCTCCGTGCGGCAAGCATTCTGATCGAAGAGAATATTGCCAAGCCCATCTTGCTTGGAAGCAGGACCCTCATCACTCAACGCATCAAGGACCTGGGCCTCGACATGGAAGGAGTGGAAATCATCAATCCTTCCAAATCCGTTCAACATGACGCCTACGTCACGGAGTTCTACAATCTTCGTCAGCGGAAAGGCGTGACGAAGTTTGACGCAGAACGACAGATGAAGACACACAATGTCTTCGGCATGATGATGGTGCGGCAGAATGATGCCGACGGGTTGATCTCCGGCTTGACAACTCACTATCCCGAAACCGTCAGGCCCGCATTGCGGATCATCGGCAAGCGCGACGGCGTAAGTACCATTGCCGGTCTCTATATGCTGGTCTTCAAGAACCAGACAATCTTCATAGCGGATGCGACGGTTAACATCGACCCGACTGCAGAAGAGCTCGCGGAAATCGCGCTGCTGACCGCGGAGAAGGTGCGTCAGCTCGGAATCGAGCCGAGCGTGGCGATGCTGTCGTTCAGCAACTTTGGAAGCACGCAGCATCCGTTCACCGAGAAGATGCGGCGGGCGACGGACCTCGTCAAGAAGCAGGATCCGGATCTTATGATCGACGGAGAGGTGATGGCTGATGCGGCAGTGTCGGCGGATATCCTGTCCGAACTGTATTCGTTCAGCTCGCTCAAGAGGCCTGCGAACGTCCTTATCTGTCCCGGGCTTACATCGGCAAATATTGCCTACAAGCTTTTGACAAAGCTCGGAGGAGCAACGGCGATCGGCCCGATCCTTCTTGGCATCCGCAAGCCCGTCTATCTGCTGACTCCCGGGAACGACGAAAGCGACATCGTGAACATTACCGCGATGGCGGTGGTCGACTCCCAGCAGGGAAAGGAAGCTCCCATCAAGTGGAGACAGAAGAAGTCGGATTTGGAAATCCATCACGTGAACTAACTCAAGAGTAAGGACTGATCATGATACGCGGAACAATTACCGTCGAGACGGAGATCTGCAAGGGGTGTGAGCTTTGCATCGGCGCATGCCCCCAGGAGAGCATTCAGCTGTCAGACCGCATCAATACTATCGGGTACCGGTATGCCCTTCTGGCGAAGGACAACTGTACGGGCTGCGTTAATTGTGCGCTTGTCTGCCCCGAAGGTGCCATCACTGTTTATCGCCAGAAGAAATCCCCTGCCAAGGCGGCTCCGGTCGCAGCGGCTGCGAAGTAGAAAGGAAACTCACATGATCGTTCATGATGATGAACCCAGATTGATGAAAGGGAATGAGGCGATGGCGGAAGCCGCAATCCGGGCCGGGCTCCAGGCCTACTTCGGTTATCCGATCACTCCCCAGTCCGAAGTTCTCGAATACCTTACGGTTGAAGCCCCCAAACGCAACTTTGTTGTGCTTCAGGCGGAAAGCGAGCTGGCTGCGATCAACATGGTGTTTGGCGCTGCCGGCGCCGGTGCCCGCGTGATGACGTCTTCGTCGAGCCCGGGCATAAGCCTGATGCAGGAAGGCCTCTCCTACATGGCCTCTGCCCAGCTGCCGGCCCTCGTGGTGAACGTCAACAGGGGAGGTCCGGGATTGGGAACAATCCAGCCCTCGCAAAGCGATTACTTTCAGGCAACAAAGGGGGGTGGCCATGGAGATTACCATCTCCTCGTCCTCGCACCCTCGTCCGTCCAGGAGATGGCTGACTTCGTTTTTGACGGGTTTCGACTTGCCGACGAATATCGCACCCCTGTTATGATCCTGGCCGACGGAGCGTTGGGGCAGATGATGGAAAAGGTCGCCTTGCCAAAGGCCGGTTCCCTGCCGTTTACTCCCAAACCCTGGGCAACGACGGGGAAACTGGAAGGGCACGACCGCAACATCATCACATCGCTCTTCATTCAGCCTGAGAAAATGGAACAGGTCAATCTCCAGCTTCAGGAGAAGTATAAAAGAGCGCAGAAAGAGGTACGGTTTGAAGCGTTCCATGTCGAAGACGCGGAGATCCTGCTTGTCGCGTTCGGGCTGGCTGCGAGGATTTCTCAAAAAGCTCTTGAGATGGCTCGTGAGCGGGGAATCAAGGTTGGACTGTTGAGGCCCATCACCCTCTACCCGTTCCCGAGCAAGGTCATTTCGAACCTTGTTGAGAACGTTGCATCGGTTCTCGTTGTCGAGATGAATGCCGGACAGATGGTAGAGGACGTGCGCCTCGCGGTCAACGGCCGCAGGCCCGTCTCGTTCAAAGGAAGAATGGGCGGTATGATTCCAAGCCCCGATGAAGTGGTTCACGAGATCGAATTGATCGCAGAACAACATCGCGTCGTTCAAGTGTAAAGGAAACGAATAATGGAAACGAATCCGCTCATGAGTGATATGGAACTTGTTTACAGAAAGCCGTCGACATTGACGGACACTCCGTTTCACTACTGCCCCGGGTGCAGCCACGGAGTCGTCCACAAGATCCTCATGGAGGTGGTGGATGAGATGGGGATCCAGGGCCAGACCGTCGGCGTAGCTCCCGTGGGATGTTCGGTCTTTGCCTACAATTACATGAATGTCGATATGCAGGAGGCCGCCCACGGGCGCGCATCGGCCGTTGCCACAGGCATCAGGCGCGTGCTCCCCGATAAGTACGTCTTCGCCTATCAGGGTGACGGCGATCTTGCCGCAATCGGTACGGGCGAGACGATTCACACCGTCAACCGCGGAGAAAACATCCTGGTGGTGTTCATCAACAACGGAATCTATGGAATGACCGGCGGGCAGATGGCTCCCACGAGCCTGCTTGGCATGGTCACCTCCACAACTCCGTATGGCCGTGAACAGTCGGCGATGGGATTCCCCTTGAGGATTACGGACCTGGTCGCTCAGTTGCCGGGAGCCTACTACGTGACCCGCCAGGCAGTGCATACTGCGACGACGGTGAGGAAAACAAAAAAGGCGATACGGAACGCGCTCGAATATCAGAAACTCAAAAAAGGGACCTGTTTCATCGAGGTCGTATCGAATTGTCCCTCGGGCTGGAAAATGACCCCAACCGAGGCGAACGACTGGATGGAGAAAAACATGATTGCGTACTATCCGCTCGGCGATCTGAAGGTACCGAAAGAGCATTCCTGAATGAAGCCGGATCTCTACAGCAGAACAATCTCGCCGGACGAGGAAAAGAAGGGGTACTTCTTTGTGCTGAAGGACCGTCTGTCATTCTTTCCCTTGGTCGGAAGGGTGTTTGAGCTCCAGTCCGGGAAGTCTGTCCGGAAGGTGAAGCTCGAATCCTACCATTGTGAATGTCGCGGACCCGAAGCTCCCCACGACCATTACTTTGTCCGCTGGGAGGATCTGAAGAAGGGAGACCGGATTCTCGTGCAGCGGGATGCGAAGAAAGCGGGGAGATACGTTCTGCAGCTGCAGAGTTCGATAAGTCAAAAAAGCAATTGTGGTTGAACTGTGTGTCGAGTGAACAGGAGGATTGAATGGACAAAGCACACGAAATCATCATAGCCGGTTTTGGAGGACAGGGTGTCTTGTCGATGGGTCAAATCATCGGCTATGCCGCAATGATCGAAGGTAAAGAAGTGAGCTGGATGCCCTCGTATGGCCCGGAAATGCGCGGAGGAACGGCGAACTGCATCGTCATCGTCTCCCCTCAGCGGATCAGCTCTCCCATCATATCGACGTTTGATTCTGCAATCATTCTGAATCAGCCTTCTTTGGAGAAATTCGAGAATAAGGTTAAACCCGGCGGCTTCCTCATGTATGAAACATCGACCGTGATCAGCATCCCCACGCGGAAGGATGTTGAGATGCTCGCTGTTTCCGGGATGGAAGAAGCGATGAAGCTGAAGAAGAAACAGGTTGGGAATATGGTCCTGCTTGGCGCGTTTCTCGGACGAAGGCCCGTGGTCAGAGTGGAAAATGTGATGGCTGCCCTTAAGAAAGTGCTTCCCGAACGGCACCACCATCTCCTTCCGCTGAACGAGCAGGCGTTGGAAATCGGCCAGTCACTCGCCTCTGCAACAACCGCAGTGGGCGCTTAGGAAACAATGGGTCTATGAGAAAGGGTGATTCGATGAACACGAACGACATCAATTGCGCCCATGCATGCAAGAACACCTGCGCAATGTTGAAGAAGGCCATAGAGCGCGAGACCGAGTTGTCCGGGTTCTATGAGCAGCTGATCGCGGTCTGCGATTATCCCGACATTCAATCCTTCCTGAGCGATTCGATGAAGCGTCACAGAAGGTTCGTCGAGGATATCCGGGAGAAGCTCAGTCAAATGGAGGCGAGAGGACACATCCTCGACGGAATTATCTCCAGCTTTGATCCAGCGGGCGTGTAGCCACCGCAGAAGAAGGTTACCTTCTTCTGAGATTCTGGTCGGGAGCTCAGCTCCCGACCAACCACGGTTGAAGGTAACCTTCAACCGCGCTCTTGTTGCAACATCAAACTCGTAACTCGGAAATTTTCTCATGTCCACCTTTCTTCTTCGTACCGGAAACCAAATGATGGCCGAGGGAGCCATACAGGCAGGCTGCAGGTTTTTTGCCGGCTATCCGATTACTCCGGCATCGGGGATCTTCAAGACGATGATCGATTCGCTCCCTTCAAAAGGGGGAGTGGCATTGGGTGCTCCTGACGAAATCTCCGCAATTGCCTATTGCATCGGGGCCTCGATGAAGGGTGTGAAGGCGATGACCGCCACATCGGGACCGGGTTGGGCGCTTATGATCGAATCGGTGCAATATGCACTGATGACCGAAACTCCTCTTGTTGTTGCTCTCGTTCAGCGGCTCGGGCCGAGCACCGGGGGAGCCACGCAAGGGGCGCAAGGTGATGTCCTGTTGGCCGAGTTTGCGACGTCCGGAGGGTACACCATTCCCATGCTCTGTCCCACCAACGCCCAGGAATGTTTTGAGCTGACTGTTCTGGCGTTTACCTGGGCCGAGCTCTATCGAACACCGGTCATTCTCCTCACCGACAAGGAGGTGGGAATGACGGCAGAACGTATTGACGAGGATGCCCTTCCGAAAATCACGTCGCAGGATCGAATGTGCACGAGAGCAGAGAATGGCGCCGTTTCAGACGGAACATACTTCTTTCGTGCACCGCAGGAAATCCCCGCTTTTTCTCCCGTCGGAGGAGCCGTGAAGGTGACGGCGACCGGTTCGGCGCACGACAAGCGGGGAAAACTCCAGAAGAATTCTCCCGAGACTCTGGAGGTTCTCCTTCATCTGGAAGAGAAGCTTCGATGGCGTGAACAGGATCTCGCGGTCGTGGATGCCGACCTGGAGGAAGGAGCCGCGACGCTCGTGATGAGTTACGGAGTCACAAGCAGGGCCGCAAAGGATGCTGTCCAGTCCGTTCGGAAGAGAGGGGAAAAAGTATCATTTCTTGGAATTCAATCGCTCTTCCCCGTTCCCCGGAAGAAGATCGAACGGGCATTACAGGGGGTCGATCGTGTTGTGGTTGCAGAAGAGAACATAAAAGGGCTCTACCGGTCCGTTATCGAACGATATTGCTCAGGTAGGACTGTGGTAGGCGTCAACAAGATAGGGTCAATGATCACACCGATGGAAATCTCGGCCGCTCTCCTTCACTGATGAATACACAGGTTCCCATAGAGCCGATGCCGGCGGTCCGCACGCAATCGTATCTGAATGAACAGGCCAAGTTTCCGTTCTGCAAGGGATGCGGCCATAGCAATGTCATGCGGAGGCTGAACGAATCGCTTGTGGCGCTCCAACCCGAGGTCTCCGACGTCGCCCTGGTGACGGACATCGGGTGCATCGGCCTGGCCGACAATCTGTTCAAAGAGATCCACACGGTTCACACGACTCACGGTCGTTCGACGGCATTTGCCACAGGGATCGCCCTGGCCGATTCGGTGCTGGAAAACGGGAAGCTCAAAACGATCGTGCTGATCGGCGACGGCGGCGCCATGATCGGACTGCAGCATCTGGTCCATGCGGCGATGCTGAATGTCGATGTCACCGTCATCATCTGCAACAATTTTGTCTACGGAATGACCGGCGGGCAGGGTTCGGGACTGACCCCGGAATGCTTTATCACCGCGACAACCCCTCATGGAAACATCGTCCCGCCCGTTGATCTCTGTGAGATTCTCAGGCACAGCAATGCGTCGTGGGTTGGGAGGACGCTTGCGACGGACCAGGAGTTTCCGAACCTCCTGAAAGAGGCTATTGATTTCCCCGGGTTCGCGGTGCTGGAGGTGCTCGAGCTGTGCACAGAGTTCGCCGTTCCCGAAAATGAACTCACGGGAAGGAAGCTTGCCGAGATAGCCGAGAAAAACCGCTGGCAGCTTGGCCTCATCTCGAGGAACGACGGCCGTCAGCCGTTCGCGGAGAAATACAGAGGGATCTCAGGGGACGCAGCTGCCAAAGGAAAGAAGAAGGAACCTGAGCCGAAGACGGCCCGCCAGGTGTTGATGCGAAGACCGCTGAGCATGGTCCTCGCGGGAAGCGCAGGCGAGCGTGTTCAATCATCCGCCGCGCTCATGTGCCAAATGGCTCTCGATGCAGGATTGTACGTTACGCAGAAGAATGATAATCCCGTTACACAAGGGTCGGGATTCTCGCTTTCGGAAATCTGGTTCAGCCCGTCTCCGGTAGGGTTCACGGGAATCGAACAGCCCGACATGGTTATCGTGACCTCCGAAGAAGGCTTGAAGGAGATCAGGGGTCAGGGATGGCTGGCGAGACTGGGTCCGCAGTCCGTTGTATATGTCGACGATAGCATCAAGGTCGATCTCGCGGATCCTCGTGTGCAGCGAATTCCGTTCCGATCATCCTTCGGTCCCAAAGGAGCCGCATTGGGGGCATTGACATTTCTCGCGGATCGGAAGAAGATCATCGATGCAGATCAAACGATAGCACGCGTGGGGCAACGCTATGGCGAAGATTCGGGAAAACTTCTCAAGAAGGGAATGGACATTCTTTCAGCAATGGACGGTGCATCGTGAAACCTCCTCTCTCGCATGTTCGGCCGGATCCTCTTGAGCTCCTGAAGAAGGAGCATGAGGAGGCCATGAATCATCTCCAGGTTCTCGAAAACGCAGCTGACTCCATCAAGGCCAACGGTTTCTCGGCAGAAGCATTTGAACAGATCGCCGAAACGATCCGTTGGATGAATACAGAGGTCCGTCGCCACACGAAGCTTGAGGAGCAGTACCTCTTTCCGTTGATTGAGCACCATATGAGGAACCTCGCCGATCAGGTGAAGGGAGACCATCAGGACATGTGGGATTCGTTTTCGGATTTGCTCAGCACGGTGAAGGAAGTGGAGGAAGGCAGGCTTCACGGGACATCCATCCAGACGGTGGTGGCGATCGCCAGGACGATTGTGGAGCAAATGAGAGGCCATATCAGGCGAGAGAACATGATTCTGTATCCCGCGTTGAAGGAACTCATGACTGCACAGGAGTCGAGTGCTCTGCTCGAAGGAATTCAGCACGACCATTAATCTTGTCCGCCAAATCTCCTTGTTTTGTCCAGTTTGGCACTGTGTCTCGCAGAAGAGATTTTTTGATATATCAGACAAATATAACTGAAATTCAGTATATTGATCTTTGTTGCCGTTGAATGAATCACGCCGCGGGAGAGCTGATGACAGACAAGAACGTCATTCCTTTGATCGAAGCAAGGATGGGACAATCGCTCCGGATCCATTCCCTCCCTCGCGGGAAGATTCGCGCGTATTTCATACGCCTCGGGATTTCCGAAGGTGACTCCGCGGTGTGTCATGAGCGGCTTCCGGGGGGGACAGTGGTTCTCAAAAAGAACCGTCAGGAGATCGCGGTCGGACACAAGCTTGCCGGGGAGATTCTGGTGATTGTCACAGAGAAGGGGCGGGCCGCATGACGCCGGAAGACCTCCACGAGCGTGTCCCTCACCGGGAAAAGCATCGTCACATCGAGCTCGGATTCCTCCAGCCGGATCTCAATACCTCGAAGATCGTTCTCGTCGGTAATCCCAATGTCGGTAAATCTCTCGTCTTCAATGCGCTCTCCGGTCTGTACGTCGACGTCTCCAATTTTCCCGGGACCACGGTCGAAGTCGAATGCGGCAAGTACAAAGGCTTCGAGCTGTACGACACTCCCGGGATCTACGGTGTGTCTTCCTTCAATGACGAAGAACGTGTTGCCCGCGACATCATCCTTACCGCAGACATCGTACTGAACGTGGTCGACGGTACGCATCTCGAACGGGATCTCTTCCTTACTCAGCAATTGATCGATATGGGGAAGAAGGTGACGGTCCTCGTGAATTTCATGGACGAAGTGGAGAAGCACAGGATTGATATCGACCTCGAACGGTTGAGACATTTCCTCGGCGTGGAAGTCTTCCCGATTACCGCGGTCAAAGGCATCGATCCCCGGGCGATTGACGCAGCAATAGGAGCGGCACGGGAGGGAACGCAAAGGCGGGAGCTCCATTCACGCCTGCATTCCATGCTGAGCATGGTCGGGTCGCAGGGCGAAGCGCTCCTGGTTTTTGAAGGTGATGAAATCGTGGCAGAGCGCCACGGCGTCCCTCCCGGGACGAAACGGGAAGAGTCGTATGTCGACCGGCGCAACCGGGTGAACTATATTGTGAATCAGGTTCTGCGCGATGTGCATCCTCACAACCGATTCTCCGAGCTTCTCGGCCGGTGGTCGGTCAATCCGATTACGGGTGTGCCGTTGCTCCTCGCAGTTCTGTATCTGGCCTATCTCTTCGTTGGAAAGTTCGTGGCACAGGACGTCGTTGGATTCACTGAAGGAGAGATCGGAAAGAACGTCTGGGAGCCGTGGATCCGCGAACTGGTCGGCTTGGTTGTTCCGGGCCCATCGTGGCTGGGCTCGCTCCTGATCGGGGAGTTCGGGGTTATCACGATGACGACGACGTACCTTTTCTTTCTTCTCCTTCCGCTTGTGGCAGCGTTCTACATTGCCCTGTCGATCCTGGAAGACAGCGGCTACTTGCCCCGGCTTGCGACCATGGTCGATCGGACTCTCGGCTATCTCGGATTGAACGGTCGTGCGGTCATTCCCTTGATCCTTGGATTCGGATGCGTCACCTCGGCCACCATCACAACGCGGCTCCTTGGCACCGAAAGGGAAAAGACCATTGCCACGGCGATTCTCCAGTTTGCCATTCCCTGTTCGGCCCAACTTGCGGTCATTGCGGCGCTGCTCGCGGGAGCGGGATTCACCGTCATGCTTGTCTACACGGTCGTCATCGTCGCCGTGCTGATCACCATTGGCACAGTGCTGAACCGGATGTTGAAGGGATCTCCCGAGCCACTGCTCCTCGATCTTCCGCCGCTCCGTCTACCGAAAATGGGAAACGTGCTCAGGAAGACTTACATCCGGGCGTTTCAGTTCATGAAAGAGGCGACAGTGTGGTTCTTCATCGGTGCCCTGGCCGTCGGAGTTGCCGATGTGACGGGTGCGCTCCGGTTCCTCCAGAACGCCCTTGTCCCTCTTACGACTCAATGGCTCCAGCTTCCTCCCGAAGCCGCCACGGCGTTTATCATGGGAGTCGTCCGCCGGGATTTTGGCGCCGCGGGACTCTATCAGATGAGCCTCGAACCGTTTCAGATTCTTGTTGCGCTCATTACAATTACCCTGTTTGTCCCCTGTATCGCCTCTTTGATGGTGATGATGAAGGAACGCGGCCTGAAGGAGGGATTCGTCATCTGGGTCGGGACGTGGATTGTCGCGTTCTTTGTCGGCGGCGCAGTGTCGCAAATTCTGATGTGATCTGATCATGAGCGAAATCGTCACAAAAAGAAATCTCACCGAGCAGCTGCAATCCGAAGCGAGGAGTTGCAGGCGGTGCAACTATCCGGTCACGAATCCGTTCTACGAGCGTTGTCCCCGCTGCAATTCGTTATTGCCCAAGCTGGAGCTGTTCTGCAGCGGTTGTCTGCACAAGTCCGTTTGTCCCGTCCTTGCCGAGCAGGATGGAAAGAGTGGGCGGGCAGGGAAGGGGTCCTGAACAAGGAGAAAACCATGAAACGCGCCCTCGAAAAGACTACAAAGTTTTTTGAAATTCCTCTGGATCTTCGCAGCCGTGCCGTCATTCTGCTTGCCGCGCTTCTTGTCCTGCCTGCACTGGTCACTCCGCTGTGGGAGGTAAATTTCAATTCAAGCCGGTATCCCGAAGGCCTGCAACTGAACATTTATTCGCACAAGGTCGCGGGCGGTAAGGAATCGGACCTGCTTGAGATTAACGCCCTGAATTACTACCTGGGGATCAGGCCGGTGGAGAGTGAGAAATTCGTTGAGTTCCTCTGGTTTCCTTTTGTCCTTGGAGTCGTCATTCTTCTTTCCTTGCGGGCGATTGTCCTGGGGAAAATGTCAAAACTCGTAGATCTCTTCTTTCTTCTGTCGTATGCGGGACTCTATGCGCTGTGGACCTTTCAAAGCAGACTCTTCACGTACGGTCATAACATTGAGAGTTCAGCCCCCGTGAAGATTGAGCCGTTTACTCCGCCGCTGTTCGGCACTATTACTGTCGGAAAGGTCGATGTCTCGAGCGCGCCCGACCTGGGGGCATACTGCCTGGTGGTTGCCCCGCTGGTTCTCTTAGGGGCGATTATTCTGTCTTACCGCGCCTGGCTTGCCGGCCAGCAGCCGAAGCGGGATTATATCGGCTAAAAGAAAACACTTGACACGAAACCGGGAAAAGGATAAATTAAGAGTAATTAGTCTGATATATGAGCGTTCTCTTCAGCAAACAATGTGAATATGCTCTCCAGGCAGTTACGTATCTTGCCCTCAAAAGGGACGGAGAGATGACCTCGATCAGGGAACTGACGAAGAAACTCCGGATCCCGTATCACTTTCTCGGGAAGATTCTTCAGGACCTGACGTACAAAGGCCTGCTTGTGTCGCAGAAGGGGCCGACCGGCGGATTTGGGTTGGGGATGCCCGCCAAGGAGATCACGCTCTTTCACATCATTGAAGCGGTCGACGGAGTGGCATTTACAAACAGCTGTGTGTTGGGATTCCCCGAGTGCTCGGGAAAGAATCCATGCGCTGTTCATGAAAAGTGGGGCGGTATCCGGGAAACAATCTACACGATGCTCGTCAACAAGAACATCGCGCAAATCGCGCGTGAGATGAAAAAGCCGGAATACGAATTGATCAAAGGATAGGTTTTTTTTGGACTTAAATAAGATAAATTTGTCTGAATTTATGTCTGACCAGGAAACGCTTGCTCCCGTTTTCGCCCGCTGTATATCGACTGGAGCGGATCCCGGAAGCAGAGAATCGAGGCCCGCTCCGAAGAAGATCGCGCCCGAACTTCGGAAACCGCGTCTCTCCGTTCCAAACGGGACACCGTTGTTCAAACGAGCATGGCTGCGGCTTAAGAATGACAGCCAGGTTCTTCGCTCGACCGTTCAATTTGCATTTGTGCTTCTGTGTGTCTGGATCGGAATCGAGTTCCATTTGTTCGTGAAATGGGGAACTTCCGGAGGAGCGAGCTCTTTTGTCGAGAGACCCCCGGGAGTCGAAGGCTTCCTGCCGATCTCGGCCCTCATGAGCCTCAAGCACTGGGTTGAAGGAGGAGTCCTCAATGAGATCCATCCGGCCTCCGTCTTCATTCTCCTCGGAATTCTTGCCGTCAGCATCATCGTGAAGAAGGCATTCTGCTCCTGGCTTTGCCCGATCGGCACTCTGAGCGAGTCGCTGTGGATGCTGGGACAGAAACTTTTTGGACGGACGTTCAATGTTCCGCGGTGGCTCGACTACCCTCTGCGGTCCCTGAAATATCTCCTGCTTCTTTTCTTTGCTGCATCGATCTGGCAGATGGACGTGCCGGCTTTGGAACATTTTATCAATAGTCCCTACAACAAGGTCGCAGACATCAAGATGTACCTCTTCTTCGCCCAGATCTCTTCGTTTGCCCTCTGGACGATCATCATTCTTGCGCTTCTCTCCGTGGTTATCAAGAACTTTTGGTGTCGGTATCTCTGTCCATACGGGGCGCTGCTCGGTATTGCGGGATGGCTGAGTCCTTTCAAGATTACACGGTCGAAAGCGACGTGCATTGACTGCAACCTGTGCACGAAGGTGTGCCCGGCGAACATCAAGGTGCATACAGCGGGCCGCGTGTGGAGCGACGAATGTATGAGCTGCTTCAAATGCGTTGAGGTGTGCCCCGTGAAGGATACGCTTGTGATGAAAACGAAAAGCATGAAGACCGGAGTGCCGTCGTGGGTCTTCGGCGTTCTAATCACCGGTGTGTTTGTCGCGATCACGGGCCTTGCCATGATCACCGGAAACTGGCAGAACAGAATTTCTCAGGAAGAATACTCAAGGAGATTCAAAGAGCTTCATGCGCCCGTCTATCAACACTTCCGAGGAGAGGTTCCGGCCTATGGCCCTCACGACTAGTCCCGACATCCACACCGACGACGTGAGGGATTTCTACGAAGCCCTGTCTGCGGATTACGATCTCATGACGGGGTTCCAGGATCGGTTCATCCGGGAACGTCCGTTCTTGCACATGATCGTGGAGAAATACCATATTCAGTCTGCTCTCGACGCAGGCTGCGGCACCGGTTTCCATTCATTTCTGCTGACGCAGTTGGAGGTGAAGGTGACGGCAGTCGATCTCTCTCCCGGGATGATCACGCTGCTCCGTCGTCATGCGCGGAAGCTGGGGCTTTCGGTCACGCCATTCGTAATGAGATTCGATTCCTTTCCCAAGAGCCTGGACGGCTCGTTCGATGCCGTATTCAGCCTTGGGAATACTCTTGCGCATTCATCTTCTCCCGACGAGCTGCAGGAATCCCTGCTGTCGTTCGGGAAGGTGCTTCGTCCGGGCGGGATCGTTTTTCTTCAGAACCTGAATTACGATCGCATCCTTGGCGACCGGGAGAAAGTGCAGAGCGTGAAAGAGGCGGGCGGAAAGACGTTCGTGCGATACTATGATTATGACGAAAAAGGGGTTGTGTTCAATATTCTGACGATTGAGAAGACTGCCGACGGGATTCTCCAGAACCATCGCACGGTCCGGCTCCTTCCGTTGCTTCGGCGAGACCTGGTGAAGGCACTCGAGGCGGCCGGCTTTATCGGTATTCGGATATTCGGGGGAATTTCGATGAACGACTACATCGAAGGCTCTTCGAAAGATCTTGTCGTCCTGGCGCAGCGACCGTAGGGCGGTGCTTAGGCCGGAAAAGGAATCCTATGAAATTAAAACAGATAAACATATCTGACACAAACTAAGATGATTAACAAACCAAGGAGAGACGTATCATGGAAAGCTACCCAAACACAACCCTGAAATCCATTGTTACCGAGGATTTCCGCGCCGCGGCCGTCTTTGAGAAATATTCTCTCGATTTCTGTTGCGGGGGCGGAATAACTGTCGATCAGGCTTGTGCGAACAAGAAGGTCGATCCGGCGTTGGTGCATGCCGAGCTGGCAGAGCTGAAGAGCAAAACAAACGGAAGCACGCCTCATTTTTCTGTGTGGCCGCTGGATGAACTGATCGATTACATCGTGAATGTGCATCACCGCTACGTGCGCGAGGCGATCCCGGTTCTTTGGGCCCATACGCAGAAGGTGGCATCGGTGCACGGCGGCCGGCATCCGGAAGTCATCGCCATCGCACGCCATTTCGAAATAGTCGCCGGCGACATGAAGCAGCACATGATGAAGGAGGAGTATGTCCTTTTCCCATACATCAAGCAGCTCGTGAATGCGCGGCGGGGCAGCGGAGAGTTTCGGCTTCCTCCGTTCGGCGGTGCACGCAATCCCATCGCGATGATGGAGCAAGAGCATGCCGCAGCCGGAGATGAGCTCGCAGAGATCAGGACTCTCTCGAACAATTACGTTCCGCCCGACGATGCATGCACCACCTATCGCGTCACTTTCCAGGAGCTCCGGCAATTTGAAGAGGATCTCCATCGGCATGTCCATCTTGAAAACAATATTCTTTTCCCGAAGGCGATTACGCTCGAACAGGAGTTGATCTCGTCCCAGGGTTCAGGAAACTGAAAGAGGAGCACCGTGAAACAACATCTTACGGTTACGGCATTTCTTCTCCTCATGCTGGTTCCGAACAATATGATGTTCGGACATTGCGACACGATGAACGGCCCGGTGGTCACTGCGGCCAGAAAAGCCCTGGAGAAAGGTGATGTCAACCTTGTGCTCATTTGGGTACAGAAGGCTGATGAATCCGAGATCAAAGAGGCATTTCAGAAGGCGTTGGCTGTACGGAAACTGGGAGGAGAAGCGAAAGCGCTGGCAGACAAGTACTTCTTTGAAACGGTCGTTCGTGTTCATAGAGCCGGAGAAGGGGTGGGATTCATGGGCCTCAAGGCCGATGACACTGAAGTTCATCCCGGCATCGAAGCCGCTGATCAGGCGCTGGAAAAGGGATCCGTCGAAGAACTTGTTCATCACGCAACATCTGCTGTCGAGCAGGGTATCCATAGACAGTTCGTGCACGCCTTGGAAATGAAGAAGGCGATGAATGGCGATGTCGAAGCGGGACGTGAGTTTGTCAAGGCGTACGTTCGTTTCATTCACTACGCCGAGCGCGTGTTCGAATCGGCGAAGCTGCTTGGTGAGCACGGCGGTGGCGAGCACATACACTGAGCGAGCACCTGATGAAGAGGATGCTGCAAATGACTCCTAAATTCCGAAAAATGAGATGTGACTCTTTCTATTTCTGAGAACCGGATGGCCGGTTCAATCGCGGTCCCCTTTTTTTCGGGGAGAAAACAGATAAATCTATCTGAAATTTGGCATAGAATTTGCTTATTTTGGCAGGAAATCGCCGATTCTCCCTTGGAAAAAGCCGGGTTCAGCAGTCTGAACTGAAAAATCGCTGGTATCCATGTCCCACCAAAAGCCAGGGATGATCACATGACTAGTGGTTCAAAGACTTTCAAGCGAGTGATCGGGAAACTGCTGCTTGTTTGCTCGGTCTCGTCGTACATGCAGGCGCAGGATCCCGCTGCCGACTTCAGGCAAAACTGCATGAGCTGCCATACGATCGGCGGAGGCCGATTGACCGGACCGGATCTCAAGAACGTGGGACAACGAAAGGATCGCGACTGGCTGATCCGATTCGTTACTGATCCCCGGGCAATGATCGATAGCGGTGACCCGTATGCTCTTGAGCTGCTTTCCCAGGCGCGCAACGCGGTCATGCCGACTCTTCCGGGAATGACCAGACTGCGGGCAGAATCGCTCCTCCGGCTCATCGAGGACGAATCGAAGCTCGAGAAATCCCAGTTTGTCGGGGTGCAGGTCAGTGACCGACCCTTCACGGCAAATGATGTCGAGATCGGCCGAATGCTCTTCACAGGCCGCCGTCCGTTGAAAAACGGCGGGGCTTCATGCATCTCCTGCCATACCGTGCACGGCCTCGGCGCCCTCGGAGGAGGCACTCTCGCTCCAGACCTCACGACCGTCTTCGAGCGGTACGAAGGGAGGAAAGCTCTTTCGACCTGGCTCTCCGCTCCCGCAACACCCACCATGCAGTCCGTGTTTCGCAACAACGCCATCGACGGCGACGAAATTCTTCCCCTGGTCGCCTATTTTCAGCAGACCCTTCAAAGAAATCCCGAAGACACCGCGACATCACGCCTCAACTTTGTCCTCCTCGGTCTCGGAGGAGCCATCGTTGTACTAGGCCTTTTTGACATTCTCTGGAAGGGCCGCTTCAAATCGGTAAGGCGTACACTGGTACACAGACAAGAACCGGAGAAGCACCATGCCTGATCAAAAGCCAATCGGATGGATCAAGGACGAATTCAAGCCGAAGTCGAGGAGCTGGGAAGAATTTTATCGGAATCGCTGGCAGCACGACAAG
The DNA here is from genome assembly GCA_035291905.1 of Bacteroidota bacterium. Lineage (GTDB taxonomy): Bacteria > Bacteroidota > Ignavibacteria > UBA10030 > UBA10030 > JACPLA01. The sequence continues at coordinate 34,570 of DATDRF010000213.1, forward strand.
GTCGTCCGAAGCACCCATGGGGTCAATTGCACCGGCAGCTGCACGTGGATGATCCATGTGAAGGACGGGATCGTGACATGGGAAATGCAGGGGCTCGACTATCCCTCCCTTGAGCACGGATTGCCTCCCTATGAGCCGAGAGGATGTCAGCGGGGCATCTCCTTCTCATGGTACCTCTACAGTCCTCTGCGCGTGAAGTATCCTTATATGCGCGGCGCCTTGATCGATCTCTGGCGAAAAGCGCGAACTCAACATGAAGACCCCGTCGATGCATGGAAATCGCTTGTCACGAATCCGCAGGCACGTGCCCGATGGCAAAAGGCGAGAGGCAAGGGCGGATTGCGCCGCGTTCAGTGGGAAGAGGTTCTTGAGCTCATGGCGGCCGCGAATATCCACACGATCAAAGAGCACGGCCCGGATCGGATCGCGGGATTCTCACCGATTCCCGCCATGTCTATGATCAGTTATGCCGGCGGTTCGCGCCTGATGCAACTGATGGGCGGAATCTCCCTTTCTTTCTACGATTGGTACTGCGACCTCCCGTCGGCGTCCCCCGAAACATGGGGGGAACAGACCGATGTCCAGGAATCGGCCGATTGGTACAACGCCAAGCTGCTGGCAG
>DATDRF010000214.1:0-17325 GCA_035291905.1 Bacteroidota bacterium
GCCACCGTGACACGCTTCCAGAGAAAGGCCGCCAGAAGTGCGGGGGTGATTCCGGCTCCAACCATTGCGTAGGCAGTAAATGCCATATCGAGGATGCTTTTGAAGAAATTCGCAAGAACAAAAGCAAGAATCCCCAGCGCCACGATCCAAAAACGCTGGAACATGACGATCTTCACCTCGGAGACATTCGGATTGATGAATCTCTGATAGATATCCCGCGTAATATTCGTCGAGGGAACCATGAGGAACGTGTTCGCGGTCGAAAGAATGATGGCAACGGCCGCGCAAATAAGGAGCACGCCTGCAACGGGCGGAAGGTCAAACCGCGCCATTTGGAGGATAATCGTCTCTGCTGCCGCCTTGTCGATGGTTCCGTCGGCAAGGGCAAACGGGGCAAGCGTCGCGTACTTTGCACTTCCCACAATTGCGAGAAGGCTGATCGCGGTCTCTATAACGACAACGCCGATGATCATCCCCACCACGGCGCGCCTGGCGGTCGACTCATCTTTCGCAGCAAAGAACTTCTGATACATGCTGCTCTCCCCGAGCAGGAGGAAGAACGTGGGGAAGAAGACCCCCATGACCCATACCCAGTTGTGCCCTCCAAACACCTCGAATTGCTGAGCGGGCAATGCTGCCACCTGCTCCGTTCCAACGGCGCTTATCGCCAGGGGGAGTGCGACCAGAACTCCCACAACCATCACAATTCCGTTGAACAGGTCGACACTTATGATTGAGACAAGCCCTGCCACTACCGTAAAAAGGATCACTACCCCGCACGCAATAGCGCCTCCCCACAACGGATCAATTCCCGTGAGAATGTTCAGCAGCCTCCCCGCGCCGCGAAACTGATATCCGGCAATCGTCATGTATGCAATAATGACCGCCGTTGTTCCCATGATCCTGGCCGCCGCGTTGTACCGTTTCTCGAGAATATCCGACATGGTGTACTCGGAGATTCTGCGAACCCGATGCGCCAGAAAATAGATGATGCAGATCCCCGTCCACGCTCCGGCGCTGAACCAAAGCTCTGACAACCCCACACGGAACGCAAGCCCTGCACCGCCGAACAACGTCCCCGATCCGACCCAGGTACAGACGAGGGTTCCGGCCAGATACAGCGCGGTTGTCTTGCGTCCGGCAACCATGAAGTCATCCTGGGTCTTGACACTTCGCATTTTGTAGACGGCTATCGATGCAAGAAACACAAGATAGATCACGACGGCGGCAACATAGATATCCATGAGACCTTCCGGTTAAGTGAGTTGTCTTCGATTACGACAAGATGTCCTTGCGCACGAAAATCAGCCATGCACCAAGGACCATCACTGCCGAGTACGCTCCGAGCCACGCGACCCCCTCCCGGATTTGCGCCCAGGGAACAGGATCTGCAAAGATTTTCTGCCAGATGTCGATGTACGACGTGAACAGGTACGGACGAACAGACTGAAATGCCTCGAGGGGCATGACACTGACGATCAAAAAGACGATCAACACTCCCATCGTCGCGACAATCGGACCAATCGCATTCTCCACAAAGGATGAGAAAAAGAATGCGATCGAGGCGACGGTGAGCATCGACCATGCCGCGAAAATATACGCTGTCAAAAACCGCCACGCAACATCCGATTCGGGGAGAATGAGGATGCCCCGATCCCACACCAGCAGCTGCCCTGTTCCCATCAGAATTAACGCCAACCCGACGCTGAGGATGCCAAGAAAGGAGACAAACAGCACGGTATAAAGAACAGTCGCCAGATACTTCGAAATGAAGATCTTCGTCCGCGAAACGGGGCGGATAAGGATCAACCGGTAGGTTCCCGACGTCGCCCCCCCCGCCAGCTGGTCGCCGGCCACGAAGGAGATCAGGATGGGGATATGGACCCAAAGGCTGTTCATGATCCAGTGACTGACGATCCAGCCGTTGAAGAGCTTTCCCACAAAAAAGAAATCCTGTTGCATCGAACGAAGGGCGCCCGAAGCGACCCGCCCTCCTTCGAGCTTCATGGCAATCTCTATCAATGGAATGACGACAAGGAGAATAGCGAACCCGAGATAGGTCCGTTTCTTCAGGAAGGTCTTGATGCATTCATAATAAACGAGACGGATCATGAAATCCTCGCTTCAAGCAACATCCTGGCTTTCCGTGATCGACAGGAAAAATTCTTCCAGCGAGCGGCGGGGCACCAGCGCTCGAACGTCGACACCCCCGCGGACAAGACGCTTGTTCAGAGCGGGAACATCGTCGAATGCCATTTTCACGTCGAACTGCCCGTCGTGTTCCGTGAAATCCCGCACAATCTTCCTTTCTGCCCGAAGGACGGTGCGAATTTCCTTTGCGGGCTCTCCCTTGATCATAACATACTGCTCTCCCTCCTCGAGCAGTTTCGACACCTCTCCCTGCACCACAAGCTCGCCTTTGTTGATGATCGCCATCCTGTTGGCAACCATTTCAATCTCTGAAAGAAGGTGCGACGAAAGGAAGATCGTCTTTTTCCTGTCCCGTGAGAGGTGCAGAATCAGCTGCCGCACCTCCTTCATTCCCTGCGGATCGAGCCCGCTGGTCGGCTCATCGAGGACGATGAGTTCCGGATCACCAAGGAGCGCTTGAGCGATTCCAAGGCGTTGTTTCATCCCATGAGAGTACGTTTTCACCTTGTCTTCCGCGCGGCTTCCCAGCCCCACGAGATCCAACACCTCAGAAATCCGTTTCGACGATGCGCCGCCCTGCAAGGCCCCGATCACTTCGAGGTTCTTTTTCGCCGTGAGGTAGAGATAGAAGTCCGGCTTTTCCACGATTCCGCCCACGCGCTTCAGAGCATCGAACCGCCGTGAAGAGAGCGGATGACCAAAGAGGCTGACGCTCCCCCTGGTGGGACGAATGAGGGAGAGGAGCATCCGGATCGTGGTGCTCTTCCCCGCACCATTCGGACCGAGAAAGCCGAAAATATCACCCCGCCGAACCTCAAGATTCAGGTTGTTGACGGCCCAGCGCTTCTTGAAGAGCTTACTCAGGTTGGAGGTTTGAACTATAGACTCGGGGATCGTCAAGTGTGGGTCCGCCTGATTGAAAATCGATTCGGGAAGATAGCAAACAAAGCCACTGCAGGCAAGGCGATAGCTAGTCAGGAATGATTATCACAGGGCGTTCGCATTCATCAAAATGCTGTTCGCAACCGATTGAGGGCTGTTCGTGTATAGTCTCTTGATGCTCGTCCCTGGTGCTCTTAGATTGAACACGAGTACTCACTTCCAAGGAGGGGCGAGCCATGTGGAACTCCATCGTACGTTTTGTTGCCATTTTTGTCCTCCTCGCTGGTTGCGATGAAACTATCATCGAAAACAATTTCCCGAGTGGCGGGGGAAGCGTCTTTTCCAACGACCTCTTGCATGCCGATCTTGTCGGCCGCGTTCTCCAGAACGAAAGCAGTGCCAAGGTCATCGTAAGCCAGATTGCTCCAATCGACTCAACGCTGATAAACCCGCTCAACGGCACCTTTGTCTTCAGGAACCTTCGGGCAGGGAACTATGACCTGAAGATCCTTGCCGACAAGTACCGGTATTACACCAGGAGTAACGTCATGCTTCAGGGGGGAAGCATCATCTATGTTGGCGACATCGATCTCTCAACGGTTCCTGACCTCATTGCCGGCTTCTATCCTGAGGACAATTCCGAAATCGTGCACGACTGGCGCTACGGAAGAATCACGGTTTCCGTGACATTCACGCACCCCATGGATCGCGAGAGCGTCGAAGGAGCCTTTTCCACCAATCCCCCGAGCGAGGGAATATTCTATTGGGGGGTCTATACGCGGGCTCCCTATAACTACCTCTACTCCTACGCCAGCCCCTTCAGCGATTACGCCTACGGGAGGCCCGAGCCCGGGGCGACCATCACCACATTCAGCAAGATCACATCGATGACCTATGTCCTGGCTCAGAAGGATTCATATGTGGACACAATGTACACGGTATCCATCGCCACTTCGGCTCATGACACATCCGGCAATCATCTTCGTTTTCCGCTCTCTTTCAGTTTTCGGACTGTGCAGTCGTATCAAACCGTGTACGGCATTCAGACAGAGCCGACTCACGGCGATATCAATGTCAGTCCCATGAGCTACGGCGGAATCCGTCTCACATTCCCCCGGAGGATGGATCCTTCTTCAACCGAGGCCGCGACAACGGTGAGTCCCGCGATGAACCACATGATCCTGTGGCCATCAGGAAATGTCATGACCATCTACACCGGGGGACCCATGCTCACCGATACGACGATCACAGTGCGGGTGAACTCCTCGGCGCGCGATCTTGACGGAATTCCCCTTGGGAAAGATTTTTCGTTCTCGTTTCGGACTGCGCCTTTCGAGCTAACATCCACCTACCCCAGGAACGCGGAACTCTTTGTTTCGCCATTCCAGCAGATATCCCTGTACTTCAACACGTATGTGATCAAGTCAACCGTCGAGTCGGCATTCTCGATTTCCCCGTCGATCAGCGGTGCGATCAGTTACGGCGGATATTCCGATTACGAAAACAAGAATCAGATCAACTTTTCCCCTTCCGCAGCGATGGCACCCAATACAAAATATACCGTGACAATTTCAACGAGTGCGAAAGACATGTATGGTGTTGCGCTTAAGCAGCCCTATTCCTTTTCATTTGTGACCCGTCCGCAATAAGTCTCGGACCGCAGAGCCCAGCCTCGCGCCCGCGGGGCCGGCTTTTCTGGAGGTCCGTTTCCTCTTCCGATTTTTTTGCCTATCTTCCCATGTCGTTTTCAGCACATCCACCATCCCGCGGGAAAACCCATGCGAACCCGAAATTCCTTTCTGCTTCTCTTCTTCTGGGCTTTGAGTTCTGCCGCGTCAGAATCAATGACATTTGTGTCGGATTCCACCCGCGTACTTTCTCTCCTGCGTGAAGGGGATTCCCTCGTGGACCGTTTCGAGAATCATCTTGCGCTTCAAAAATATCTCGAGGCCCTTAGGAACGATTCGGCGAACGCGGAGATTCTCTGGCGCATCAGCAGAACGTACGTCGACATCGGCGAGCATTTGCCCATTGGAACGGAACCGGAAATGGCCAAACAGCTTGAGACGTATGAGACAGCCCTGACGTATGCCGAAAAAGCTGTCAGTGCAGACCGGAAGAGCTCGATGGCCTATACGCGGCGGTCGATCGCAAACGGGAGAATCGCTCTCTTTCGGGGAATTTGGGAATCGCTCAGCCTTGTCAAACAAACGAAAGCGGATATTGATACAGCCCTCGCGCTGGATCCGGAAAACGACGTGGCCAACTACATTCTCGGCAGGGTACACGCCAAGGTCATTGAAAAACCAAGATTCCTGCGGTGGCCTCTCGGCCTCGGCTGGGCAAACGTCGAGGATGCGATCACGTACTTCGAGAAAGCCATCGCGCTGAAACCCGATTTTATCATGTATCGGCTCGATTGCGCCCGTGCCTACGTCGACGACGACAATTATGCGATGGCGCGAAAACACCTTGAGGCGATCAGGCAAATCGGGACAAATGATGAAGACGACGAGCAATTCAGAAAAGAAGCCGCTGAGTTGATGAAGGAGATAGAGAAAGAATGAGCACGTTCCGTCAGCACATTGCATTCAACCTCCACCTGAATTGAGGTACCGATGAAGAAGACCCGACGTTCATTCCTGAAAATGGCCGGTCTGGCAACGGCATCGATGACCGCCCGACCGCTCTTTGCGTCCGCTCCAGACAACATCGTGCTTCTCTCCAAAAGAAGTGAACCCCTCCCCTCCGCCAATACGGTCACCAACATGGCACTCATAGGAGCCGGAGGAATGGGGGTCGTCGACATGCAAACCGCCCTCACGCTGGGGGACGTGGCTGTAACGGCTGTTTGCGATCTGTATGAGGGTCGGCTCAACGAAGCAAAGAAGATGTGGGGGGACAAGATCTTCGTCTCCAAAGACTACAGAGAGATTCTCAAGCGGGATGATGTTGATGCGGTCATCATCGGCACGTCGGACCACTGGCACAAGCAGATCAGTGTCGATGCATTACAGGCCGGAAAACATGTCTATTGCGAAAAGCCGATGGTCCATTCGATCCGCGAAGGACTCGAAGTTGTCAATGCGTGGAAGAAATCGGGAAAGGTGATGGTGGTCGGAAGCCAGGGCCTTTCATCTCTGGGAAACGAGCAGGCGCGGCAGCTGCTTGCCGAAGGGGCCATCGGAGACCTGAACTACGCCGAGGGATTCTGGGCCCGGCATTCGCCTGTGGGTGCATGGCAGTATCCGATACCGGAGGACGCTTCGTCGCAGACAGTTGACTGGGACCGGTACGTCTCCAACACAACAAAGCGGCCATTCGACGCGATGCGGTTCTTCCGCTGGAGAAACTATCTCGACTATGGCACCGGCATGTCGGGGGACCTGTTTGTTCATCTTTTTTCCAGCCTTCATTTCATCACCAACTCATTAGGCCCCGGCGAGATCTTCGCGATGGGAGGCCTGCGTTACTGGAAAGACGGACGGGAAGTGCCCGACATCCTCCTCGGATCTTTCGGGTATCCCGAAACGAAAGCCCACCCTGCCTTCAATCTCTCGCTTCGCTGCAATTTTGTCGACGGCACGAGCGGAACGACGTATCTTCGGCTGGTGGGAAGCAAGGGATCGATGGATGTGAAGTGGGAAGAGGTGGTTGTCAAAAGGAATGAGCTCATGGCCGAAGACGATCCGTTCATGAAGGCGAAGCAAGCGGAGATAAGGGGATACGAAGAAAGAAAGAGGATGCTGCCCCCGCTGGAAACGGTGTACAAAGCCGAAGAAGGTTACAAAGGAGCGCTGTTCGATCATCACATGAATTTCCTCAATGCGATCCGCAGCAAGGGTTCGGTGGTAGAAGATCCCGAATTCGGGTTCAGAGCGGCTGCACCGGCGCTTCTCTGCAATGACAGCTACAATCAAAACAAGGCCATTCGTTGGGATCCCCTCAAAATGAAAGTCGTGTCATAGGAGCATTGGACAATGAAAACGGTTCTCTGGATTGCCGCAGTCTCACTGCTGACTGCCTCATGTATAAAGAAGACGGAACAGAATGCGCACAACACACTCAGCAAAGCCGAGATCGAGGAGGGATGGCAGCTGTTGTTTGACGGGACGACCACGGCCGGCTGGAGAGGATTCAACGCAAAAGAACCGCTCACAGGATGGATTGCCGAGGGCGGATGCCTGAAATCGCTTGGAAGGGGCGGGGACATCGGAGGCGATATTGTCTACGACAAGGAAGAATTCGGGAACTTCGAACTGGTTCTGGAGTGGAAGCTTTCGCCCGGAGGAAACAGCGGGATCTTCTATCACGTTCAGGAGGGGGACCAATACAAAGCGGCATACGAGAACGCTCCCGAGTATCAGGTGATCGACGACATTGAATTCCCCGAGAAACTCGAGCCCTGGCAGTCGGTCGGTGCTGACTATGCGATGTATTTTCCCGATACGGCCCGAATCGTAAAACCGGCGGGAGAATGGAATGAGAGCAGAATCCGGTTCACTCCCGAGAAGGTCGAATACTGGCTGAACGGCAAGTTAACGGTGAGCTTCATGCCCTGGTCGGACGACTGGAACGCCCGTCGGATGAACGGAAAGTGGAAGGACTATCCTGATTACGGCAAGGCCCGCGCTGGATTCATCGGCCTGCAGGACCATGGCAGCATTATTCTCTACAGGAACATTAAGATCAAGAAACTCTGACTGAGGTCTGTTCACTTCTACATTCGGCGTTGGGCGTTCGAAATTCGATATTGTTTCTTGACTCTCATAAAGACTAATATCGAATGTCCCCGCCCGCCTGACGGCGGTCGGGCGGGCAACTCCGAATTTCGGATGTCGAAGTTCATCCTTCCTTCGTTCCAAAAATGATATCTCGGTACCGTTGATACGCGTAGGAGACGGCCAGAAGTATCAAGCCCAGGCCGATGAACGAGAATATGCGGTACAGCGAGTCCAAGAACGAAAGGTCATAGAGGAAGATCTTCAGAATCGTCAAGCCGAAAAGGACAAACGCCGCAATTCGCAACGCGCGCAGTTTTCTCCAGAGTCCCCCAGCCATCAAGACCGCAGAGTACACCAGCCAGATCCCGGAAAGCGACAGCTGTTGCAGATTCGACAGCGTGCTGATCTCGTTCTCCGCATCCTCCGCCACAAGGGAGATCTCTTTCCTGAAGAAATCAAGCGTCTCGCCGGTCAAAAGCCCGAAAACCAACAGCACGATCGCCATCTGCATTGTCGATCGGATATCCGGAAGCCAATCTTTGAAATCCCCACCCCATTCGGTCAGCCGTTCCTGAATCAGAAGCAGACCCGCTACTACGAGAAGTGCCGACGCGCGGATGTTCGTAATGAATTCGAATGATTCGACAGGTTCGAATACCATTCCCCTGACAAGCACCAATGCTCCTCCGATAAGCGCGGCCATGAACCCGCAAATCATCACAGGAACATGACGGAATTTGATTCCGATCCAGACAAGGGGAACAGAGTAACCGGCCCAGAGAGTGCCGATCCACATCAGGCGCTCAAACGAAAGCGTCGAAGCGGTCTCCTCGGAAACCTCTGTCATCTCTTGCCGAAAGAGGTCATTGGTTTCAAGGCCGATCAAGAGGAACAATGCGGCTGGCCAGAACACACGGAATACGTTGACAACCCACAGGTCTTTCTTTTCCGCCACCTTCTCCAGAAACAAGCTGCCGAGAGACAAAGAGAGAGCTCCGACAATCAGGGCTATCGCTCTTGAATGAACAAGGGGCGAGAAATCCGAAGCCGGGTAGTAGAAAAACGATCCCGGGGTCGAGATGAACTTGAGGACCGAAAACCCAAAGATACCGGCAGCCGTGAGCCAGGCATACCGAATCTTCAGTCTGGTCGAGATCCACACCAGAAATCCTGCCTCCGCGCACCAGGCGATGATCGCATCGAATCCTTCCCATTGGATGCCCGTTGCCATAACAAGAAAACCGATCGAGCTCAACGCATAGTGCATCTGTTCGGAGGTTGAGACATTCCCCTGCGACGTGCGCACAAGGAGGGTTGCAAGATAGATGACTCCCAGGCCGGCGATCACGAGGCCCATCCAGTCGTGGTACTTGACGTCAATGATTGCGTACAGCGCGACAAACACCGCAAACGCGTTTGCGGCAGCGACAATTCCGCGGGAGACCAGGGCTGGGCCGGCCGGTGACGGCTGAAGCACCATAAGGGCATAGAACAGGGCCCAAAACACCGCAATGAAGACGATCGTAATGCCGAGATCGGCAGGTTGATAGAATTCAGCGTACCACGAGAGATAGAGAATCCATGTCCCTGCAAATGTCAGCGGTTCAAGCACCCACCATTCCTGTTTCTTGTAGGTAATCGCAAGAAGCCCCGCATCAAGCAACGCGACATAGGTGAACAATCCAGCCTCATTGGCCACGCCCGTGCTCAACAGGAAGGGGGTGAGAAATCCTCCGGCCCATCCAAGAAGCGCCACGGCAACAGATCCATAATAGAGACCCTGTGCAAGTGCGATGACAGTGACGATCGACATGAGAAGGAAGGCGACCCATTGCGGCACGAGATAATAGAAATTGAAAGAGGCATACACGGAGAGATAGAGAATGCTGATTCCCGCCCCCACAATTCCCTGGGCAAAGACCTTGAATCCCTTTTGGTGCGAGCGGTAAGCGCCCGCAAGGCATACGAATCCGATTGCAGCGCCCATGAGGACCCGCGTGGTTTCGTTGATCCAGTCATTGTCGAAGGCATATTTCAGGAAGTACCCGATACCAATAATGAGCGCGAGGGCACCGATGCGGTTCAGGATCTTTCCGCCGATGAGCGCCTCCCACTCCTCTCTCGTTCGTGAAGGCTTGCTTTCTCCTTGTGGATAAAGTCCCTTTGGCGGGCTGGCGGGAACCGGTTCCATGCGCGGTGTGACAGAAGCAACGGAGGCAATTCTTTGCGGCGCTACCGGCTGCGAAGGGGAGGTTGTTTCATGTCGTTTCCTCCCTGCAGGCACCGGCTGCTCGAGATCATCGACCCTCCCCTTAAGTTTCTTCAGTTCCCAGTCAACATCCGTAAGTTTTCCCGACAGGTTTGACACTTTTGCGATGAACACCACGAGGAGAATGAGAGTAACAACGAGGAGAATGGCGACGAATTCCATGCTTGACCCCTTTCATCGTTGGAATGAAGGCGGATCGGCCGACGGGGGAATTTAGTCGAATGGGGGGGGAAAAGCAAATGAAGGGAGATTTTGGATTGCGGATTGTGGAATGCGGATTGTAGAATGTGCACCTCTCGTCTGCCGCGAAGAATTCCTTCCGCATTCTTCCAATCTGAAATCCAACCTCTTCGTGACCCCGCCGCGAATCTCCGCCAAAGGTCGACGACTCGACTCGTCGAGCGGATGCGCCTTCGGCGCAGAACGCGGAACCTACAGCCCCGCCTTCCCGTAAAAAGCACGGGACAGGTCGGCGGGATCCTCAAAATGGCAACCACTCGCGGAGAAACGCTCGTGGGCCATTTTGGGACTTAGAAGGCATTTCCCTCAAATCCGAAATCGGCAATCTCAAATCTGCAATTGTTTGTGACCCCGCCGCGAATCGAACGCGGAACCTACAGCTTAGAAGGCTGTTGCTCTATCCAATTGAGCTACGGGGCCTTATCAAGGAAAAAGGAGAAATGTAAAATGAAAATTGGAAATCTGAAAAACCACCTTCATCGGATCCCGCCTGTGGCGGGACGCTCAATCCGCCTTTGGCGGATTGGCGATTGAGCTACGGGGCCTTTGAATTCATTTTGATTTCGACAATTTTCGCATCCCGCTTCAGCCTATCTGCCTTAAATCTCTCCCCACATGTTACATTTTGTGTGAGATTTGACCGGCTTGTTTTGGTTGTCGTTACAAAAAGGTAAGGAGAAATCAGGATGGTTTCAAGACACACAAAACGACAACTCGACGATAGGTTTCTTTTCGCGCCCCGTTTCCAGCGAATTGCATGATGCCGTAAATAGGATTGATGTTGGAGTGGAGTGTTTGATTACCATATTTCTGCGAAAACTTCTTTCTTTTCTCAGGTGATCCGTTCTCAAATTCAAATTTAGCTGTCTATGCAAGACTTAGACCCTTACCGAGCCACGGAACCCTCTGACGGCATAGTAAGATTCTGCCCCGTTGTGATACACGAAGACATTGCCGTAGCGGAAATCAGCAAAGAGCGCGCCGCCGAGTTTTCTGATATCAGAAGGTGTTTTCACCCAGCTCGATGTTTTCGTATCGAAATTTCCAAGTTTCTGCAATTCTCGATATTGTTCTTCCGTCAGAAGTTCAATGCCCATCGCAGCAGCCATGTCAATGGCGTTAACTTCCGGTTTATGTTCTTTCCTTGACTCCAGCGCTTCGCGGTCGTAACAAACACTTCTGCGGCCTTTAGGACTTTCGGCTGAACAATCATTAAAAATGTATTCGCCCGTCTTTCTATCATGACCAACGACATCCGGTTCACCGCCAGTTCTTTCCATTTCATTGAGTGACCACAGTTTTTCAGTATGAGCTTCCAGCTTTGCTTGTACTTTTGCCCATTCAAGACCTTTATGGCGGTTCATGTTTTTCTCAAAACGGCCTTTCAACGCTCTGAGTAGTTCTTCACGCCTGCCTGCCGGCAAGGCAGGTTGTTCTGGTGACAACTTCTTTTTTTTGCCACTCATGTTGTTCATACTTTTCATGTTACCTCTGTTGAATATGCGTGTTATTCAATTAACCATCAACCTGCTGTGCCGATGGCGCATTCATACTCGATTTCACCATTGATCACCAAGAATGTTGGCGACGGGAGATTGACAACCCAAGCGACCTATCGGCCAAAGTGCCGGCCATCAATGCCCATCAACTCGTTCTATTTTGACATGAGACGATAACCGAAGCGCCTCGCTGTCTGTAAACAAAGAGCCGACCCAGTTTCCCGAGCCGGCTCTACTTGATTCTGACTTCTGACTTCTGAATTCTGAATTCCTGCTTTACTTCTTCAAGTCCCGATGCTGGTACCCGAGATACACCTGCCTCGGGCGCGCAATCTTCTGCTCGGGATCCGTCAGCAGTTCCTGCCACTGTGAAAGCCAGCCGGACATGCGGGGGATTGCGAACAGAACCGGGAATATGTCGACCGGGAACTTCATGGCCTGGTAGATCAGGCCGGAATAGAAGTCCACGTTCGGATAGAGTTTTCTCTTCACAAAGTAATCGTCTTCGAGAGCGATTCTTTCGAGTTCGAGTGCAATCTCCAGCTTCGGGTTCTTTCCTGTTACTCCGAACACCTTGTCCGCCATTTCTTTGATAATCTTGGCGCGCGGGTCGTAATTCTTGTACACCCGGTGTCCGAATCCCATCAACTTGCCTTTCCCTTCCTTCACGTCTTTCACGAACGAAGGGATCTTATCCTTTGAACCGATCACATCAAGCATCCTCAAAACTGCCTCATTCGCGCCGCCGTGCAGCGGTCCATACAACGCCGCAGCCGCTCCTGCAGAGGCACAGTAAGGATCGACCTGCGAGCTTCCAATGGAACGCATCGCGTTTGCACTGCAGTTCTGCTCGTGATCCGCATGGAGAATGAACAGAACATCAAGTGCGCGAGTGAGAATCGGATCCGGTTTGTACTTCAGTTCGGCGATCTTGAACATCATGCTCAGGAAGTTCTCCGCATAGGAAAGATCGTTATCCGGATACACGTACGGCATCCCGAGGCTGTGACGATACGCGAATGCTGCGATCGTCGGCACTTTTCCGATGAGCCGCCAGATCTGCTTCTGCCGGACTTCGGGATCGAGCACCTTCTTTGCTTCAGGGTAGAATGTGGAAAGAGCGGCCAGCGTACTCACAAAAATGCCCATCGGATGCGCGTCATAACGAAAGGCTTCCATGAGACGCTTCACGTTCTCGTGAACAAATGTGTGCAGTCGAACGTGCTCGGTCCACTCCGCCAGCTGCTGCTTGTTCGGCAGTTCGCCGTACAGAATGAGATACGCGACTTCGATATATGAACATTTCTCGGCCAGCTGAGCGATGGGATAGCCTCTGTAAAGCAGGATCCCCTTCTCGCCGTCGATGAACGTGACCTTGCTTTTGCATGAGGCCGTATTCATGAACGCAGGATCATACGACATCATCCCAAAATCATCGCTCTTCACTTTGATCTGTCTGAGGTCGGCGGCCTTGATCGTGTCATTCTCGATCGGAATCTCGTAGTTCTTCCCCGTCCTCGTGTCGGTGAGCTTCAATGTTTCCAATTGGACTCCTTCACCATTCTTCTTTTCGCTTGTGGGTGAGGCTTTCGTCTCCATAGAACCTCCGTTTTTTACAGATTATATGCAGGGAATGGCCTTTCGGCGGTCATAAGTAAGGTGTTGAAAGAAAGACAATTGGCGTGCCATGACAATGTAGGGGAATTCTCAGTTTCCCGAAAGGTCCGCTCGTCTTCCTTCCCAATATTGAGAAAAAGATGCTCGAGGGACTCCCCGAGAATCAATTCTGGCAAGAAGGTGCAACCCTTTCTCAGTTCTTGACCATGCCGCGAAGAGCACTGTACGCATCACCGACGCCAATATCTTTCATGCAGCGAAAATGCCCTTCGGGACAGTGCGGTAAACCAAGGTGAGAACACGGACGACAATACAGCCCTTTTCTTTCGAGAACAACGCTGTGTCCCCCCTGGGGAAAAAACCCAAACTCCTCAACGGTCGGGCCAAAGATGGCAACAACTTTTTTTTCCATTGCCGTTGCAACGTGCATAAGCCCTGAATCATTGCAGACAATGGCATCGCAGTACTGCATTGCAGCTGCAGTTTCCACGAGCGAGAGTTCACCCGTGAAATTGAAGATCCTCTCCCCCCCAATTGAACCCGACAGGGCCTGGACAAAAAGCTCCGAGCGCCCGCGTTCTTGTGTCCCGCCGAAGATCATGACTGCGCAATTCAGATCTTTAACGGCGTTGACGCCGAGTTCCACAAACCTCTCCACGGGCCATTCTTTGGTCGCATGTTTCGCGAATGGACATATACCCACGACATGGTCGTACTGATTGAGGTGCAGTTTGGCAATTTTCCCAGAGACTCCAAACAGAATCTCATCCGGGATGTACAGCTCGGGCCCTTTCCCGTCCTTTTGGATTCCAAACTCATGGACAGTCTCGATGTAACGATCTGCAACAGGCGTTGCCGACTTGTACGTATTCTTTTTGAACTTCACGAGGAGGGTTCGTTCCTTGATCCTCTTGTCCACCTTCACGATCGAGCCAACGCCCAGCATGCTCCTCAAGTAACGACTCCTTATGCTGTTGTGCAGATCGATCACGAGGTCATACCTTTCGCGGCGGAGCTTCTTCTTGAGTTCCCGCAACCCGGGAAATCCCGTCGCAGCGTCGAATTCATGTGTGACGTTGAGGTTGGCATTATGACGAACAAGCCCGGCGTATTCGGTCCGCGTGACATAGTCAATCTGACCCTGCGGGAATCGTTCTCTGAGGACCCGAAGGAGGGGCGTTGAAAGGATAATGTCGCCGATGGAACTAAATCGTATTACCAGTGTTTTATGAGGTGTATTCATTCCGCAGGAAAAAGTAGGATTTAATTCCCGCAGTTTCAATCCTGATCATCCTCTCCGAGACACGGGAACATTCGTGCGTTGCATTTTCCTCTTTGAGCCAGTATATTCGACAAAGGAGGCGCTAATTGATGAATCGTCCCGCATCGATCGCCGCGTTACGGAAATCCGGCTATCGCGTTCTACCCGTCAAAGAGGAAGTCCGCAACAACCTCATTGCAAAGCTTGAGAACAACGAGCCGTTGTTCCCGGGCATTATCGGCTATGAGAAGACGGTGATACCGGCAATTGTCAACGCCCTTCTCGCCCGCCATGACATTCTCCTTCTGGGCCTCCGCGGGCAGGCGAAGTCGCGCCTGGTCAGACTCTTTCCTACGCTCCTCGACGAAGCAATCCCCATTGTGAAGGGATGCGAAATCAACGACAATCCGTTCAAACCTGTCTGTAAGCACTGCGTTGACCTCGTGCGTGAGCATGGCGATGATGTTGAGATCGATTGGTTACCCCGGGAGGCGAGGTTCTCCGAGAAGCTGGCAACCCCCGATGTCACCATAGCCGACCTGATCGGAGATATCGATCCGATCAAGGCCGCGACCCAGAAGCTCCACTATTCACACGAGGGGGCAATTCACTTCGGAATCATCCCCAGAACAAACCGCGGGATCTTTGCCATTAACGAACTCCCGGACCTGCAGCCCCGCATCCAGGTTGGCCTCTTCAATATCATGGAGGAGAAGGATATTCAGATCCGCGGATTCAACGTCAGGATTCCGCTTAACGTCATGGTCGTGTTTACCGCGAACCCCGAGGACTACACAAACCGCGGGAATCTCATCACCCCCCTGAAGGACAGGATCGATTCCCAGATTCTCACCCACTACCCGCGGTCGCTTGATGAGGCCATCGCCATTACGGAGCAGGAGGCATGGGTCCGGCGGGACGGGAGAGCTCTCAATGTCCCTCATTACTTCAGAGAGATCATCGAACATGTCGCTTTCGAGGCGCGCAAGAGCGAGTTTGTGGATCAGAAGTCGGGTGTGAGCGCGAGACTCACAATCTCCGCCATGGAGAATCTGGTGAGCAACGCGGAGCGGCGGGCAATTCTTCTGAAGGAGAGGGTCGTCGTCCCGCGTATTTGCGACCTGCCTCATGCCCTCCCCGGAATGACGGGAAAGATCGAGCTGGTCTTCGAGGGAGAACAGGAAGGATCGGCCAAAGTCAGCAAGGCGCTGGTCGGAAAGGCGGTTCGCGAGGTCTTCAAGGGCTACTTTCCCGATCCGCTCGACCGCAAGCACAAACCACACACCGAGGGCCGCGCCCCAGCAGCCGATTCGGAATATCAAACCGTCATCAGCTGGTTCGAAGCGGGAAACAAAGTTGAAATCTCCGACGACATGCCTCTTGATGATTACTTCAAAGAGCTTGACCGTGTCAAAGGGCTTCGTGAGCTCACATGCCGGCACATGAAGATCGACCACAACGACCGGCATCAGCTCGCTTCGGCAATGGAATTTCTGCTCGACGGTCTGCACCAATCCTCGCGCATTGCAAAGGACGAGGTCGATCACCTGACGGCGTATAAGGATCTTGTGCAGAGTATTTTTACGGGACGTGGAAAGGCGTACGAGGAAGAGGCGTAGGGTTTCAAGCTTCAGGTTTCAGGTCCCGCCAAACAGCGGCGGGATCCTCAATTTGGATCTACTCACTTGGAATCGTTCGTAGGCCAAATTGGGATTTCAGGCTTCAGGTTTCAATGCTAGAACGCTCTTATGATTGGGGGGATCTATGGGAGGTTATCACAAACTCGAAATCTATCGGTTATCTCACAGCCTTGCTCTTAAAGTCCACAAGTTGAGTTTGACTCTGCCAAAATTCGAGATGTACGAAGAGGGAAGCCAGATTCGGAGGTCGTCGAAATCGGTTTCATCGAATATTGTTGAAGGATTTGCCCTCAGAAAATACAAGAATGAGTACCTCCATTATCTCTATCGTTCCTACGGATCGAGTGAGGAGACCCTGGAACATCTTCGATACCTTTTTGAAACAGAATCCTTTGACGACGAATCTCAATACGAGAGCTTGGCCAAGGAATACCGGAAACTGAACGCCATGATATTCAATTTCATCATGTCAGTTGAAAGATCTTTCGAAACACCAGCATTTCTTGCAGATTTGGAAGACCTGAAACCTGATGCGTGAACCCTGAAACCAGCCATAACCATGCGCTTCCGCTACACCAAATGGACCCCGGAATCCCAAACCGACGAAGGCCGGCTTGAGTCCCTCATGTCTCTCTTCAGCTACCTGCTGATCCAGTCAAGTGGAGACGTGCAGGAGGCGATGGAGTGGCTGCGCCAGCTGGCGGAAGAATACGGCCTGTTCGACGAGAACCTCTCGATGGATGAGCTCATCGAGAAGCTCAAGGAGTATGGAATCATCGAGGAGGTCGAAGGGATGCCGGTTTTGACCACCAAGGGAGTTCAAAAGATACGCCAGGATGCGCTGCGGCAGATCTTTTCATCCCTCAAGAAAGCCCCGGATGGAATGCACGAGACTCCCTACACGGGCAACGGAGTTGACCGGCTCAGCGAGACCAAGAAATGGTCCTTTGGCGATCACCCGACCAACGTAGACCTTACCTCCACGCTCACGAATGCCATCCGCAGGGACGGCATCGAAGATTTCAACCTCAAGGAAGAGGAC
>DATDRF010000215.1:0-6115 GCA_035291905.1 Bacteroidota bacterium
CAGAGAATCCCCGCCGGTGAGGGCGCTGATCAGTATGACGACGTACCAGGCGATGGCCGTCAGGCCTCCACCGATCGCTGGCTCCCAGATGGTGACACCCCTGGAGAGCATTGCAGAAACTGCAGCGATGACGATGATGCCGCCAAACGACCACCCGCCGATGATCTTGTCACCAAACGAAAGTCGGAACGACGAAGCGGCAAAAATGGGAAGCAGGTAGAACACGGCAAACATGCCCAGCGTGATCCAAACCCACTTCCACTGAAACTTCTTCTCCTGTGCCGGTGTGTCGGTCATGATCTCCGGATTACTTGTTGACGACGAGACAACCTGCGATCATGTCGTGAAGCGCCTGCTTTTTTTCGGTGAAGCCGGCCATGATATACCCAATGCAAAGAATCGCCCCGGAAATAATCTTCCCGAAGTAGCGCCCGGTTGCGCGGCCAAACGAGATACGGTTGCCGTTCGCATCCGTGACGATAATGCTGAGGGCCATTTTTCCAAGAGTTCCTTGCTTCGCAGAAGATTCCATAAGAGCAAAATACAACCATTGCGCCGCACTGGCCACCAGGATGAGGGTCATCATTCCTCCTATCATACCTGCAGCCATGGCCTCGGCGTCCCCCTCATCCATTGTCATTTCATCCATCGTGGCCATGCTGGTGAACAGCCCGACGCCGAAAACCATCATGATGATTCCCATCACGAATCCGATAATGATGGTGTCAATGAGGTATGCCGCGAACCTCTTCCAAAAACCTGCATATGTCATACTTCCTCCCTGAGAAGTTGGACAAACGGAATGGAGAACTCCAGATGGTACGATTTTCGGATTACACCTGCAAGAGCGATGGATCGGCTATTTCACGAGAATCAGCGGTATCGTCCTCCTGAGGACGCCGCTCCCCTCGAGGGTGAGCCTGCAATAAAACCACCCGCTGGAAGCCTTTCTCGCTTCCCATCGAATTGCATGGCGTCCGGCGGACTGGTCATGGTTCGCCAGGAGATCGATCATCCTGCCAAGAGGATCGAAGATCGCTATTTGTATGCGTCCGCTGTATGGAAGTTCATAACGGATTTCCACGGAGGAGTTGAAAGGATTGGGATAGCTTTGAATCTCGAATGAGAGAGGGGAGGATGAGTCGTGTCGTATTCCTGTGGACGGGGATCGGAGCTTCAATCGAAAAATCTCCCCGGCAAGAGAACAACTGAACAGTTCGCCCCCTTCGTCGATCCCGAACGAAGAGAGGGAATAAGCGTCCATGGTATCGATCGGCACATTTGTCAAGGAATCGGGGCTGGTGTAGTGGAGCGCCCAGATGCGGCCGGAGACGAAATCGCCGTAGATATAGAATCCCGCAAGATCCGGGAACGCTCCGCCGCGGTAGACATATCCGCCGGTGACGGATCCCCCCAACGAGCGCTCGTAATCCCAGATCGGCAGCGTCAGGCCTGTCGTGTCGCATCCGCTTGAAGGATTGTAGCACTGCGTTCCCTCCATAATGCGCCATCCGTAGTTCTTTCCGCGTTCGATCAGATCGATCTCCTCAAGCGTGTTCTGTCCGACATCCCCGCACCAGAGGAAGGCAGTGACGGGATCGAAACTGAACCGCCAGGGATTGCGCAGCCCGTAAGCGTAGATCTCCTCTCGCCATCCGTTCATGTTTCCGACAAACGGATTGCCGGGAGGGATTCCGTAGGGAAGGCCGCCGTCCGTCGTGTCGACGTCGATGCGGAGAATCTTGCCGAGGAGAACGGAGAGGTTCTGCGCGTTGTTCTGCGGATCGCCCCCCGAGCCGCCGTCGCCGAGTCCGATGTACAGAAAACCGTCGGGCCCGAATTCCAATGCGCCGCCGTTGTGGTTGGTGTAGGGTTGATTGACGCGGAGAAGGACCGTTTGCGATGCCGGGTCGGCCGAATCGGGATCGTTCGCACTGACAGAGAAACGGGAAATGAACGTACGAAGAGTATCGGTTTGCCTTGTGTAATTAACGTAGAAGTAGCCGTTCGTTTCGTACTGGGGATGGAATGCAAGCCCCAACAGTCCCCTCTCGCCGCCGCTTGTGACGCTGTCGGTGAAATCGAGGAAGATGCGCGCTGAGGTGACGGTGTCGGCGTTTTCAAAGACCTTGATAACGCCCCCTTGCTCGACGACAAAGATCCTGTTCGTTCCGTCGTTTGCTGACGTCAGTCCGACGGGAGAGGTGAATGTCAGCAAAGGAAAAGCGCGCTCAAACCTGACAGCCGGCTGAGCCCCGGCTGCCGTGACGATCAAGCCGCACAAAAACACAATCTTCAAGATTTCTCTCACAGTGGTCTATCGTTTTTGGCTGCGGGGAGTTGAGGCGGTACCATCAGGACGGTCTCCCGATCCACCATGACGGTGCCGGCAGGAGACCCCTTTCGTTTATGCACGTTCTTCCGTTCGGTCATTGCCACCGGTACGAGCCGGGAGTTCTTCATCTTACTATAGTATGCGGCAATGGCGGCCGCCTGCTCCTTGGCCCTCTTGCTGATCTCACCTTTGCCGGTTCCGACGCGAAGGACAACGTGCGACCCTCCCGCACCGCGGGCGTGAAACCAAAGATCGTTGGGCCGCGCGTATCTTGTCGTCAGCATGTCATTGTTCTCGCTGCTCTTTCCTGCCCACACTTCGAATCCCCCGTCGACCGTGAACACGCGGAAGGGAATCTGTTCGTTCTTCGCAGTCCCTTTTCCGCCCGGGCGAACGCCCGACTCCTTCGCATGAGCCGAGGAGAATTCCTTCCATTGCTCCGGTGTCTGCACCTGCTCAAGCAGCCCGAGAAGCGTGATCACATCGTCGTACCGATCACGATAACCTTGTTTGTGTCCCTCCTGGTCCTCCAGCCCCTGTTTTGCTTTTCGGGCTTTATCGAAAAACCGCTCCGCATTCTTTGCGGGCGAAAGATGAGGATCGAGGGCGACCTCAACCTCCCCGCGTTCGGGCGAAAAAACATTCTCAAGCTTTGCCGTCTCATCGCCGCGTCGGATCTGGTGCAGATGAGCCATCAGAAGCTTCCCGCTCAGCTCGCACGTCGAAGCCCTGTCGGCGGATTCTTTCTCTTCAGCGGTGATTTTCGCCGTCGTTCGCTCAATGCGTTCCTTTTCTGACTTGAGCTTTGCGATTGCCTGGTCGCGCTCCGTATGAAAGCTCTTTTCGCGGTGTGAGGATGACACAAATGTTCTGACGGCCTGATGGACGGAAACAAAACTCTCGGACTCCGATTCCTGAAATTGACGGAGCCCGACAATGGAAAATCGGACGGGATGTCCCTCCTCTTTATAGATACGGGGGGACGGCGAGTCGGTGAGTTCCCTCAACATGGTCTTCGCCTGATCAAAGAGAATCTGTGCGTGAGCAACGGTGATTTCGGCTGCGGCGACGCGTTCATCGAGACCAGAGCGTGCAAAGAGCTCGCGGATCAGAAGCGAGCCCATGAGCGGCATCATCGTTTTCAAAGCCGCGAACGCCGGGATGTGCCCGATCCCCGAAAGCTGGTTGTGAAAAGCGGCCGCGTCGGCGGGGAAGGGCTTTGTGGAAACCACCTCTTCCGCCGTCGTTGCAATATACTCCTTCGGGTGAAGGAAGGCATCCAGAACGACGCGTTTCGAATCGACCAGCAGAATGTTTGCCTTCGACCTGTACAGGTGTACGAGGATTTCCCCGGGTTTATCCGTCGCGATCTTCAACTCGCGATCATGGGGATGAATTGAAACGGAGCGGACCGCTGATCCAACGAGACGTGGAAAGAGATCGATGGTGTTCTTTTTCGCCCGGGGGAAGGAACTTCGCAGGTACACATGGTTCGAAGAGGGGTCGCATGAAACGATGAGAAAATCTCCTCCCGAGAAGGCAATCACCAGTTCGTTTTTGTTTTGAGAAAAGATCTGTTCGATCGTCGCACCCGCAAGACGGGTGTTGAGATCGCGGACAATGAAGGAGAGGGTATAGTAATTGCTGATCATTCCAAAAAAGTTAGGAAAATTCAGAGCAAATACAAAGAATTGAGAGAGAAACTGAGGCGCATGTTTCGATGTTTCCACGCCATCCGTTAAAACGGACGGCTTGAAGAACCGCGTCAATCCACAATCCCGCAAAGCGGGATTGTGACGAATCACGTGTAATAGAGCCGTCGGTTTCCAACCGATGGCGTGCCCTGCTGTGGACAACTCTCGTGACAAACTTGTTCAAAACTTGTCCTTGCCGTCCCTTCAAATGTTTCGTACATTGCTTGGCATTTCTCCCCCCGAACAAAAGGAAAAAGCCCTTGATGCAAAGCATGACCGGCTACGGCCGGGCGGAAATCGTAAAGGACGGGATCACCTGTACAGTAGAGGTGCGGAGCGTGAACAGCCGCTTTCTCGAGGTTGTCTCCCGCTCACCCCGGTCGCTTGCCCACCGTGAAAACGACATCAAAGAGATTGTACGTTCCTTCGTGAACAGAGGTAAGATCTCGCTTTCGATTGTACTCGAAAAAGAGGCGAACGGAGCCCTTCCCGTGGCAATCAATCCCACCGCCGCGAAGGCATACTATAAGCTCCTGACTCAGCTCAAGAAAGCGGTGAAGATCAGGGAGCAGGTCAAGCTGGAACATTTGCTGAAATTCTCGGAAGTACTCGAAACGACCGACGAAAACGAACCCGACGAACAGGAATGGGAGGCTGTGACGGAGACCCTGAAGGCCGGACTTTCCGCCTTGAACACGATGCGCTCAAACGAGGGAAAAGAACTCTCTCTCGATCTGGAACGGCGCATCCGGTGGATGGATGAAGCGATCAACCGCATCGAGGCGGAATCCAGGAAGAGAATACCGGAAGAGCGGAAGAGGCTGGAAGAACGCGTGACCCAGCTTCTCACGGACAAATCGGTCATTGACCAGAACCGGCTGGAGCTGGAGATCATCCTCCTCTCCGACAAGCTCGATGTCACGGAGGAATGTGTCCGGTTCCGCAGCCACACGAAGTTCTTTCTCGAGACAATGAGGAAAGAGGAGGCGGCGGGCCGCAAGCTGAATTTTCTTGTTCAGGAAATGAACCGCGAGGCGAATACGATCGGTTCAAAGGCCAACGATTCGGAAACAGCCCATCAGGTGGTTCAGTTGAAGGAAGAGCTGGAAAAGATTCGCGAGCAACTACAAAACATTGAGTAAGGCGGTTAATTGGTTAAATAGTTCATTGGTTAATTCAAACAGCGGGCGGATTCTTGACCCGCCAATTAACTGATCACCAATTAACCAATAACCATTCCGCCATGTCCAAAGGTAAACTCATCGTCATCTCCGCCCCAAGTGGCTCCGGAAAGACCACCATCGCAAAAGCGGTGATGGCGAAGTATCCGACCATTGAGTTCTCCGTCTCGGCGACGACCAGGCCGATGAGGAAGGGGGAGGCCGAGGGGGTCGATTACTTCTTCTTAAAGAGAGAAGAGTTCGAAAAAAGAATTAAGCAGGGAATGTTGGTGGAATGGGAGGAAATCTACGGCAACCTGTACGGAACGCTGAAGTCCGAAGTCGACCGCGCTCTCTCGGGCGGACGCGTGATGCTGTTCGATATCGATGTCAAGGGCGGTCTCTCGATCAAGAAACATTATCCCGAGGCCCTTCTGATTTTCATCCGGCTGCCGAGTTTTGAGATATTGAAGGACCGTCTGACAAAACGGAATACGGAAGACCCCGCGGCGCTTGCACGACGGCTCGCCCGCGTGCCGATGGAGTTGGAGCTCGGCATAAGATTCGATCGTCAGGTTGTGAATGACGTACTCGACAGGGCCATCGCGGAAGTGGAATTGCTCGTTCGCAAGCACACAGAACTTGAACCAATCAATTCATAAACCGAGGAGGAGCACGCAGTGCCAGTAAAACCGATCGATACGGAAGACTTGATGAAAAAGACGAATGTTGGCGTGTACGAAGCCATCATCATCGCGGCAAAACGCGCGCGTCAGATCCATAATGACGTGAAGATCGAACTGAATCAGCACCTGGAGACCCTTGCACAGCTGACACAGACGGTCGAAACGGAAGATGAGATGGACGTGAGCGCGAACCCTGACCAGTTGAAGATCAGCCTGGAGTTCGAGAAACGGCCGAAGCCG
>DATDRF010000216.1:0-5196 GCA_035291905.1 Bacteroidota bacterium
ATTGTGCCGATATCGGTCCTACCGGCGCACCTGAAGCCGTCTCGTTTTTCATCAAAATCGATATAGAAGGAGTCAAAAAGGAGGGAGTCTCAGGTCAAACTTTCCACACAGGAAAAAACACCCGACTGCGCTCTGGGAAACCAGCTTCCGCCTGCGTTTCCGACTCTATTCAAGAAAACGAACCACGTCGCCTGCCTGCCCGAGTGGTTTCTCAGACGCGTCACCTCAAGGAGCAAGTAGGTATCTTCACATGGACCTTTTCCGCGAGCCTGCCATCGCTTGTTGCAGAGCCGCCGAAGGAGTATGAGATTGGTGCGGGCAGCGGGCGGGGAGGGAGGACAACGCTGCCTTGAGGAGGTTCGGCAGCCTGCTGCGCGGTGAGACGCAAGGAATTGTCGGTTAGTGATTCTCTTTTTGTTCGATTTGCCGTGTGAGGGTCTGGATCTGGGACAACGACTCCGCATTCTGCACGGTACCGGCGAATCTGGTGAACATGAGATTCACAAGCGATTGCATTGATTTCGCGATTGCTGCAATAAGCTCGTATTGTTCCTTCAACTGACCAAACGCCCGGTCTGTAGTCTCCATCGCCTTCGAAGGGAGGATCGACTCTAAATTCTTCTGCGTTTCCCCAAGGGTGAGTGAGACCATCGTTAAGTTGGAGTTAAGCGCATCGGAGATTGTCGAAATACTCTTCTGGAGCGACCCGAGAAGCACGAGAGTCTGGTTGGATTCACGAGAGATATCTGACTGTCGCTCTTTCTCCTTCCGGAAAAGATGGCGCTCGTGCACGCCTTGAATGAGAACCGGCAGATGCTGCGGTTCCATTTGATCCTTCCGAACGTAATCATAAGCCCCGAGCTTCATCGCCTCAACCGCAATATTTTCCGAGCCCGCACCCGTTAGCATGATGACGGGCGTATCGTTCTTTTGTTCGAGCATCCACTGGAGCACGTTCAAGCCCGAGCCTTCAGTCATCCTATAGTCAAGGATAATCACATCGAACGTGGACTGTTCCAGCTTTTTCATTGCATCGCGTCCGGAATCGCTCGACTCGAACTCGAAGGTTTTGGTTTTCCGGAGAACCGAGGAAACGATTTGGCGGTAGATCTCCTCGTCGTCCACGATCAGGACACGAATTTTTGGATCATCGTCCTTCATAGAATCACGATCCATCAAAGTGATTTGCAATAATACGATATGGGGTCGTTGGCTGCAAGAAATTTTTTCAGCGAGTGCGCAGGGTCACAGGAAGGCGGTGAAAAGCATCATAAATGCTTCGAATTCACCATCGGGAGGCGAATGACAAATGTTGTCCATTCACCGAGACGGCTTTCTACCTCTACGCTGCCTTTGTGGAGGGTGATGATCCATTTGATCAATGAAAGGCCCAATCCCGTCCCGTTGCGTTTCGCTTTGCCGTCAGTGCCCTGATAGAAAGGTTCGAAAATGTACGGCAGCTCTTCCTTGCCAATGCCCCGTCCCGTGTCCGTGAATCGTATAACAACGTCATGATCTTCCAGAACATAACTGATCCTGATTCTGTTCCCACTGCGAGTATGCTTGACGGCATTCTCAAGAAGATTGAAAAAGACCTGGTTCAGGCGAAGAGGATCAGCGATCAAGCGAACAGTGGGCCCTTTCTTGAGGACGACGGAGATTTTTTGGGGTCGGGTCAGGAGCAGCGCTTCATCGTAGAAAGCTTTCAGGAACTTCTCCAGGTCCACTTCCTGCAGTTGGAGTCGGAACGTTCCTGCGTGCATGGTGCTGAGCATGAGCAAATCTTCGACAACCCGGCTTAGTCTGAGCGTCTCGTCGTAGGCAAGGACAACGGTCTTGCGCAGTGATTTCGTCCCTGTGTCGAGACCGTGCTCGAGATGAGAGCGCAGGATGGAGAGATTGTTTCGAAGCTCGTGGGAGGCAAACGAAGAATACTGGAGCGCCTGGTTGCGTGCCAGATGGAGTCGCGTGACGACTCTTGATACCGTTTTCAAAAGAGTGTTCATCGAACCACGAGGATCCTTCGGAGGTGTCACGATCGAGTTCTGCAGCGGTTGATCAAGGAACATATTCAGGTACTTGGTAAGTTCGTTCGTGGGGCGTACATGCCGGACGTGATACCAGAGAACCATGCCTGCAACAAAGAGGGCCAGCACGGGAAGCATGGAGAGGGAATTCGAAAGACTTTCCAGAAGAAGTTGCCGGGTCGTCGGCAGCGGAGACCCAAGGACGAGTCGGAGATCGTTCAGCGAGTAAGCCTGTAGTCGAAGGTCCCTGTTCTGGCCGATTTTGACCGTTTCCGGCCCTGGTTGCTGGGAGGCGTGAGCGGGGAGGGAGGCCGTTGCAGGGTCGTCTGCAAAATTCGTATAGAGGAGAGACCTGTCGGAATTCCTGATATCGACGAACGTTTTTTGCGGGGATCGTTCAATCAGTTCCCCAAGGAGTGTCGCGATACGATGCTGCGGGTAATCCTGCTGCCGAAAGAGAACAACGATATCGGATAGTTGCCGGGCCTGTTCCCTGAGACTCCTGTCGCTTTCCTCGAGGCACATTCCCGTGAGAATCCGGTACTGAAAAAACACGATAACGAGAAACAAAGCTGCGGCGACGACAAGAAAGGCGAAAAGAGCCCTGCGGGAATCCGCGAGGGGCCCCATGTTACCGGTCCCGGAGGACAAACCCCTCCCCGCGTACGGTTTCGATAAGTTTTGGATTAAATTCTTTGTCAATGAGGTTGCGAAGGTAGGAAATGTACACATCTACAATATTTGTCCCCGTATCAAACCTGTATCCCCACACCTGCTCGATGATCCGCCGGCGGGTGAGAATGGAGTTCTTGTTTCGAAGGAAAAACTCGAGCAGAGCGAATTCGGTTTGAGTGAGCTCAATCCGCTGATCTTCCCTGTAAACGGTTCGCTTGACGACATCCATCACGAGATGGTCGGCCTGAAGAATCGAAACGCGCAGGGTTCCGTTTCGTCGCAGAATGGCCTGGATCCTCGCGACGAGTTCGCTTGAATCGAACGGCTTGGTGAGGTAGTCATCCGCTCCGGTTTCGAGTCCGAGAACCCTGTCGTGCAGGCTGCTGAGGGCGGAGAGGATGAGGACGGGAACCGTGTAGGACTTGGACCGAAGCTCGTGGAGAAGGTCGATTCCGGATCGATCTGGAAGGCCGAGATCAAGGATGACAAGATCGTAGCTTTTGGAAAACAACTCCTTGGCCGCCCCCGCAGCGTCGAAAGCCACCCCGGTCACGTAGCCCGCGCGGCACAACTGTCGCTCGATTGCCCGATTCAGCTTCCGTTCATCCTCCACCAACAGAATCCTGAGTGGCTTTGAATCAGCCACCGAAGCCTCGCGTCTTGTGTAGTTCCGTAGAGATTGAAGCTCCATGTTGTTAGAACCGTTTGGGTGAACAAGCCTGGTTGGTGGGAAAGCGCAACCCGTCCGGCTAAGTACGATAATTTGTGCGACAAATCAAGACTCTCACTAGTAATAATGAGAAGATTCTGAATCAGCTTGAGAAGCGAGCGAGCCATTCTTATCGTGTGGCGCGGTCTCTTCTTGCGGCTCCACTTGAAGTGAGCAAGCCAAGTATCGTTCATGAAAACAGTAATCCCCTGCGCGCAGAATCGCCCTCCAATCGGATTATTCGCAAAGAATCTCAGTTGGTTCAGTTTCTTGTCCTCAATGAGCGCTTGACAAAAAAACCTTCAGATTGACCCCCCGAGAGAATGTTTTTCATGGAATCTCTTATGGTTCTAAGAAGATTCTAATACGTATTAGAGCATTCTAATTTGTTCCCTCAAGCCCCTTCAAGTATCATCTTGATACACAATTCTCTCACAAAATCCCCCTTCCTACTATGAACTCAGGCCAATCGATTCGCGTTCTTTTCGTCGACGACGAAACGTCTTTTCTTCTGGCGAACAAGATATTCCTGGAGAACCAGGGATTTCTCGTCGAGACTGCGCAAACCGGAGAAGAGGCGCTCTCACTTCTTTCCCAACACAAATATGATGTTATCCTCCTCGATTACATCCTGCCCGGGATCTCCGGACTTAATGTACTTCAATGGATGCACGAACAGAAGATGGATACACCGGTCGTCATGATGACCGGTATGGGCTCCGAGGGGATCGCGGTCGAAGTGATGAAGCTTGGGGCGTACGACTACATCCGAAAGGAACAGCATGACAGGCTTCACTTGCCCATTCTGGTACGAGGCGTTCACGAGCGCCATCTCTTCCGCCTCGAGAAGGAGATACGTGTGCAGGGGGAAAGAGGGAGGGAAAAGCACGGACTGATCGTCGACATGTTCTCGAAATCGATTTCAACGTTGGGTCATATCGTCAACAATACGCTCTCTCTCCTTACCCTCAGTCTCGAAGAGCAATCCAAAGAGATTCTCCCCGCGGTGCAGGAAGACAAACGAAAACATTTTCAAAAAGTGTGCGAGGACATGACCAAACAAACCTCACTTGTTTCACATGCCATTCGTTCGCTCATGATTCTTTCTGAGGCACTCCGCGAAGGGCTCGCAGGCTCAAAGGAAACCCGGGAGCTGGAGGAGATCATTCAGGAGAATTTGACCGCGTTGCAAGGGGAACACGATAATGAAACAAAAGGGTGATGCGATCATTCCTGGAGACCTTGTGGAGAACATACTTCTGAGAGGTTGAGGAAAACGATTTCCCCTCAGCATCGGTGGGATGCAGAGGGACGTGTTTCAAGTTTTTGTGTGATGCCTTGTCCGCCTCTGATCTGTAAAAGCGGGTGAGGAAGGGAACGACCTCTGTAGATTCTTTGATGTTGGGAGCTCCCATTCGAACGCCTCCTGGTTCAGTCTCTCTTCAATGGGACTGAGGGGGCGGAGCCGTATTCTGCTGTCTCTCCAAATCATGGATTTCTTGCCGTAAACGCAAGATCGATATGGCCGCAGCTATTGCAAAAAGTCATAGAATTCACGATAATGCTAGGCCGTTGAATGCATTATTCATTCGTCGTCGCCCAGGGTGCTCTGCAGTTACGAAACTGACACACAGTGAACCGGCTCGCTTTGACACACCCATCGAACACAGCAGCCGGATACTTTGGAGAAAGGAATCAGGGATTATGAAACGAATCCTGATGACCGTTTTGATGGTCGGAGGGGCAGGTCTTTTTGAAGTTCTGCCCGCACAAGTGACGACAACG
>DATDRF010000217.1:0-23158 GCA_035291905.1 Bacteroidota bacterium
TGGGATCAACCGCGGCGGTGATTGTGGCGGTCGTCGGAGTCACAGACACGCTTGCAGAAACAATATTGGGCTTCAAGCTTGTCCTGCTAAGCTCCAGCAAATAAGTTCCCACGGAACCGGAGTTTGATCCGGCAGCCCTGATATAGTAGGTACCAGGGGCTGTAATCACATACACCAATCTCGCAATCGATGTATCCCCAACGACGAAGTCGTCATTCTGCGCCAGGACCGCCGAGCTATCCGTGCCAATAATCTGCAAACCTCCGTTCACGGGGTTTCCACCCACTCCTGTCAGCAAGACTTCAAGCGTGTCATTAGCAACGGCTGCAAAGCTGTAAAAGTCGAGGTCGCCGGAACTCTCGATGGAGCCGTCGACCTGTTCTCCTATTCCGAAAGTATTTGCAGTTCCTGCCGCGTTGTTGGGTTCCGTTTCATTCAGGGGATCAATAGAGTAGAGAATCGTGCCAATTTCACCGACTGCAATTGCGGTCCTCCCCACATATTCCACTGATCTCAGACTCGTTGTTACGCCGCTCGGTTCCTGAGTCCAGGATGCGCCGAAGTCTGTCGTCCGATAGATAAGACCGCTCCCGCCGACCGCAACACCGGCCCGTGAATTCTTCATTTCAACAGCGAGCATCCAGTCGTTGGGGGTTATAACCTGTAACCAACTGGAGCCACCGTTTGTGGTACGCCAGATTCGACTTCCGACAACAATGCCGGTATCTGCGTCGATAAACCTAACACCCCGCGTGGAATAATTAGCCTCGACCTGCACGCTGTCCCATGATGGTGTCGTCGCCGAGAAATTGTTTGTTCTATAGAGCCAGCCGTTGTAGCTGACTGCGCGCACAGTGTCGACCGAAACAAAGTCGACATCCAGCATGTAGTAGCTGAAAAATCCTACTGTCTCCCACGTCGTTCCGCCGTCGATCGTTCGAACAACGTGCCCGCCCCATTGGCTTGTCGCCTGGTTATACTGCTGCCCGGCTGCAGCACCCACCTGTGAGTCCAGGAACCGCGTTGCGTACGAGTAGGTATTCACAGGATAGTTCTGCTGAGTCTGCCAGGTTGCTCCCTTGTCATTTGACCGAATCACGCTGTAACCGAGGGCAAATGCCGTGTCGGCATCCTTAAACGACACCGAATAGGGGTATTGCGGGAGATTTTGTGAAACCCAGGTTGCACCGGCATTCGTTGTCCTGAGCATTCGCGGCGCATCGAGAACGATTGCTACGCTGTCGTTGATCGCCGAAACACCGCTGAATTCTCCCTCGGGGACAGTTTTCTGAGACCACTTTTCAGAGGGCTGAGCCGTTGTGAATGTGGCAATATCGCTGAAACTGGTATCGATTGCGTTCACGGCCTTGATGCGGAAATAGTAAAGCGTACCGGGAGTAAGTCCATTGATCGGAACCCTGAACCAGAACTGATATCCAAGAGCCACGACAGGTCCGCCGGCGTATTGCACGATGCTTCCCAGTGACGAGCTCGTTCCATACTCGATATAGACATCGGTTGGAGAGCCGTTTGAAGTGACATCCGTATGGATATACGCTCTTGATGAACTGATACCCTCCGCCCAAGGGTTTTTCCGTACGTCGGGTGCCGAAGGGGCGAATCGCTTCAGTCTCAGTTCATAGTCGCCGCTGCTGCTTGTAGTCGACGTGGCTACCGCTTGAGGCCCGGCAAATACAGGCTCCGGCGTTGGCGCTGCCTGATTCGGATAGTAGCTGTTCCAATTACTCTGCCAGCTCTGCCGAATATGGTACACACCGGTATTCACGGCAACGAATGCCACATGGAGGTTTTTCGAATCGGGGATGAAATCGTTCGCATATCCGAACAATTGATTGCCACTGGTGCTGTCAAAGACTTCGATCTTACTGTCAAGACCGGACGCACTCCTTTGGGTGAGGAAGATCTCAAGCGTGTCTCCAGCCGCGGCTTGGAATCGATAGTAGTCGACATCCGTGTCAGTCGCAATCGCCGCGTGCACTGTATCGCCCACGTAGATCGTATTACCGGTCGACGACGTGTTGTTCGATTCAGCCTCAGCTCTCAGCATCCCAAGAGCCGTCAGGAATGTAACATCGGGGCCATATGTTGTCCCCGCACTGTTCGTTGCCTTTACCCGAAAGTGATACGTTTGAAAATCAACAAGTCCTGTGATTACTTTTGTTGCGTTGACCAGCTGTTGCCCGCTTGAACCGCTTTGGTCCGCACTGATCGTGTCGCCGTAGACCGTCGTCAATCCATATTCAAAGAGAATATCCGTCGCTAGATTGTTCGAGATGACCGGAGATTTGAGAATTGCCTCCGTGGTTGACACGATGGTGGCAAGGCCTCCAAAGGGGACGATCGGTTTGAGGCCAGCCTTGTTGAGTGAAATCCTGTAGTTGCCTGAGGATGAGGATGAAGCGCCTGCGTACCGAATGTAGTATGTACCCGGAGCAGGGAGAATCCTGACAATTCTTGACCGAACGCTGTCGCCGGGAACGAAGTCATCGTTCGACTCAAGCAGAATTGTTCCATCGACATCGTAGAGCTCGAGAAGGCCATTCACTCCCGCTGTATCCCTGTTCTCTACAAACGCAACTATTGTATCGGCAGCAAGAGCCGTGAACTTGTAGAAGTCGATATCTGCCTGGTCAATCCTGGCATCGACCTCATCACGATAAGCAATGGGCGTCGCAGCATCCCATGTTTCATTCGGCTCCGATTCCCCCTTCGGATCAAGAGAGCTCAGAACAAGCCCATTGTCGCTCCCGGCCGCGAGAGAACGACCCCGATAGGTACTTGCCTGGAAGCTCGCATAGGTTCCCGTCACTTCTTTTTTCCATGAAACTCCCCCGTCGGATGTACGCAGGATTGTTCCGTTATCTCCAACCATGATGCCATTGTTGGCATCCTTAAACGAAATATCATAAAGCCAGGGAATATCAATGTTTGGAATGTTTACGATTGTCCACGTCAGTCCCGCATCGGTCGTCTTTAGCACTGCGCCATTGGTAACAATGAATCCGGTAGTTGAGGAGACAAAATCAATACCCAATAGGTAGTCGGGCCACGCCGGGTTCTTTGGAATGCTGTCCCATGTGGTACCCCCGTTTGTCGAACGAAGAATTGTCCCGTTGAAGCCAACAGCGACAACCGTGTTCACATTGCCGGCATAGTCGACTCCGCGGAGATCATATCCCCCTGTCGGTCGGCTCACTGTCCAGTTCTGCCCGGTGTTTGTCGTTTTGATAATCAAACCGCCGCTCCCGACAGCCATCCCGATTGCAGAAGTGACAAACTTCACCCTCCAAAGGTCATAGCCTGTTCCCGTGTTTGTCAGCTTCGACCAGTTTGCACCCCCATTCGTTGTTCTCGCAATTGTCTCGCCGCTCCCGACAGCAAATCCGAGGAGGGCGCTGACCATATGAACACCATACAGATTCTGCCCATCGACAGAATCCGGAAAAGTGCCCCATGTCGTCCCCCCATTCGTCGTGCGTCTCCTCAAGTTGCCGTAGCCGACCGCGATCCCAGTCGTATCGTCTCCATACGCAATCCCCGTGATCGTATTCCCAGACCCAACAAACTGATGGACCCAACCCACGGGCGCAGGCGGGGTCTCGAACTGATTTATTTGCGTTTGAACACTTCCGAGACTGTTCTCTGCTGTGGCTTTGAAGTAATATCGTGTGTTTGGTGTCAGGCCGGTGAGAGGAGTATCAAAATACAGCCTCGTGATCCCTGAGCCGGGCGATTGGCCCGCAGGAACAATCGTGGACCCGCTCAAGTCGGACGAAGTCGAGTATTCAATGCTCACCGTTGTCGAGAGGCCGTTCGGATAAAATTCAACCCACCAGCGCGCCCGATTATAGGACGCACTGTAGACGCCCGCGTAGTAGTAGACGCGCGGTGCTGAAGGGACAAATCGCTCAATAGCGAAGTAATAGAATCCACTGTCCACTGCCGCGGCAGATCCCACAACCATTTGCGGTTTGGGCATGCCCCCTTCAGGACTTGAATTGGGGAAGTATGTGTTATTGTACGCTGAGATCACCCTGACGAGAAACGTTTTCGCCTGGGAAAGAATGGGCGCAAAAACATACCAGCTATGTGTATCATCGAGGCGCTCCCAGCGACCCTTATAGTAATTCCCGACCGTATCGAAAACTTCGAATCCCACTGTCAGGTTGCCACCGTTTGCAGCCGAAGTTTCGAGACTGACCGTATCCCCGGGGCTGAGAACGAACCTGTAGTAATCGACATCTGATCCTGAGGTGAGGACAGACTGGACGGTCTCTCCGATGCTCATCGGGACAGCCGAGGTTGAATCATTTCCCGCCTCGGCGATCACACGCACCGCTTTGTTCCTGAGAACCGAAAGGTCGGCGGAGCCGGCATTCGCCGTAACAATATCCGTCTTCCCATCCCCGTCAATATCTCCCAACGCAAGCCCGGATGGAGAGCTTCCCACCGCAAACCGAACAGGAGCCGCAAGGCTCGTGCTGGTGAAGCTCCCCGCCACCGCTGCATTTCGCATGATTGAGATCGAATCGACCGACCTGTTGGCCAACACAACATCAGGCTTGCCGTCGCCTTCGAAGTCAGCCAATCCAATTCTGAACGGGTTCGTGCCGGCACCAATGTCGACCTTTGCGGCAAATTGTATCGTTCCGAGCGTACTCGTATTTCTCACGAGTGAAACGGAATTTCCTGACTGATTTGACGCAATGATATCATCCAAATTGTCCGCGTTCAGATCAAACGACACGATTGCACATGATCCGGTCCCAAGGGGAACTGAGACAGGTGAAAACATTCCGAGTAAGCCAAGAAAGCTTGTGTTAAGAAACACAGAGGCACTTCCATTATTGACGGACACAACATCAGGCAAATCATCTCCGTCAAGATCACTCTGAGCTATCACGTCAACGGGCCCCGAGCCTGTCCCGTAGTCCGTCTTCGCAAAAGCGAGGGAGCCATTGTTCTCCAGAATCGAAATATTGTTACTCCCTTTGTTCGCAACGACAATATCCGGACGCCCGTCGATATCAAGGTCATTGATCGCTATCCCGAACGGCGTTGTTCCAACAGTAATCGAAGTCATGCTCGTCGAATCAATATTTCCCGGGGAACTACCGTTTCGCCAAATGTAGATCTTTCCACCTGACGAGTCCGAGACAACGACGTCGAGATCGCCGTCGCTATCCAGATCGCCGAGAGCCAGACCAGCGGGAGTGCTTCCCGCCGGATAAGAATTACCGGGAGTGGAAAACGAACCTGAGTTCAGTCCGCCGGCAACCGCAGTGTTTCGCAGGATTCTGATTTCTCCACTGCCGCTGTTGGCAACAACAAGATCCGGTTTGCCGTCGCCGTCGATATCCCCCAGCGCCACTGCCCGGGGTCCCGTCGAGGGAGATACAGAGAAATCCACCTTGCCCGCCAGCATCGTGGCATCGATGACAGGAAGAGAACCAAATGTGACGACGAACGACTTTTTCGAATACGCGGAGAGTCCGCCATTTGATACAACCAAAGGTGCAAACGTCGATCCCAAAGGCACTGTCACAACAAGCTGCGATGTTGACGGAACACTCGTCACCAACGCGCGCACTGCGCCGAAGTACACGATGTTGTTTGAAGGAACGACATCGTCGAACCCGCCGCCGCTGATCGTAACAGATGTGCCAACTGGCCCCGAGGAGGGACTAAAAGATGTGATTGTCGGTTGCGCCCACACTGCACCTGTGAATGCACAGGCAAACATCGTAGCCAATGTTCTTTTCATGACAGTCCGTTTCATGTTTAGACTCCCCTTTACCACCCCGCATGATTCTACTATCTTAGTTCGGAAACGTTGGAGCTCCCGGAAGTGCTTTTGGCTTTTCCTCGACGGGCGTTTCCTTCTTTGAAACGAGAAGAGCTGCTGCAGCTCCTCCGCCTAAAAGAACGGCACCACCGACGTACCAAAGCCATGTGCTCCCACCGCCAGTCGTCGTTACAACCGTTGAGACCCTGCGTCCGGTGAGCTCTTCGATTATCTCCTGCGCAATCTCGGGAATGATATCTCCGGCCAGCTCTTCGATCTTGCCGTCGTGCTGACGGGGCTTTGAGGAGAGGATCTGGGCCGTCGTAACGTCGATCACCTGAATGTTGACCGTATACCTCGTCCCGACTCTTCCGATGACGCCGGCAAACATCTTCTCAACTTTCAGGATCTTACCGACCTGGACGATACACTCGACCTGCGAACACGCTTCCGACTGCTGAAACCCCTGTTCTTCGAGGATCGACTTAATCCTGTTCCGGTCCACCACCGTGAATTGCTGGGATTGTACAAGGACGCCCTGAAACACATCCGAGAGCGAAACGGCCTCCTCGGGCTTGATTCCCCTCCCCTCAAACTCAAGAACAGCAACAGTCGCTTTTGGCTTTTGCTGTTGCTGCTTTGTTTGAGCGGGTCGGGCCTGGCTGAAGGCCGTAAGAAAGAGAAAAGGAACGAGGATAAGGATTACCGTCAACCGTACAAGGCGACGGTTGGTGAAGGCAAGAACCGACATGGCTCCTCCCCTATATTATGAGGTTAACGTTTTTCCACCGACTGGAGTACTTCGCGGGCCAACTGCGGAAGAAAGTCTCCTACAACATCTTCAATGTCACCGTTGTACGTTTTCGCAATCGCGAAGTCAACTGCAGCCGTTTCAAGATCGGTCATCTTGATGTTGAATACGAAATCTTCACCAAGTTTTCCGATCGAACCGCTTATCATTTTCTTTAAAGAATGGAGCTTTGGCATCGTCGCCGTCACGCCGGTCTGAGCTTCCTGGAGCTGCTTCTCCTGCATGATCGCCCCGGTCGCCTTGCGGTCCACCACCGTGAAACGCCCCGTCTTCTGGAGCTCAGCCGCAAACGCGTCCCGAAAGATCTGAGCGGTTCCAGAGTCGACACCTCCCCCTCCATCGAAGTCTGCAAACATGATAGTGATAGGTGGAGTTGTTCGGACCGGCGAGGAGCTGCAGCCAATCAGAAAGAGGAAAGAGAAGCTTACAACGCAAAGAACAAGTTTCATGAATCGTTCCCTTCGGCGATCAGTGTCAGTTCTGAAGAGGTTTGTCTTCCTTCACAAGCTGGCGGAGAAGCTGAGAAATCTCCAGGTGAAAGTTCTCGTGATAGCCGCGATTCACCTTCCGCACTACTCCGAACTTGTCAATCACAACAATCATCGGCAGACCGCGCACCGTGTAGCGCTTTGAAACCATTCCCGTGTTGTCCACGAGACAAGGAAGCGTATATTTCCGGCTCTTGACAAGAGCACGGACGGAATCCGCTGTGAATCCGAGGCTCTCTCCTGTATTCATGAGAAAGATCTTCACGGGCTCGTTCTTGAATTCCAGAGCCATCTTTGTAAGCAGGGGGATCTCCGTCTTGCAGGGTTCGCACCAACTTGCCCAAAAGCTCACAACAACGGCATGACGTACCGTATTCGCAGAACCCGTTCGAAGTTCCTTCCCTGTGAAATCTCTCAGGTAGACCGGTTCGTCCGTCTGCGCGTCAAGTACAACAAATGTTGGGGCCTCATCCCCTACTTTCAACGTGTCACGGGGCCCTTTTGGCTCACCCGCAACCGCAGTCTCTGCAGCGCGGGGAGCCGCCATGACAATAAAAAGAGAAACAACAAAAAATCCGGCCCACCAAGACAAGCCGGATACTCGCGTAAGGGAGTTTTGATGTTTATTCATGGGGGATAGACAATCAAATTGCTGATCTTCGATCTCCGAGCCGGCTGTCATGTCCCCTTTCAGCCGAACTACAGAGCGAGTGATGGCCCCGGTTGTGCCTCGTGTCACCGGAGGTCCTTTCCCGCATGTCATGCGATAAAGGTATGAAAATATATCAAACGGCTTACGGTTTGTCAACCGCTATTATTAAGAATTCTTCTCACAATACAACGCAATCGGTCCGGAATGTAATTGCATTTCGCACTCTCCCTGCTTACATTACCGCCGGTTTTTCACTTTGACATCTCATCATTTCAAGGATCGCTATGGCGGGCTTATCCATCAAGCTTCCCAACAAAAAGACTCTGGTCGGAATTGGCATAGCGCTCGGATCTCTTCTCATTACTCTTCTCTTTTTCAGGTCTTCTTTCGTCTACGACACACTCGGAGTTGACATTTTTCAGGCTCTCGAGCATAAAGGGCCCGATCTCCTTATGCGGATAAGGGGGGAACGCGCTCATTCCGACAATATCGTGATGATCCGGATAGACGAATACACCATCAATATGGTCGGGACCTACCCTGTTCCGCGAGACCAGGTGGGGACGGTGATGGCACTTCTCGGCGCCTACGGCGCCAAGGCCGTCGCGTTCGATATCTTCCTTGATCCACCTACAGAACGCGACAGCGCTGAATCGGAAGTTATGGTCCAGCTCCTTGAAAAGACGCCGAATGACTTCCATATTATCGGCCCGTTCGTCCCTTCGAAAACCCAGCAATCGGATATTGCCGCCCAAGAGGACAGTTCTGCCGACGTTGTGGTCGGCCGGTTTGGCGTCCCCGCTCCCGAGGGACTTCCATTTCCCAAAGCACCCTACCTCGAGGTCTATCCGTTCGAAGCACTCGCACAGGCCAGTACGGGGGTAGGTCATGCCATTCTCATCCCTGATTCGGCAGACGGCATCATACGGTCAGTCCCCCTCTTCATCCAGTATTATGGGAAGCTCTACCCGTCCCTAGGACTTGCACTGGCCATGAACGAACTGGACCTGAGGAACAAGCCGATTTCGTTCGAACCGACGGACGAAGGTGCCTTGATCCGCTGGGGAAATCTCGAGATACCAACGGGGCCTGAGGGCGACATGCATATCAATTTTATCGGCAATAATGACGTTATCCCCTCGGTTTCCTTCTATGATGTGCTTGACAAGGGAGTTCAGCAGGACGAACAGTTCATGAGTCAGTTCAAAGGGAAGGTCTGCATAATCGGGCCGACAACACGAACGGTCGGCGATTACTATGCCATGCCCTTTTCCGAGCAAACGCCCGGATATTTGGCCCATGCGAATGTGTACGACATGATTGTCACAAACAATTTCATCCACCGTGCAGGAGCAGGAGTTCAGATATTGATTCTGATCATTCTGATAAGCGCGGTCGGATTTGTGGCAACCAGCAAACCTATGCGCATTGGCGTCGTCACGCTGCTTGCGGTGATCGTAGTCTATGCTGTTTTCGTTTATTTCGCTTTTACCGGTGGTGCAATCGTTTACAGCCTCATCGAACCGTTCTTCGGTATGTCCCTCTGTTTTGTCGCCACCGTTTCATTCCGCGCCGCGACAGAGGGGAAACAGCGCAAGATGATCACCAACATGTTTGAACGGTATGTCGATAAGACGGTGGTTCAACAGCTTATCGACGACCCAAAGATGCTCAAGCTGGGCGGGGAAATGAAGGAGATCACGCTCCTCTTTTCGGATATCAAGGGATTCACCACAATCTCCGAAAAGCTGGGGCCGGAGAATCTCGTCAAGCTCATCAATGCGTATCTGAACGAAATGACGTACGTGATCATGAAGCATCGCGGCACTGTGGACAAATTCATCGGCGATGCAATCATGGCTTTCTGGGGCGCTCCCATCGATGACCCCGACGCCCCGTTCCACGCCTGCGCCGCCGCTCTCGAAATGCAAAGCCGCCTTGAGGCATTTCAGGCGAGATGGAAGAAGCATGGGGACATAGTCATAAAACAGCGAGTGGGGATCAACACGGGGCCATGCATCGTCGGAAACATGGGATCGGAATCGAAGTTCAACTATACGGCCATGGGCGATGCGGTGAACGTTGCATCGCGGCTTGAAAGCGTGAACAAGCAGTTCGGAACATATATCATGATGAGTGAATTCACTCACCAGAGGATCGCGAAGAGGGTCCATTCACGCGAGATCGACAAGGTTGTCGTCATGGGAAAAACCGAGCCCATCAGGATCTACGAACTGATGGGACTGACCGACAAGCCGATCGGTGAGCAGATGAAGAACTTCCTCGAGGCTTACAACGAGGGAATCCAGGCATATCAGCAACGAAAATGGGATGAGGGGATCGCGTTGATGGAACATGCGATGAAGCAGGTACCAAACGATCCGGTATGTCAGTTGTATGTCGAGAGGATGAGACTCTTCCAGCTGAATCCGCCCGACGCACAATGGAACGGTGTCTTTGTGCTCGGATCGAAGTAGAAAGAGGCTTATAGAATGAAGAAAGCCGCTGAGGAATCAGCGGCTTTTTCTTTGTGTAACTTCGCGCGACTTCGTGTTTCTTCGTGTTATGCATCATGGCCGCCCGCCAGTGGTGAGGGTCAGTCGGAGAGGTGGACGCGAAGTTTCTTTCCCAAGGCTTTTGCGTACTTTCCAAGAGTGGAAAGACGGATATCCTCGGCGTGGTTTTCAATCCGAGAAATGGCGGATTTCTTCGTTCGGAGTTTTCGGGCAATCGCTTCTTGCGTGATACCGGCTTTTTCTCGAGCCCGCCGAAGCATGACACTGAATTCAAATGCCTCGTATCCGCCTTCGAAGTTCTCGGCAAACTTTGGGCTCCGATTCTTTCGACGTTCTATGTATCTTTCGACATCACTCATGATTGTTTTCTCCTTTGAAAATGCTCAGCCCGACGATTTTCAGCCAACTCGATTTCCCGCTGTGGGGTTTTCTGTTGTTTCTTCGAAAAACCACCTGTCAGGATCAACAGACTCGATGCGTCGAAGTACCCCAAGAACCGGTAACTGTTTCCGCCAATCTGCGCTCGGATCTCCCAGAGATCTTCTGTGCCGACTAATTTCTTGAAATATTGCTGTGGAACCGTGTCCAGCCTTTCCACCAATCGAAGTACCCATGCGACTTTCTGGGCGTGTCGATCCGGAAGAGAGTCCAGGAATTCCTCAACAGGACATTTTCCTGCGGACGTCCGGTAGAATCGTATTGTCCGC
Organism: Bacteroidota bacterium; assembly: GCA_035291905.1. GTDB lineage: Bacteria > Bacteroidota > Ignavibacteria > UBA10030 > UBA10030 > JACPLA01. The sequence goes on from DATDRF010000217.1 coordinate 10,981, forward strand.
ACAAAGGAAGTTAACGTATTTGTGAACCATAGTCAAGAGCGGGCTGCCACGAACGCATAACACGCCGCACTACGACGCTCGCTTGTTTGTAGAGCGCTTTGAAAACCGTGACAAAGACAAAAGAACTCGCTCAATGCTGTTTGTTCCTGACTTAGATTAGAATTGTTTATAGGTCGCAAACAGCACTGCGTAGTGCAGCGAGACGTTATGTTTTTGACGAAGATGTTACACGAAGGGCTGATTCGAATCCTCAAGTCACGAAGAGCCATGAAGTTGGATCCCCCAAAGAAAGGTTTCGTCGGGGCGGCGAGATTCGAACTCGCGACCTTGGCGCCGAAGGCGCCACGCGCTAGCCAGGCTTCTTCAGATGCTCAAGAAATCGGCCCGCGCCTCGTGATTTAATCTTCAACTCAATCCTGTTTGCCTCCGACCGCGTATCAGTCTCAATGACATGCACAAGTCTCCATGGAATCCCATGTATCGTGGATTTGTTCCCACCGCAGTTGTGCTCATTGATGTGGTTTTCCAGATCCATTGCACTTCCAGTATAGTACCGTCCCGTGCTGTCGCTCTGCAGAATGTACACAAACACCGTTGGACCCCCCAAAGAAAGGTTTCGTCGGGGCGGCGAGATTCGAACTCGCGACCTCTTGGTCCCGAACCAAGCGCGCTAGCCAGGCTGCGCCACGCCCCGAGGCTACATATGACCACCAAAGATAGCAAAAAAATCCAAAAAACTCAAAAACGTCAGACGGATGGTTTAACCACACCTGCCCGCCTCATAGATTCTCATCCGGCAGGCGGGGAGAACACCCCGTAGAAAACACGGGGCAAGCAGAGGAGGCACAGAGGACAACAGAGGAAAACGATATCAGACCGGCAGCGCAAGGATACTTGATGCAGTCTCCTCAAAGTCTCTATCTGAACTTACCGGCAGCCAGCGAATCCGCTTGTCTGCTCTGAACCATGTCATTTGCCTCTTCGCAAAACGCCGCGTGTTCAGCTTGATAAGACTGACCGCTTCATCGAGAGAGGTCTTTTTCTCAAGATGTTCAAACAACTCCTTGTATCCCACCGTGTTCAACGCGTTCAGATTAGCGTGATAACCGTGTGATTTGAGCCAACGGACCTCATCCAGCAACCCCTGCTTCATCATTCCGACAACCCTCTCATCAATGTGTTTGTAGAGAAGAGCACGTTCCCACAAAGGGGCTACCATGATGAAGTTCGAAAGGGGGTTCCTTTTTTGTTCAGAGAAGTGAACCGAAAGGGGCTTCCCGGTACTATAATAGACCTCAAGGGCCCTCATGACTCGTCTCGCCTTTGGTTCGCGCGCCATCGCTTGTGCGGTTGCAGGATCGACATGTTCGAGTTTCTTCAACAGACCGCTGATCCCCTCCCTTTCGAGGTCCCTCTCGAGCCTTTCCCTTACTTCCGGATCCTTTCCCGGGCCGTCGAAGAACCCGTCCACAAGCGCTTTCACGTACAGGCCTGAACCTCCGACCACAAGAGCGCTCTTTCCCCGTTTCTGAATCTCTTCCAAAACTCCCCTCGCCTGCACCCCATATTCCCCCGCGCTGTATTCCTGATTTGGGTCGAGAATGTCAATAAAGTGATGTGGGACTTTGGAGCGGTCGGAATCCGATGGTTTTGCGGTGCCAATGGTGAGGTGTCGGTAGATCTGACGGGAATCTGCGGAAACGATCTCAGCGTCCATTCTGCGGGCAAGCAGAAGAGAAAGTGCAGTCTTGCCTGATGCGGTGGGCCCGACGATGATGGTGGTCGTTCCGACGGATGGGTTGGATTGTGCTCCCCGTGCGGGCATGTCATTTTCCATTCCATCCCTTTTTCCCTATCAAAGGGACAAACTTGAATCCGTACACCTCCTTCGACCCGAATCCCTCCTCCTTCTTCGTGATCACGCGCAGCTTCTGCATGTCGAGGTCGCCGACCGGAATCACCAACCGGCCGCCGACTACGAGCTGATTCAGCAACGCATCGGGAACCTCCGGCGCCGCCGCTGTGACGATGATCGCGTCGTATGGGGCAAATTCGGACCACCCGACCGTGCCGTCTCCGCACAGGGTGGCTATTCGATAGCCGAGACGCTCGAGGAGTTTGCGCGTCTGGAGGAAGAGCTCCATGTGGCGCTCAATTGTGAAGACCCTGCATCCCATCTCGGCAAGGACCGCAGCCTGATAGCCGGAGCCCGTCCCGACTTCGAGGATCTTCTGACCTGCTGCAACCGCGAGCTCCTGAGTCATGAACGCCACGGTATATGGCTGAGAGATTGTCTGCTGCTTGGCAATTGGCAACGCAGTGTCATCGTAGGAACGGTTGATAAAAGGTTCTTTGACAAAAAGGTGTCTCTCCAGTCTCCCCATCACTTCCATCACTTTTTCATCCGTTATACCTCTCTCCCGCAGCAGTGCAACCATCTCCTTTCGTTCGTCGTCGAATCGGGGCATCAATACTCCTTAAGAACCGTTTGAACAAACTTTTTTGTGGTTTTCCAGTACGTCATATGGCTTTTTTCCCCGTCGTACCGGGTCTGAATGCCTACTGATGAGAACGTGAAGGAATGCTTTGCTGCCTTGATCAACAATTCGGTCTCCGCTTCGAATCCCATTGCCTCGATATTCAATGCCTTCAGGACCTCCACTCCGATGAGACGATACCCGCATTGACTGTCGGGTATCGTTACGCCAATTCTTGAAGAGACCATCCATGAAGTAATGGCGTTTGACAGCTTGCGTTCGAAAGGCATCCTGGAACCCCATCGTTTGCGGGACCCCAGAACGATATTACTCCCTTTGTTTCGTCGCTCTTCAATGAAGAGATCCAGATCGGCGGGATCATGTTGGAGGTCGGCGTCCATTGTTACGACTGCGTCGATTCCCGGTTTCTCACGTAAAGTCCCAAATCCGCGCTGAAGTGCCTTCCCTTTCCCACCGTTCCTTTCAAGAGCTATGAGGTCAACACCGGCTTCCGCCGCCACCCTTCCCGTTTCGTCTGTCGAGCCGTCATCCACCACAAGAATGTCGCCCGATGGGAGACGGCGTTTCAAGTCAAGCAGGAGCGCCGGCAGCGTTGCGGATGCGTTAAAGGCAGGAATAAGAACCACTGTTCGATTCATAACGTCAGGATTTCAACACATCTGCCACTATCGCCACGCGCTTCATTTCCTTCACATCGTGAACGCGCACTATCGAGGCACCGTTTCGGATGCAGAGCGCCACGGCAGCCGCGGTCCCTTCCAGCCGTTCGTCCACAGGGAGGTCAAGAATCGTCCCCAGGAACGATTTCCTCGATGGGCCGACAAGCACCGGGCGGCCGAGCTGTTTGAAGTCTGCCAGATTCTGCATCAAGGCAATATTGTGCTGAAGTGTTTTCCCAAAACCAAGCCCTGGATCAACGACAACCTGGCGTATCCCTGACGCGAGGGCCATCTGGCTCTGCCGATCAAGGAACTGAATCACCTCTCGGACGACATCATCGTACACCGGCTCGTTTTGCATTGTTTTCGGCGTGCCGCGCATATGCATAATGACAACCGTGGCCCCGTATTGTGCCGCCGTGGATGTCATCGCGGGATCAAACGCCAATCCGCTGATATCATTTACAATACATGCGCCCGACTGGAGAGCTCTTCTTGCCACCTCCGATTTGTAAGTGTCAATGGAAATGGGGATCAGCGTTTTGTCGGAAAGTTCTTCAATGACGGGAATGACTCTGCGCAGCTCTTCGTCGACCGAAACAGGATCGGAACCGGGACGGGATGACTCTCCCCCGATGTCAATGATATCTGCCCCTTCGTCGACCATTCTCAGTGCACGATCAACAGCGTGTTTCGTATCGGCGTATTTGCCTCCATCGGAGAATGAATCCGGCGTGACATTGAGAATCCCCATGATGTGCGTGCGACTCATGAAATCGTACACAACGCTTCCCAGCCGAAACTGGTGCGATGAATCATTTCCGGGATCTGTCATGCGGGGTAACCGAAGGGAAGGAGTCGACAAGAACAATCGCTGCGCGAGAGTTTCGATCTGTCACGGTTCGCTGCAAGAATGGTAGAAGCCGCACTTTGGACAGATGAGTTTGCAGCGGCGTCCCTCCAACAGCGTCCCACAATTAACACAGTATTGCCAATAGTGGAACTCGTCCTTTTTGGGCGATGAGACTTCTTTTGTGATCTCTTCAGGCGTCTCTTTTTCCATTTCCATGTAAAATTAGCGATTTAGACACCGTATGTCAACACGGGCAGGCAGAGGAGGCACACCTGCGTGCTGAAGCACTTCGGTGCGCAAGCACGGAGAGCACAAACAAGAAAACCCGGCGTCCGGTTACCAAGCAAGGCGCAAGAGGGCGATCCCGACCGCTTTGACGGCAGACGACATGTTGAACGGTTCGCGTTCGGTCGTCAAGGCCGGGACATCCCGCGAAGAATGGTAGAATCGTGAATAATCGATCGTCACAGAATCCGGGTCTCCTTCCCACGCTTTTGATGCCCATCCATTCGTTTGAGGCATGGTCCTTGCGGCGTTCCATGCCGCCGTGTAGACGGTCACAGAGGGAATCTCCGCACCGGTGATCCCCAGGCCGCCGAGGACCTCAGGGAGGAAAACATATGAATCCGTGCCTCCCTGCGACGGATTTGTCGTCGATTCATCCCAGAATCCCTTCTTGTCCGCATAGTCCTCTCCCACCGTCTGCAGGACTTTCATCATATCCGCATTATGAGGGACATCATTGGATTCGAAATAGACGCAGTTTCTTGTCTCGCCCGTTCCGATCTGATCGAAATTGATAACTCCTTTGATCTGAGACAGTTCATCGGCCCTTGAACGCACAAAGGCGGTGCTCGAAGAGTATTCGCCTCCCCACACTGCGAACAGTATCGAGCGTTCCGGGGTGGGAAGCCTCTTTTCACGTATCATCTCATTCAGAATCCGGCTGAGTTCCAGGACACCGGCCACTCCCGAGGCATTATCATCCGCTCCGGGCCCCCCCGAATCGGAGTCTCCATGAGCGCACACAATATAGTACTCTTCACTCTTCCCCTTCAACGTTGCCAGCACAGACCTGGGCGATCCTTGGAACACCCGTGATGAGGCAGAGAACCGAATCAGTATTTCCGTGCTGCGTTCCAATTCGTCGCGCAGCCGGCTTCCGCCCGAGTAGGATATATTGAACATCGGTATAGGATTGGCACTGTCACCAGGAAGGTGGAAAATCAATGCCGATTCCCGGTACATTGTCGAGTCACCCGGAGCGTAAGAGAGAATACAGAGTGTGCCGGCCTCAACCAGTTCTTGGTACATTTTCTTGTCCACGAATTGATCCGTTAGGACCACGCAGCTGTCGGCTTGTCCTTTTTCTTCTCTTTCCGATCCGAGAAATCTCAGGGGGGCGATTCGACGATTCACAGACGGGGAAAAACCACTCAGCCATTCGTGTCGGATGGTATTTCGTAAACGACGCGGCTGTTCAACTCTCAATTCCCATCCGTTGTTCACATACACAAGCCGCTCGGGCTCCTTCGTCGTCGTCGCCGGGAGACCCGCCGCGCGAAATCCCTTTCTCACGTATGCAGCGGCCCGGTCCCCTGACGGCGACCCACCCAGCCGATTGCCGAAGTTCGAGAGAACTCGCACAGTGTTAAGCATTGCCTTCTCGCTCACACGTTGCGCAAATTGCATCTCCACGTTCCGTTGGGCAACGAGGTTCCCTGCAGGAACAAGAAGCAACCACGGAATGATTGAACGGGTCAGAAAACTCATATCAACAATGCGCTCACGGATGGCCGAAAAAAAAGGGTCGAGCACTTACCCGACCCTCCTATCCTACACGTGCGGCGAGACGTTATTTGCCCAGAACATATTTCTTGTAACGGGCATTCACGCGTCCCCAGTGGATGTTTGCGATGAAGTTATCGATATACTTTGCACGACCGGGACCATCCTTGTGATAATATGCGTGTTCAAAGACATCGCATGAAACAATTGGAATCCCGCCCCAGATAGCTCCGTATTGATGTTCATCGACAAGAACATTCAACAATCGACCGGAGCACAATCTGTCAAACACGAGAAGCCCCCACCCGCTCAGTTTTGCCGAGACAGCCGACGCCTTGAAATCAGCCTTCCACGCGTCAAACGTCCCGAACTCCTTTTCAAGGGCAGCCTTGATCTCAGGGCCTTTTGACGGATCGCCATCGCCGCCCATGACTTCCCAGTAAACATCATGAAGTAGTGCACCCGAATGATTCCAGGTGAACCGGCGCTTCAGTTCTCCCACTACACTGTAATTACCGTTCGCCGTGGCGCGGTCAGCGCCTTCCAATCCCTTTTCAATGTTGTTCAGCGCCGTCACATACCCCTTGTGGTGCGTATTGTAGTGCCAGTCGGTGGTTTCCGGACTCACAACATCCTTCAACACTTTCTTTGCATCATCGTCTGAATACGGGCGAGGATTGAACTTCCATTCGTATGACATGCTTTCTCCTTTATTGATTCATGAGTCTGAAAAAACAATACCGATGGAGCTATGCGAGCGAACCGAATCAGACTCCCTTCAGTTTTCCCGCCTTCTTATACAGAAGAGCGACAGTAGCCCAACCGATTGCGACAACGGCGACCAGATAGAGCCACGAATTGGCGGCTGGGACAACCGTGTGAGCATTGATCATTGTCCAGATGAGCGGGACGCTCATATACGTGTTATGTCGCGACCGTGCTCCGACTGCTGCAACAATTGCCGGATCGGGGGGATTACCTTCCTTGATGGCGGTGAAGGTTTTCCGCTGCCCGGGCCAAATGATCATCCACACATTCGCAGCCATGATGGATCCAAGCATCACTCCCAGATGGATATTGTACGCGCGGAACGAAAAACCAGCCCACGAAACCATCAAATAGAGAATGGCGGCAATCAGAATGAACGCGACGGCGCCGAATGCCTTAAGATTCTTCCCCAGTGGACTCTTGGCCAGCGCATTGTACGGGCCAAATGCGAGCAACGATACGGCCACCATGACAATTGACCCGGTCCCCCAGCCATCGAGGTTATCAGACTCAAACATCAAACCGCCGTGATAGAAGACGAGACCAAGCAACAGAAGTCCGCTGATCCATGTGTACATTGCTCCCCACCGAAACCAGTACAATGTTCTGGGGGCCAGCCCGGTTATGACAGTTTTTCGCGCGTCGCCTTCAAGCGACGGCAAAAACGGACTGTAGACAAAATTGAAGAAATACAACATCCCTATCCAGAGAATGCCTGAGACGATGTGAAGCCAGCGCAGAATTACGCTGATGAGATCGGGTATTTCCATTGCAGCCTCCTTCGACGAAATGGTTTTCTTACATCATGTTCAACTGGAGCTTCGCCGCCTCGCTCATCATGCCCGGGTTCCACACGGGATCAAAGACAAGGTCGACTCGAACGTTCCCCACGTCTGCCACCATTTGAACACGGCGTTTGACATCACCGGCAATAACCGGCCCCATACCGCACCCCGGAGCCGTAAGGGTCATGGTTACAAAAACATTTGCCTCACCGGGGATGGAGTCATCAATCACGATCTTGTAGACCAATCCAAGGTCAACAATGTTCACCGGAATCTCGGGATCGTAGCATTCCTTCAGGGCTTCCCAAATACGTTCCTCCATGCCCAAGGTCTTCCCTTCGGCTCCCTGTTCTCCCTGAGGTTGCGGTTGTATGTTTTGCTGATCTTCCATCAGACACCGAATGACTGTCCGCATCCGCAGGTGCGAGCCGCTTGCGGATTGTTGAAGACGAATCCTTTGCCGTTCAGGCCGTCGGAGAAATCCAGAATCGTACCGGACAGATAGAAGAGGCTCTTCGAATCGACATAGACCGTGAGGCCCTCGATTTCGAAAATGTTGTCTCCCTCCCGCGGTTTCTCGTCGAAGGCAAGGACGTAGCTCATTCCTGAGCAGCCGCCGCCTTTGATCCCGAGGCGCAGGGCGTGCACTTCGGGAATCTTGTTATCGATCTTGATCTTCCGAATCTCCTGTGCGGCGCGAGTGGTTATGACAACACTCTCCGCAGCTTCGGTCGTCGTGATCTGTTCATTGGTCATCGGTCTTCCTCCTTCTTATTCCGTCGAGACGGACGTTGTCTTCGATTCAAGCGCACCTTTCATGGTGTGCCACGCGAGGCTCGCACATTTTACCCGTGCCGGGAATTCGCTCACGCCGGCGAACGCGGCGAGTCTTCCCAGTTCTTCCATCCGGTCGTCGCTATCCGCAATCCCCGTCACCAGATCGTGAAATGTTGTAAAGAGTGCAATTGCCTCGGCCTTTGTTTTCCCCTTTGTCATTGTGCTCATCACTGACGCAGATGCTTTCGAAATCGCACACCCCGATCCGGTGAAACTGATGTCCTCAATCTTCTCGTCCTTGATCTTCAGATAGACCGTGTAATGGTCGCCGCACAGCGGATTGTATCCGTCCACCACCCGGGTCGCGTCTTCCATGATGCGGAAATTCCTCGGGCTTTTATTGTGATCGAGTATGATCTCCTGATACAGAGAGCGAACATCCGTTGTCATGAGAAGACCTCCTGCACACGCCTGATCCCTCGCGCCAACGCATCAACTTCTTCCATGGTGTTGTAAAGCGCAAACGACGCCCTGGCAGTAGCCGGGACTCCAAATCTCTCCATAACCGGCTGAGCACAATGATGCCCGGTCCTGACCGCGATCCCCTCTTCATTCAGTATCGTACCGATATCATGGGGATGAATATCCTTGATGAGAAATGAGAGGACCCCGAGCTTCTCACGGGCTGTACCGATCAACCGTACTCCATCAATGGAACCCAGAACGTCAGTTGCATGGTTGAGCAGCTCCCGCTCGTAGTCCTCGACGGCGTCAATATCCAGGTGCGAGAGGTAATCTACTGCCGCCCCGAGTCCGATGGTCCCGGCAATATTCGGGGTCCCCGCTTCAAACTTATAGGGAAGGTCGTTGTAGATTGTCTTCTCGAATGAGACCGACTTGATCATGTCTCCACCACCCTGATAAGGCGGCATTTCGTTCAGGAATGACTCTTTCCCGTACAGGACGCCAATCCCGGTGGGACCGAACATTTTGTGCCCGGAAAAAACGTAGAAATCGGCTTCAAGGTCTCTCACATCCACCCGCATGTGCGCCATTGCCTGGGCTCCGTCTATCAGTACGGGGATGCCCCGACTGTGGGCGGCTGCAATCATCGCCTTGATCGGATTGACCGTCCCCAACGCATTCGATACATGGCCCACGGCAACAATCCTCGTTCTCTTCGTCAGGAGTTTTTCAAATTCATCCTGAATGATTTCGCCTGCATCGTTGATGGGGGCAACTTTCAGAGATGCACCTTTTTCCCCGCAGAGCATCTGCCAGGGGACAATATTCGAATGATGCTCCAGTCCTGAGATAAGAACCTCGTCTCCCTGCCGGACCTTTGACCTTCCGAACGTTTGGGCCACCAGATTGATCCCCTCGGTGGTTCCGCGCACAAAGACGATCTCTCTTGTTTCGGCGGCATTGATGAATCGTTTGACTTTTTCCCTCACCGATTCATAAGCCGCGGTTGCCCGTTCGCTCAATTCATGCACACCCCGATGGATGTTGGCATTGTCCATTCGATAGTAGCGGCTCACCGCTTCAATGACCTGGATTGGCTTCTGTGTGGTAGCGGCGTTGTCGAGGTAAACCAGCGGCTTTCCCTTGACACTCTGGCCAAGCGCCGGGAAGTCACGCCGAAGACCGGGGAGATCGGGCATGCTGCTCCTTCTCTTCTCCTTTTGAACGCCTGCAATCATCAGTTTCTACGCCCTTCATTCAGCTTGTCGTTAACCAGGGCTTCCATTTGACCTCTGAGAGATTCATTGTGGACTCTGTTGACCACATCACCTGCAAAAGCGAACGTCAGGATATCCCGCGCGTGAGTACGGTCGATGCCTCGGCTCCGAAGATAAAACACCTGTTCCTCATCCAATTGTCCCACCGTCGCTCCGTGCGTGCACTTCACATCGTCAGCAAAGATCTCAAGCTGTGGTTTTGTGTCGATAACCGCTTCATCCGAAAGAAGAAGAGTCTTGTTTGTTTGCTTTGCGTCGGTCTTCTGGGCATCCGCCCGTACGAAGATCTTGCCATTGAACACGCCGTGAGATTTCTGGTCAAGAATTGCCTTATACAGTTCATGACTCGTACAATTCGGCGTAGCGTGGTCGATAGCCGTGTGATGGTCGATCAATTGAGAGCCTGTACCCAACGTGAGTCCGTTCAACGTGCACTCGCTGTGTTCGCCGTCGAGGACCGCGGTAAGATTGTTTCGTACAAGGGCGCCACCCATCGCAAGTGTGTTCGACACGTAATTACTGCCGCGTTTCTGACGAACATTCGCGGCAGAAACGTGAAACGCCTTCATCCCGTCGTTCTGCAATTTGTCATGCTCAAGGGTCGATTCTTCATCGAGGCTCACCTCAGTGACCGCGTTGACAAGATAATTCGAATCCGTCAGGGCAACGTAACTCTCCACAATCGAAAGCTGAGCCCTCTTCCCTACAATCATGAGGTTCCGCGGAGAGATCATCATCCCTTCCCCGGCATCCGAGAGAAACAGGAGATGAAGCGGCTCGTCGAACTGGATCCCGTCGGGGACATAGACGAATCCGCCGTCACGGACGAAGGCAGTATTGAGCGCAACAAATGCATTATCCTCGATCGACGCGTATTTGGCCAGATGCGGCGTTACGAGCGCCGGGGTATTCCGCAATGCCGAAGAGAGGCTGCTCACCGTTACCCCTTTGGGGAAGGAACCGAGCGAGGAGAGGGCGTCCGAGTATTGACCGTTGACAAACACAAGCCTGTGAGGCGTTTTGAAAAGAAATGGCCTGATCTGCTCCTTCGTCAGGGAGTTGTTTTTTTCCAGGGCCGGCGAAAATTCCCGGCCCGCGATAGGAGCGACATTCGTGAAGCGCCATTCTTCATGCTTCGTCGTAGGGAATCCGAGTTCAGAGAATCTCGCGATCGCCGCCTTGCGGATCGAATGAATTTCAGCGGAGGCCTCGCCGTTGAGACTCCTCTCAAAAAGATCGAACCGTCCTTTGTACCATTCCCGATACTCTGCCGTCTGTTTCATTCTTTTCCTTTACGCCGAGGCCCCGGCAGCTTCGAATTCAGCCTTCACCCAATCGTATCCCTTCTCTTCGAGAGCGAAAGCGAGCTCCTTCTTCCCCGACTTGACGATCCTTCCGTCGACGAGAACATGGACGAAATCGGGAACGATATAGTTCAAAAGGCGCTGGTAGTGCGTGACGACGATTGTCGCGTTATCTTTGTGCCGCAGTTTGTTGACTCCGTCGGCAACGATCCGCAGGGCATCAATGTCGAGACCGGAATCCGTCTCATCCAGGATGGCGAGAGCCGGCTCCAGCACCGCCATATGAAAAATCTCGTTGCGCTTCTTTTCTCCGCCCGAGAAACCCTCGTTCACGGGACGATTGAGGAGGCTTTCATCCATGTCCACGAGCTTCATCCGCTGTTTGACGAGTTGGAGAAATTCCATCGCGTCAAGTTCATCCATCCCTTTGTGCTTTCGAACAGCATTCAGGGCCGATTTCAGAAAGTAGGTGTTACTGACGCCGGGGATCTCCACCGGATATTGGAAGGCCATAAACAGCCCTTCCCGTGCGCGTTCCTCGGGATCCAGATCCAACAGGTCCTTCCCGCGGTAAAGCACCTCACCCTGCGTTACCACATAGGATTCACGACCTGCGAGCACCTGCGCCAACGTGCTTTTGCCCGAGCCGTTCGGCCCCATGATCGCGTGAATCTCGCCTGCATTCACCTTCAAATTGATCCCGTTCAGGATCTCATTCCCGTTGATACTTGCGTGTAGGTTTTTTATTTCCAGCATTTCATCATCCTTATTTTCAACCGACATGTTATCACAAGCTAGAGCAAGTTTTCTTACTTGCCGCTCCTCCCCGAAATAAAAGTCGGGGCAATACAGATAGGCCAGGGCAATCTTGAGCCTTATCCGACGCTGCCTTCCAGACTGACGCCAAGCAATTTCTGCGCTTCGACGGCAAATTCCATCGGGAGTTCGCGGAATACCTCTTTGCAGAATCCGTTCACGATCATATTCACGGAGTCTTCCGTCGA
>DATDRF010000218.1:0-34407 GCA_035291905.1 Bacteroidota bacterium
GCGATCACCATTCCTCCCACCGCTGCGGCCATTCCGCCGATACCAACCACCGAGCCGACAGCGCGACGCGGGAACATATCCGATACGGTGGTAAAGAGATTGGCCGACCAACCCTGATGCGCAGATGCCGCAAGGCCAACGATGAACACTGCCCCCCAGAGTGAGTCAACCTGTGATGCAAAGACGATCGGCAGCACCGCTATTGCACAGATCAGCATCGCGGTTTTTCGCCCTCTATTCACCGTCCATCCTCTCTTGATGAGCGCTGAAGAGATCCACCCTCCGCCAACGCTGCCGATGTCTGCGATGAGATAGATCGTCACAAGGGGCATGCCGATATCCAGAAGCGTGATTCCGTGACTCTTGTTCAGAAAATCGGGAACCCAATAAAGGTACATCCACCACACGGGGTCCGTCATAAACTTGGCAATGGCGAATGCCCATGTCTGCCGATGCGGAATCAGGCGGGCCCATTTGATCGGTGTGACAGCATCGGGTGGGTCGCTTTGGATCAGCGCAAGTTCTTCGGCTGAGACTTTCGGGTGATCTTCGGGACGTTTGTAGCTCACCCACCATGAGCCGAGCCAAAAGAAACCAAGGAGGCCGGTCGCAATAAACGCCCATTGCCATCCGTACGTAATCGTTATCCATGGAACAAGAAGCGGTGTGATGACAGCACCGACGTTACTCCCGGCATTGAAAATTCCGGTCGCGAGCGCCCTCTCTTTCTTGGGGAACCACTCGGCAATGGTCTTGATCGACGCGGGAAAGTTGCCCGCCTCGCCAAGTCCCAGGGCGAATCGAGCCGCGGCAAATCCATAGACCCCCCGGGCAAGGGCATGAGCCATCGCAGCAAGACTCCAGAATATGAGAGCAAACGAAAACCCTCGTTTTGTTCCAAGCCAGTCCATGACACGGCCCATCAGGAGCAGGCCGATCGCATAGGCGGTGGTAAACGCGAGAACGATATTGCTGTAGTCTATCTCTGTCCAGTTCATCTCCAAAGCGAGAGTTGGCTTGAGAAGCCCAATCACCTGGCGATCGATATAGTTGATGGTGGTGGCGAAGAACAGCAGTGCGCAAATCGTCCATCGGTAACCGAGCCATCGCTTCTTTCCGGAATGTACGACAGGGGTGTCAGGCTCCATTGTGGTCCTTTCGTGTCCTTGTGATGATCAGACTTTTACTGCCGAGGTTTTTGATGATTGAACCGACGGGCTGCCCGGTTCCTGTCCAAGAAAAATGGGACGAACATGGCGCTCGTAAAGATTCAGGGTAACGTTCTCTTCGATTTCTTTCCGGCATTCTTTGAGCAGGCCGGAATACCTCGCTCCCATTTCGGCCGCAATCTTGTACGCAACATGCACAAGCTGGCGGAAGTGAAGATTGTATCCCGCACAACTCTGATCGTGCCTCAACGCCTCGACATACTCTTCACCCGACCATCGCGTGACGGTCTCCGGCTTCGGAAGCTTCTTCATGTCGATATCGATGACCGTCTTGTAAGGCGCACACAACTCATCGTATCGCTCCATGGCAGCCGCATAGATCTCTTTTGCCACGTTGAGCCCCTCGCCGCCGGCAGAAGCAAGGCCAATCAGCTCTTCGAGCCATGTGGTCCCCGCGGTCTTGAGATGCAGCCCCGCGCCTGACTTCCTGATCGCCCGATGGATAATGGAATAAATGGAGAACTTGTCGCTTCCCGAATGAACGCTCAACTTCAGGTTGGACGGCAAACCAAAGGCCTTCGCTGCAAAAGCCAGTACCGCCAGATCGTCCTCAAATTCCTTCCGAAATTGGTCACGGTTTCCGACATAATCGATCCCTTTGAGGAAGGATCCCGTGAACTTCGGAGCGATAGTCTGGAGCGGTATCTTCTCCTGCGCTGCCGCCGCGAGGATGAAGAACAGTTCCTCGGGCGTTTGGGGAGCGCCGGCCTCATCGACGGAGATCTCGGGAATGATCGCATCGGCGCCTTTGCGATCAACAATTGCACGATAGACTTTTCCCGCCTCGGCTATTGCGATGAGGTACTTGGCCGCAACACTCCTCAACGTTTCATCGGTTACGGCAAAGGGTCGATCGATTCCCGGAATGGAGAGCGTACCTTTGAATCTGCTCATCGCTTCGACGAACGACCGGACGGCCTCCTTCGCTGGAGGGACCCCGATGAAATCGGCGACGTCGATCGTGAAAAAATCGCTTGAATCAAGGAAGCGGCCGACCGTTGCGATCCCAATGTGGTCGGCATCGACGTGATACGCATGCGTCCAGCCGTTCAACCGCACCGCATCTTCCGCTTCGCGGCGGGTGTCTCCGGGAACCGTGCCGATGGTGATGTGCTCGCGATTGGACTTATTCCAGACAGGAATGATCAACACTCCCTGCTGCTCTGCCTTTTGCAAAGCCCTCAACTGCGCCGATCCTTCGGCCCCGAATCGATCCCCCATTCCAAAAGAATACGTTTCAAGTTTCATTGTTAAATCCGTTTCTTTAATAAGGGACACAAAAATTGGTGTCCTTTCCGTCCGTTTCCGCGCTTTATCCGCGTCCCTTCATTCAATAACAAAACACTGCTGCACTGAAGAAGACGGGAGGGACGCGGATTGTGTATCATCTCAACGAAGTTGCGTCATCGCAACAGCGTCCATATCGGAGAACTCCTGGTTTTCTCCTCCCATGGCCCAGACAAAGGAATAGTTTCTCGTTCCGGCGCCGGAGTGAATCGACCAACTGGGCGAAATAACCGCCTGACGGTCACGCAGGACAAGGCTTCGGGATTCCTCCGGCCGCCCCATCAAATGCACCACAAACGAATCGGGATCGATTCCGAAGTAGAGATAAACCTCAGACCTCCGCTGGTGCGTATGTGCCGGCATCGTGTTCCAGATGCTTCCTGGGGCGAGATCGGTCAGGCCCATCACCAATTGACAGCTCTTGACTCCCCCCACGTGAATGTATTTTCTGATGGCACGAACATTAGCGCCTTCCTTTGTCCCCAGCTGGGCGACCTCGGCGTCCGATGTCCGAACGAGGGAATCGGGAAACTCCTTATGGGCCGGATAGGAGACGAAGTAGAAAGCAGGAGGATTTGAGGCATCATCACCGGAAAACGAAATCCATTTCTTGCCTCTGCCAACGTAGAGCATGTCCTTCGCGTGAAGCTTCCACGGCTTGTCGTCGACATGGATCGTACCCGATCCCCCGACATTGACAAAGCCAATCTCCCGCCTTTCTGTGAAATGTTCTGCCGCCATTTCCTTCTTGCTCGCCTCGAGTTTCAAGGGGCCGGAAGTGGGTACAGCGGCGCCGACAATTGCGCGGTCGGTGTCACAATAGACCATCCGAACGACGCCCTCGGCAAAGAGGTTTTCAAACACGAACGATTTCCGAAGTTCCTTCGTATTCAACCGTTCATATGCATCGTGATTCGGTACGTATCGCACTTCCATGGGAATCTCCATCTTTCATTGTTGAGTGTTAGCGGGCCATCCAACCGCCGTCGACAACAAGCACATGTCCGTTAACATAATCCGATGCAGGCGAAGCAAGGAAGACAGCAACTCCCTGAAGGTCTTCCGGCGTTCCCCACCTGCCTGCAGGAATCCGATCGAGGATTCCCTTTGAACGCACCGGGTCTTCACGTAACGCTTTGGTGTTGTTCGTTGCCATGTAACCGGGCGCAATTGCATTAATATTGATACCGTGCTGGGCCCATTCGTTTGCCAAGGCCTTTGTTACCTGCGCCACCGCACCCTTGCTCGCGGAGTACGACGGAACAAGAATCCCACCCTGGAAAGCAAGCAGAGAAGCAATGTTGATGATCTTTCCGTACTTTCTCTTCATCATATCCCTCGCGGCGGCCTGCGAAAGAAAGAAGACCGTCTTGGCATTGATCGCCATGACCTCGTCCCAGTCTTTCTCCGCAAAATCGATCGCCGGTGTACGCCGTATGATCCCGGCGTTGTTCACGAGGATGTCGATCTTCCCGAATTCCTGCAGCGCAGTATCGACCACTTTTCCAATCGATTCCATCCTGCTCAAGTCGGCCACCACCATCGCAGCCTTACGGCCGAGCGAACGAACCGCCTTCGCCGTTTCATCACATGCAACGTGATCCACCAGGAGTACGTCGGCCCCGGCAGTCGCCAGCCCGACGGTCATTCCTTTCCCCAGCCCGGTGCTCCCGCCTGTGACAACCGCGACCTTGCCGCTCAAATCGAATGTCATATGCTCACCTTTGCAGTTCTTGTTCTTGCCGGCTCTTCTCTTCCGTTCTTTCCCAACAACGGTGGAAAGTTAAAGTATCTTTTCGCATTTGAATAGCAGATATCCTGAACCATGGCGCCGATGAGTTTTGTATCGTCAGGGATCAGTCCCGATTTCATTTCACCACCGAGCACATTGCAGAGAAGCCTGCGGAAGTATTCATGGCGCGGGTAAGAAAGGAAGCTGCGGGAATCGGTCAGCATCCCGATGAATTGACTCAGAAGTCCCATATTTGAGAGAGCATTCAGGTTCTTCGTCATCCCATCCGTCTGATCAAGGAACCACCATGCGGACCCGTATTGGATCTTCCCGGCAACCGACCCGTCCTGGAAATTTCCGATCATCGACGCAAAGAGCTCGTTATCGCGCGGATTCAGATTGTACAAGATCGTTTTCGCGAGCTTGTTCTCGTCGTCGAGGCGATTGAGAAACCGGGCGAGCGAGCGTGCCATGTCAAAATCCCCGATTGAATCGTATCCCGTATCGGGGCCGAGTGTCCGCATCATCCTCGTATTGGTATTTCGCAGGGCTCCGAGGTGGAACTGCTGCACCCAGCCCTTTTCCCAATCCATCAGAGCAAGCTCATACAGGACTGCCGACTTGAATTTCAGCGTCTCGTTTTCATTGAGCCGGCGTTTCTTCATGAGTTTGGCAAAGATCGCTTTCATCTCCCGATCGGTATAATCCGCTGCGTACGCCGTTTCCAATCCGTGGTCGGAAAGACGCGCACCCATTTCGTGGAAGTAGTCGTGTCTCTTTCGCAGAGCTGTCAGAAACTGGGTGTAGGTTCTGATCTCGATGCGCGCTGCCTTTCCAAGAAGGCCGACGTATTTCGCAAATGAAGCGGGATCGTCCACCTGCATTGCCTTGTCGGGGCGAAAAGCCGGATAGACGCTCAGGGGTGCGGTCGGATCGCCGGCAAGCATGCGGTGGTATTCCAAACTGTCAACTGGGTCGTCCGTCGTGCAAACGACTTCCACCTTCATCTGGTTCTGAATGCCGCGAACAGAGTATTCCGGTTTCGCAAGTTTCGCGTTGCATTCATCCCAAATCCCTTTGGCCGTGGATAAATCGAGCAGCCTATCCGTTATTCCGAAGGGTCTTTTCAATTCCAGGTGAGTCCAGTGGTAGAGGGGATTTCGGATGGTTTTCGGTACTGTTTCGGACCA
Organism: Bacteroidota bacterium; assembly: GCA_035291905.1. Lineage (GTDB taxonomy): Bacteria > Bacteroidota > Ignavibacteria > UBA10030 > UBA10030 > JACPLA01. Next base: position 5,439 of record DATDRF010000218.1, read on the forward strand.
ACGCTGGAACTTTTCCCAGTCCGAGGCCGGGCCGGTGATGTATCGCTCATCCACGCCGCACGTTCGCATCGCCCGCCATTTGTAGTGATCCCCCGCCAGCCAGATTTGCGTCAGGTTATCAAAATTCCTGTCCTCAGCAATGTCTTTCGGGGGAACGTGACAGTGATAATCGATGATCGGCATCGATTTCGCAAAGTTGTGAAAGAGTTCCCGGGCGCGATCGCTCTCGAGAAGAAAGTCTTCATGCATGAAGGGATTTTTCATATTGACTTAGTCGGTAATATTCTCATGTACGGCAAACGACAGCAGCTAGTTCTTTTTGCCCTTCGGCAAAGTGACGCGAACTTCGAGCGGTTGATTCAACCTGCGAGAGGCCGTCGCCAAATCATCATTGAGCATCTGCTGATTCCATTGTTCAACCGCTTCACCCTGCCAACGGGCCAAGATCAAATAACGCAAAGGCTGCCCCTTTTTGAGGGTAAGGAGGACAAGGTCATTGGGGGAATCTTCCCTCTTTTGAATCACGTCACCCGGAATGAATGTCAATGCCATCAGGAGGCTGTCTCCGCCCCTTGACTGCTGACCGATCGAGCTCAGCGTTGAGGTAGCGGGATTCCACTTGACCGTTCCGCGAGCATGTTTCACAATCCCCGCGGCCACAGTTTGATTTGCGGCGGACCGGAGCAGGAGCCGATGCTCGGTGTACCGATCTTCCGCAAAAAGTGAGAAGACCGAAGTAACATCGGTTTTCTCTTTGCCGACATCCCATCCGGTATAATCCACGCGGACGACACAACGAACCGGCCCGCGGGCAATGATGCGCGTTCGTCTCCGGTCGAGTTTGTACGGATGTGCCACGGTGTCGTTGATCCAGAATCCAAAACCGCCGATTCCCAATGCGGGGCCGACATGGAGCACATCCATTCCCCAATAAGCATCCTTCTGATAATCCACCCCGCTTGAACCGATGAAATTCCAGTGGAGGCCCGCAGCCCGTTTCGCCTGGATGTCAATCGAATTGCGCTCGTCAAGATATAATCTGTACCCTATGAGTTCCGACTCCCATCCAACTCCGTCGAAGGGATAGTGCCCGTCGCGGCGAAGCGTGCCGGGTCCGTCGTCATCATCAACAGGCTGGGATTTCCCGGATATCCGCTTGTAATTCGCAGCATCGGTCCGCAACGGCCCCACCGGCGACGCAAGAGTATCTCTTCCGCTTGCGAGCGCAACTTCCTTCGTTTCTCCTGCACCAAGGGTGAGTTGAAAAACCAGCTCGTCGGGAATTCCGTCGGCATCCAGATCGTCAATCTGGAACGGAAGTGACCGATTCGCCTTGTCAACGAGCCGCAGCCGAACAAGCTCTTTGGATCCGAACGTGTTTCGTAGATCATCCCAGCAAACAACAACCGGTTCATTTGCCCTCGAAACGGACGACGGATTGGTGACAGAGAACGTGACCGACTGGGCTTTTACTCCCGTCATCAATGCAATCGCGGTGAAGGCAGTATTAAGAATGATTGTTCGCAATGCCAGTTTCTTCATCGTTCCTATCCGCCTTTCTCCTGGTTGGTTCGGAATTTCCAAACGCTCCCGGGAATCGTTCCGCCTTTCGTCACCGTATCGATCCTCCAATAGTAATCAGTTCCGGATTTGAGAGATCGAATCGTGAAGTTCGATTCTGCTGTTTCGGCCAACTCCCCGGGAGGATTGCCCGTCCCGAAAAGAACCTTGCTTCTCTCGGCATTCCGACCCGGCAACCATCGGAGAATGACTGACTCCTCAGGTACGCGATACGCATCATTCCTGGGCTGAGGCACTGCCGCAAAAGGAAGAACGGAAGGAAGGGATTTCTCGGGATCCCATTTGCCTTCGAACGTCCACGCGGCTGTGATCTGAGATTCATCCGGCGATCCGTCGGCTCTCTCCAGATTATCGGAGAACCATTGATAATTCCCTCCATCCCGCGTGCAATTGTAGAAGTAGTGCCTCGTTCCCCAGATCCACGGGACGGTATTGGGAGACTTCGGGGAGTGGATCGGGCGATCGGCCATATTGTGGGAGAACGTACAGTCAACAACGTAGAACTGGGCATCTCTGTGGTGCCGACCAAGGGGGAAACCCTCAACGCCGTCGAAGAAAGAATTCCGAATGACAAACTTTTGACTTTTATTCTGACTTCCGTCGTGCCAGATACTTGCGCTGGGCTTGTTGCGGCCAAAGAATTTGCTGTCGGTGACATAGCACCATCCGCGGGGACAGATATAGTCGACCCACCCCTCGAACGAACAGAACGCGTGATAATACATGCCTCCGGTGCTGTCCCAGAGGCTCACCGTGTCGCCGCCGTCCGCGATGACGGTACAATAGAGCAAAGAAATTCGCGTGGCTTTGAATCCCCGGATCGCAAACTGGTGATCGTGATTTCCGTGCAGGCTGCCGTAGTTGTTGTACACGGTAAGGTTTCCCAGAACAATATCGGAGACATTATTCCCGATGTTGATCACCGCTGATCCCCAATCGTTTCCATTGTGACTTTGAACCCATTCAGAGCGTAGTTGAGGAAACACGATGCGCGTTCCCTCCCTGCTTTCGCCGACCAGCGCGATCGAACTCCTGGTGATAAAGAGTTTTTCCTCGTATGTGCCATTCCTGATGAGGATTGTGACATGGCCTGTATGCTCCGCCGGAACGGCCTCGAGAGCCGCTTGAACGGTTTTGAAGTCTGCCTTTCCCTGCTGATCCACCGTAAACCAGATCTCCTGACCCATTGCAGCCTGCAGAGCTAGAATCATGACAAGGACGGCAGCCGGCATTCGGGGAGCAGGCATTCTATCTTGCTCTCTTCCACTCATCGATTTTCTTTTTCTAAACCTTCTTGACCTTCTTCGGTACGGCGATCTTTTTTGTGCACGTCTTGCAGAGCACCAGACGCGTCGGTAGTTTGACGAACTGAGGCAGGTATTGGCCTCTCTGCCTGATGCTGTCCAGAGTCAGCTCGAAGGCTTTTCGGCCCAGTTCATGTGTCGGTTGGTCGACGTAACTCATCGGAGGAGAAAGAAACTGGTTGACGCCGCTGTTACCGAAACATAAGAGGTCGATATCCTCGGGGATCCGGATTCCGAGTTCGCCGGCGGCCTTGTACATGCCAAACGCCACGGGAAATGTGACAGCAAAAACACATTCCGGCATTTCCCCGGACTCGTACAATTTCATGAATCCCTTGTATCCGTCATCCTCACCAAAACCGCCGTAGACGATCCAGTCCTTCCTTATCTTGACATGGTTCTCGTCCATCGCATCCCGAAATCCCTGATACCGCTCGCGCCCGATATTGGTGTGCTGAAATCCGGCCAAATGGGCAATCTTCCTGTATCCGATACTGATCGCGTGAGAGGTAGCGGCATGCGCCCCCCCGTGATCATCGGCAACAACCATGTTGAATCCGTCCAGTTTGGGAACCCGATCCATAAACGTCACTGTCACACCGCGGTTCTGAAGGGTCTTAAAGACCTCATAATCTTTTGTTTGCTGAGTCAGCGAAATCAGCAACCCATCGACCCGCATCGACAGGAGCGTGTTGATGTGCTTGAGTTCCCGCTCCGGGTTCTCCTGCGAAATCGTCAGTATCACTTCATAGTTATGCTCGAACGCCGCGTCATAGATTCCTTCAATCACCGAACCGAAGAAATGGTGGGCAATTTTCGGTAACACCACTCCTACCGCATTCGATCGATTCGAGGAGAGATTTCTCGCCCAGAAATTCGGAGAGTACCCCATCTCCCGGGCTGCCTTGTTGATCTTCTTGACTGTTTCCGCGGAGATATCAGGATGGCCGCGAAGTGCTTTTGATACGGTCACTTTCGAGACCTTCAATCGCTCCGCAATATCTTCCAGCGTTACGGCAGCTCCCCTTAACGAAGAGTGTTTCATGGAATTCACTTTCATTGAACTGCCGGCCTTGAATCGGCACGGCACACCTTCCCTCCCCTTCCGGTCCGTCTCTCACAATATTCAAACGAAGAGAACCAAGGGGCCAGCCCGCCGGTTTCGACGGGCCGGCCCGATTGGAACAATTTACTTGACCAACAGGAGCTTTTTCACGGAGACGAATTCACCGGCAACGATTCTATAGTAGTACACGCCGCTAGTGAATTTATCCGCATTCCACTCGACCGAATGGAAGCCGGGCTGATGATCGCTGTCGACCAGGTCCGATACCATCCGACCAAGTGCATCATAGATCCTGATCGATACGTGCGACGCCTGGGGAATGTCATACCTGATGGTCGTCGACGGATTGAACGGATTGGGGAAATTCTGCTGCAAGAGGAATTCGTCAGGGATAAGAGAAGCATCCTGCTCGATCCCTGTAGCCGTCCCCTTGAACCTACCCAGCGCGATGGGCCCGAAGCTGTCGATGCTCTCGCGTGCTGCAGTATGGGGTTCGGTGAGGAACTGAGTTGTATAGTATCCTTTACCGATCTCAGTGGTGTCGGTCATCCTGAAGAAATTAATGCTGTTCGGACGATCGGAAACCATTGCCGCGCTCTCGTCAGACGACATCCACCCGAACTTCAGCATGCTGGAGCTTCCGCCAGCGAGCTTTTCGGCGAGGTTCCATTTCAGGTTTACCCTGCCGCCCGCCGGAGCCGCGACCGCATCCGGTGCAACAGAAACCGTGAATGTATCGACGGTCCCGTGGTTTGTGATCCAGATCGGAGCGTATGATGTCGCGGTGCCGATTGCCAGGAACGTCTGTGCGGAGCCGATGCCGTTCACAGTCAAGGCACCTGTTCCGTCTGTGGCCACGTATGTCGTGGTCGATCCTCCGCTCACGGACAGCGCTGAAATGTTCTTCGCGCCGAGTACCAGCTTGCCGGTCAACAAATACAGCGGACCCGAGAGAGCCACATCGTTTGTGAGCGTTACTCCTGCACTGTTCTTGACCAGGAGGCTCTTGATCGTTGAAGGGAGCAATGATCCGGTTACTTGCGCCGCTGTCCCGTTGAAACTGTAAGTTGCCGTGGTGCTGAGTGTTTTCGTCCCCGTTGTAACCAGAGCGCTGTCAAGCCCGTAGACGCTTCCGGTTCCAAGGACTGCGCCCGAATCAACCGTGAAGTTTCCGCTGCCTCTTACAATGCTCGAATCGAGTTCGAGTATTGAACCGGCCGCGACCTCGATTGGTAACGCCGTCAGCGTGTTGCCGGCTCCCAATGTCAGCTTCTGCGTCCCCGCTTTGGCGAAGACGAATTTTGCGCCTGCAGCGTTGGAATTTTGAGTTGTCGCGTTCGACATGGAGAAGTTTCCGTTGTTGATGTACCATGTCGTTGTGCCCGTCCCTCCCTGGCTTCCCCTACTGATGGAGAAGTTCCCACCCGTGACGTTAATGCTGCCGCCGTGATTGATGACGATCGTGGTGGTGCCGTTACTCGTGCCGTTCGTGGTAAACTGGCCTCCGGATTGAACAATATTCCCGTTAATGGTAATCGTTGCGGAAGTTCCCACAGCCGGAGCGCACATTTGCCATCGTGCCGAACCTGTGTTCGTCACGGTGATATTCCCTCCGATCGTGATTCCGTTCCATCCCATATTGAGATTGGAGGCCTGGCCCGGGCAATTCCATATGACATTTGAGAAGTTCTGATTCCCGCCCGCAGGCGCAGTCGTCGTCACACCTGTAATCTCGCACGTCGAACCGGCCGCCCACGTTGCGGTCGGAATAGTCCCTGCGTTGCGCGCGTGGACATACTTTGCCGCGCTCGAGAATGTAATGGCACCAACAGGCGAGATGACGCCCCTGTTCTCCACCGTTCCGGTAAGAGTATCAATTCCGGCTTCGATGATGAGCGTTGTCGAAGTGTCGACGGTGAAATTGAATCCCGATTGAACCGTGACTGAGCTGGCAATTGAAACAGTCTGCGTGTCTGTCAATGCGAAGAAGAACCTTGCTCCGGCTGAGTTCGAGTTCTGGGTCGTGGCATTCGACATGGCAAAGGTTGGCCCATGGAGATACCACGTTGTTGTCCCTGTGCCGCCCTGCGATCCTCTGCTTATGGAGAAATTTCCGCCGGTGACATTGACATTGCCGTACTGATGAATCGTAATGGTGGTGGTTCCGTTGCTTGTGCCGTTCGTCGTGAAATTCCCGGCCGATTGGACAATATCGCCGTTGATCGTCACGATCGCAGAATTTCCCGTGGTGGGTGCGCACATCTGCCAGCGTCCCGAACCCGTACTGAGAACCGTGATCGTTCCTCCAATGGTGTTGCCATTCCAGCCGAGGTTCAGATTTGCCGTCTGGCCCGTGTTGTTCCATGTAATATTGTAGAAGTTCTGATTGCCGTTCGCGGGCGCGGATCCGGTCACACCGGTGATTTCACAGGTGGAACCTGTTTCCCAGGTCGCCACTGGGAGGGACCCTCCGTTCGCCGCATGCCTGTACACCGAGGTTGAAGAGAATACGATGACGGGCGTACCGACCGATGACAAGCTCAACCGTCCGGCGGTACTGTCCATGATCACAGTTCCGCTCATCACAGCGTCGTTTCCGGTTCCGTCCTGAATGATCAGCGTATCCCTGACCCTCAGCACACCCTCTACCTCCAGTTGATCGATGGAGTCCGGCGCCGTCACGATGATTGTGTCGCCGCTCAAGATCGTGATCACACTGTCGGTCGAGGCCGGTATGGTCGGAGCCGGGTTCACCCAGATTGATCCGTTATACCGTTCCCAGGAATTCACATCGTTCCAATTCCCATTCTGAAAGGAACGGAAATCGCCTGTGGATTGCGCGAGCAGTGCCGGGCTCAGCATCAACCCGATCACCACGACAAGAGCAAATAGTCGAGAACACTTCATGGCGTTCTCCTTTCTTGTTGTTGTTGGTTCATTGGACCTCGTTATGAAACATATCCGCTGGATGACCTACGTGAAACGTCCGGCAATGATTCAATTTCTCTCTAATTCAATCGCTGTCAGGAGGAATGGCCCGTATCCCTTAAAGTCATTCGTTCTCCGGGGTTCGCCCACGTAATACTCATAGCTGCCGTCCCTGTACGGATTTCCCCCCAAACCCGAAACCTTGCAGACTTCGTGAAGGTGAACCACGCCATCGTCGACTGTTACCAGATGTTTTGTGATTCCTTCGAACGACATTTTCGCTCGGTCTTTGAATACTGAAGGCAGATACCCCAGGCGCGCGCCTTTGGCAAATGCATATGTAAACATCGCGCTTGCAGATGCCTCAAGGTAATTGCCATGGTCCCGCGGCCGGTCAACGATCTGATACCACAGGTTGCTGTCGGCATCCCTTGCGTTCCATGCACTTTCAGCAAGATTCTTCAACATGCGAAGGAGATCCTCCCGCTTCCCATGCTGCTCGGGGAACGATTCCAACACGTCGACCAGAGCCATGCACATCCATCCGATTGACCGTCCCCAGAGATTCGGAGAGAGACCCGTCGACGGATCAGCCCATTGCTGGGTACGGGACTCATCCCAGCCATGGAAGTAGAGTCCGGTCGTTGCATCGCGGCTGTTCTTCTCTATCAGGAGGAACTGTTTCGCGATGTCATCAAAAGCCGCGGTGTCTCCTTTTGTCTTCGAATACTCGGTGTAAAACGGTTCGGCCATGTAGAGCCCATCCAGCCACATTTGGAACGGATAGATCTTCTTATGCCAGAATCCTCCGCTTTGCGTTCTTGGTTGAAGCTTGAGCTGCCGCCTGAGGGTTTCCGCCGCCTTCATGTACTTCTCTTTCCCGGTAATGCCGAACATCCACACCGCCGCCTTTCCCGGCGCGATGTTATCGAGGTTGAAATCCTCGAGCTCGTAGGTGGCAATGCTTCCATCTTCCATGACATAGTGATCGAGATTCTTTTGGCAGTACTGGAAGTAGGCAGTATCGTTCGTGTGTCTCCACATCTGATAGAATGCCTCGAGCATCAATCCCTGCTCATAGTTCCATTTGTGCGACTTTGCTTCGTCCTCGTAGGTGATCGAATCGGGGTGCATCGCAAGAAAACTTCGGGCGATGCGCGAGGACCATGATGAAACCGGATCATCATGCGAGGCACAGGAAATCAGGAGGGGCACGATCACCCCTCCCGTCAGAAGAATTGCGCGTTTGATTCTCATATTGTCATCTGACCAGCATCATGTGTTTGGAAATCTCGGCTGTACCTGCCCGTACTGTATAGATGTACGCCCCGGAGGGCAGTCGCGACGCGTCGAAGCTCAGCCGATGCGTGCCCACCGACTGCTTTCCGTCGAACAGGGTCGCCACCACCTGGCCCAGCATATTGTAGACCTTTGCGGTCACGTGGCTCTCGGCAGGCAGGCCGTAAACGATCATTGTTGTCGGATTGAAAGGATTGGGATAGTTCTGATCGACAAAGAACGACAGAGGGATCGTGCTACGGGTTTCCTCGGCGGAGACGGGAACCCCCAGGAGCAGGTTGCCCCCCTCAAATCGAATGTAACCCACCCCTCCAAGATCAAATGGGATCGTGTTGTCGAAGACACCGGCACGGAGGAAGAGACCGCCATAGATCGTTGTCGTATCCGAAAGGGTCAGCGTATTGGCATTCTCGTTGACAATGCTGTACACCGTATCCGGCAGGGTTATGCCCGTCACCTGGTTCTCTGCCGCCTTGTAGATGTACTGCACCATTGAATCGAGACGAACTGTTCCTGTAACAACGACCGAACTGTCAAGGCCTCCCGGCTCCGCAATTGCAACCACCGAGCCGGCATGCAACTCAAACCTGCCCGCACCTCTCAATTTGCTAAGCCCCATGTCCAGCGTGGTTCCGTTCTCGACAACAATCGGAAGCGACGTCAGCGTATTTCCATCGCCGAGCGTAAGCGTCTGCGTTCCCGCTTTGTCGAAGACAAACCAGGCATTCGCCGCGTTGGAATTCTGAGTGGTGGCATTTGACATTGAGAAATTACCGTCGTGGAGGTACCATCGGGTCGACCCCGTGCCGCTCCCTTGAGAACCTCTGCTGATCGAGAGGTTACCGCCCGTCACGATGATATCCCCGTATTGATGGATCTTGAAGACGGTATTGGCATTGCCTGTGCCGTTCGAAGAAAACTGACCGCCTTCGACGATAATGTCTCCCGTGATCGAGATGATCGACGAATCCCCCGCAAGAGCCGACGTCAAATACCACCTTGATGCGCCGGTGTTAATCACTTTGATATCACCGCCTATCGTCACGCTATCGAGGTCCATGTTGAGGTTTGCACCAAGATTGGGAGTATTGAAGACTATGTGATGGTAATTCTGCCTCCTGTTGTTCGGTGCAACGGCCGTCACTCCAGTGAGATACAGAGTGGATCCCGCGCTCCATGTCGCCCGGGGAATGTTACCCGCATCCCGATCATGTTGATACACGCCGGTTGCGCCGATTGTGAGATTCGTATCGGCAGTCAAGGTTCCCCTGTTGATCAGGGTATCAGTAATCGTTACCGGCACGTTGACGGCGACTGTATCCGTGGTATCAATGGTGACGGTTTCCAGCCCTGTGGGCGGCGTAGCCGTCGCGACCCATGTCGAGCCGTTCCACTTCTGCCATGTTGCAGCAGCATTCCAGTTTCCGTTCGCGGCCGATTGGTAATCCCCGACCGACTGGCCGAGCACCGTTCCCATACATAGCATCACGAGACCGACGATCAAGAACGTCGTGAGAATTGATTTCATGATGCACCTCCTTGGTTGGTGAATGAAAATCAGAATTCAGAAATCAGAATTCAGAATAAAGAATCTCGAATGCTCTTTCTACCATAATTCCGGAATAGTGTAGGTCAGACCGGCGACAATCGATTGATATTTCGACCTGTTAATGCTGAGAGCGCTTCCCCAGACATCCTGATACCTCATCAACGAATACTCGTATGCCAGGTCAAGACGGAGGCCAAAATGTGATACTCCGACACCGGCCGAATAGACCGAATAGGAAACAGCCTCTCCGGGAATCGGATTGCCCTCGGGCTCGAATACTTCCGCCTGCCCCCTGATTCCTCCGCGGAGCACCAGCCACGGGAGAGCATGATACTCAATCCCGACCCGAAGCAACGACGCCGACAGCCAGGGACGAGAAGTGCCTCCAAGTCCTTTATACTCCGCCCGCGAGTAGGGACGCAGCTCATACTCGAGCGCCAAAAGAAAACCTTCTCTGGGCGTAATCGAAAGTCCTGCGGTGCCTCGCCAAGGAAGTATGATTCTGTCTCTCCCGGTTTCAGTGAAAATACTCAAAGTTCCTTTATCGTCTATCAGTACATCATAGGAGTATTTTCGCGTAATGGTGTTTGGCGGTTTAACAGTCACTCCGAACTGTACGTCATTTGAACGATACAGAAGACTTAGTGTGATCTCTCGTCCGCTGTAGTCTGAATTCCCACCCCTGCTTGATATGCCGTAGGTTGAATCGAGGCGGAAGTAATTGGTGTAGAACGTCATCATTCCCCTGCTGACCAATATCTCGTAGTCGTCAGAGCTTCCGTTCAAAATCATCCCACTGATTCCAAAGGTGATATCGTATTCCGGAAGGTTCCCTGACAACGCCATTCCGTAACCCTGAATGGATCCGGTGCGGGCGGTTACATGCTGCGACCATTGGACAAGAATCGGATTAGCGTCGTTCGTTGGCCTGGGCGTGGGCAATGGCCTCTCGGAAAGGATCGAAGGACTGAGAACGTTGTTGTTCTGGTACGAATAATCCAGATCGGCGTATTCGACCGCGCCGGCTCCCGCAACAAATCTCACGCCACCGTATTCAAATGGGATCGCCGCGAGGGCCTGCAAATGTCGGCTCTTGTCTTCTGATGAAGACCAGTTGGGCCCAATGTCGTCATACGATCGTTGCACCGTGTCCGCAGCTGTGGCGCCTCCAAGGGCAGTATCGGGATCCGGAATCGATGCTGTGAGGCTCTCGAGCAGGAGACTAAGGTTGGAATAGTACTTCACAGGGGCGTAATGTTGAATCTGCCCCGTCCGGATTATCTGTCCTGTCCCTGCCACGGAGATTGCAGGTGCGTCCAACGATTGTAGAGCAGCAGGGTTATGGAACATGATTCCAAGATCGTTATTTGCACGAATCGTTACACCCCCAAGGCCCCTCTGTGCTGGAGAATGAAGCGTGAACTTTCCGAGCCCCTGCATCGTCAAGGGAGCACCATACCCCTGAGCATCAAGCCGCGCCGTTGTCATGAATGCAGCCGCAAGAAAACACATTCCAATATTGATAGTTTTGCGCGTCACGGGAATGCCACTCCCATGCTGATGCGTTGAACATTCCCCAGGTAGGTGCCGACACTCCCGTAACTGTAATCGAGAGAGAGCAGGATCCCTGAGAATGCATGTTTCACGCCGCCGCCAAGGGTCAGCCCTTCGTAGTCGTAATTGAATTTGTAGCCGGCCCTCAATGCAATCAGACCCCGGAATTCATATTCCATTCCCAGGTGGCCCTGCTGAGAATAATCGTTCGGGTGAAAGAGATCAAATGCCGCCCTGAGCCGATTCTCGCTTTCTTCATCGAGGAGGAGGGCGTTGGTTCCCACAAGATCTGCCGCCGCTCCAAAGCGAAAGAGAAGCGGGACCGGATTTGATTCCCTTGCATATTTCACATCAGGGCCGAAATTCTGCACAGACGCGGCAATCTGAATCGATCGAAAACCGGTATTGTATCGGATGCCGAAATCAAACAACAGCGCATTTGCCCATGTCCTGACGCTCTCAAAGATCCCCTGGCTCACCATGGCCGTGACATTCTGGCCGTTGAACAGCGACTCGTGGGCGTACTTTGCCGCAAGGCCGAGAGAGAACCTGTCCGTCAGGTTTCTCGCGTACGTGATGCCGATGAGATAGCTGAAAGGACGGAATGTCCTTCCGGTCAGGCCGGGGCCGTTCGGATCGGTAATGTACGGACGCGCGTTTGTCGTCTCCTCGAAGATGCCGAAGTCGACGTACTGAACCTGAATTCCGAATGCGCCGAGGCTTCCGAACGAACGCGCATAAGAAACGGCTCCCTGTCTCGTATCGAAGAGCCAGTCAATGTAGGTCGTGGAGATCTCCTGGCCGTCGATCAGGGCCAGACCGCTCGGATTCCAGAACACCGCCTCAGCTCCCGAGGCCCAGACGCTGTACGCTTCACCCAGCGCAGTGGCACGGGCGCAAGGCAACACCTTCAGAAACTGCATCGACGTGCTTCCCACTTTCTGAGCCATTGCGGGCTGGGCAAAGAGAACAAACCCCGCCGTAAGAAGGAGCATCGTTCGCAATTTTGTCATGGTCGCGTTCATCACCGAATCACCACGAATTTGCCATGAGACTTGGCACCAGTGTGATCGTCGACGACAAAGAAATAGACTCCGGAAGCGAGCAACTGATTGTTCCTTGTGATCTGATACCATGGATTGCCGTATGCGTCGCCGACATGTTCAATCGTATTGATCAGCTGGCCGCTGTACGAAAAGATCCGGATCGTGCACCTCTGCGTCAATCCCATGAACTGGACTCTGTCGGTCACCTCTCCGGCCGGGTCGGATCCGCTGAGGCCGCTGGTGACAATGAGGGGATTGGGAACGACGTAGACCTTGCCAAGAGTCTGAGTGGCCGGAGCCTGAGTTTCATGCTGGGTCATGTTGGTCATCCCACTTCTCCCGCCGAGCGAATCGACCGAAACGACCGAATAATACACGAACTCTCCGATATTGCTTTCGGGATCCAGGATCACATAGATCGAGTCCTGAAAATATCGCGGATCCTGCCGGGAAACACTGTCGATCATGCTCCATGGGCCCAATGGATGCTGAGCCCGCATGACCTCGTAATGCTTGAACGGTGCTCGGAGCCGCGGTGTCGTAAACGATTCGACCTGCGGACCCCAAATCACCCGGTTAGCCGCGGCCTTCGTATCTTCAACCCTGATTACCGGCGCCGGAACGGGAATAGGAATCGTATTGTATGCCCCCGAAGCCGAAGCAAGCTCGGGCTTGTACTGAAGCGTATCGTACTTCGTGAGCGGCGCGCCGTTGTAGGCCTGGATTGCACGATCGGCAACATCCCGGATGGAGACGACGCCGGGTGCTACGTACCATGGCAACGGATGAGTCTGGAGGTAAGTGCTTCCGATCGAGGGGCTCGTTCCAAGGTATTGGTACTGCAACGTGTCATACCAACTCGGTACCGGATTGAAGTACGCTCCCGCATCGACGCCCGCGCGGATAGCCCCTCCAAGGTCCGTGTAGATCCTGTCTCCCGCGACGCCGGGGCCGTATCCTACAACTTCGGCAACGGAGAATCTCATTGTCTCGCCGGGGGGGAGCAAATAGGGATAGAAACCATACGCCCGAAACACGGGTTGCCACCAGGTGAGATTCGTTGATCCCTTTGTCCGGCCCCTCCAGTAATCCCAGTACGTGGAATCAAATTGAGCCGCAAACCTGAGCGAATCAGCCGAACCCGCGAAGACGGAGGTCTTCCTCTGAAGCGCAGGATCCATCCATGGAATCGTCTTGGTGTCCGGGAGATTTCCGTTTTCATTTCGGAGAAGGTACGGCTGCTTTGCTTTGTTGTTCGCATCCCAAATCCCCGCGCTGTCTGAGGTCGCAATCCATACCTGCTGAGTCTGATTCTTCAATGAAAGATGTGCGTAATCATAATGCAGCATGACCAATCCGGCCGCCTGCGGTGAATTCAGGCCTCCGCGATTCCCGGGAATGGACCAGATGTCGAAGTATTCCTGATCGGGGACCCCTGCGCGGTCGTGGTTGTACGTCATCCAACGCTTGAGATCGAATCGGGCAAAATGATCTCCCAATCCGGCGGGTGGCTGGCCGCGATACGCCGCTTCCGACCATTGGCCGTGGTTTCTTTGGTAACCGAACATCGACGGAGCGAACGTGTTGGCAAAAGTCACGAACACATCGGAGATGGTGTCGGCCGTTGAGTTCACCATCTGGTACTCGTAGATGATGAAGCTGTCATATCCCGGGAAGCTCCAGGCACGGCTTGTCCGGGTGACGGTGATGCCGACAGGCGTGGACCATGATGAGACGATAATTTCCTCGGCTTCGTTCGGGTCGTATGACGGGTTCAAATTGCCGTTTGGGAGAACCGGATAGTTTTCCGTTTTTGTGAGGGAAAGAGGAGTGCTGTACACCCCGGTGACCGTCACCGGATTGCCGCTCCCGTCGCTGACGGCTCCGCAGAATGCATAGATCCTTCCGCTCGTCGTGGTTCCCGCGAGCCAGATCCCGCTTCCGAAAGAGTTGTGCTGACCCGGGTAGTTCTGGCGGTCAAGAATCATGAACGAACTTGGCGGCCATTCCATCGAAGGAATCCCCGACTGTACGGTTCCGCCGGCGTTGTAGGCACGCCCCAGCTCTCCCGTGTTGAAAACCGACTGATGGAGCAATCCGCGTTCGTGGACGCGCCAGTCGCGCTGTGCGGAAGCCGCACACCACAAGGTCAGCAGCAGCAGACTGACGATCGACGGTTTACGGAGTATGGAAGTCAGGAACATGTTGATCAGAATTCGATGATAATGCCGAAATTATACGATCGCGGATCGTTGCCGTAGATCAGGAACGATTGGTCGACAGCAAAAGGCCCCTGCCTTCCCTGATCCCACCAGTACCGGATTCCGTTCGCACGATCATCGACGGGAAACGATTCATAGTACTGAAGAGGATAGTTGGGATTGGTCGGAGTGGGCCTCCTGAAGAGGTAATCGTAATTCAGGATCCTGTTGTCGAACAGGTTGAACACTTCAACGTAGAACGTTGCAGGGACACCGAAGAAGTCGGCGATCCTCTTCGTAATTCTCAGATCGGTGTTGTATTCTGCGGGAGTTCTCCTCTCGTTGATGAGCTTCAGGTTCGACGGCGAAGTGTAGGGACGGCCGCTCCTGAACGAAGAGATCGCCGAAACGGTGATGTCGGAAAACGGACGAATCCCAAGGACGGCTGGTCCCCATTCCTTGCCCGTTGTGTATGCCAGACTCATGATGAGGTTGTGCGGCCGATCGAAATCGAGCAGGATGTCGCGCACAGGAACATTCGTCCGGTCCGTAGTGACCGCTCCGGTCGTGTCCTGGTTGAATGCCGGCGTAGCACCGGTCACCGTTGCGCTTTTGCCCGTTGCAACGCTGAACTGGTAATTGAGCGATCCCATCAGCGATCCTCTTCTCTTTGAGAGCGCGAGGCGGAACCCGCGAATATCGGCATAATCGGTGTTGAAAAAGGAACTTACCTGTTGTCCCGTTCTGTCATCGGTGAAATTTGCCTGCTGGAGGAGGTTCTTGACGTCTTTATAGTACCCGCTGATGTCGAGCGTGAACCCGTCACCAAATCCCTGCATGACTCCTACGTCGTAGCTGTTCGTGAATTCCGGCTGCAGTCTCGGATTTCCAAGGGACACCGGGCGGTTGTCCCCCTGCGCGATGCGCGTTGCCACAACATATTGGAACGAGGGCCGCTGCATGAACGTCCCGTAGTTCAGATGAAACACTGTGTTGAGGGAGACCGGGAAAGAGACCCCGATGCGGGGCTGTAGCCGTCCGATAATCGGAGCTTCGGCCTTTGGCGCTGTCTCGGGATTGAACCGACCGACAGAATCCGGCTCGAGGAAGGGCGTGAACTGGTTTGTGTAGTATTCCCGGCCTGAGCTCCAAACGTCCCAGCGTATCCCGATGTTCGCAATGAGCCCCTCGAATTCCATCTTGTCCTGAACATACAGTGCGGCTTCGAAAGGCCTGGCCGTATACGACTCAATATTATTGTTGCTTCGGAGACTCAACGAATTGGAAACGTCGATGAGATACGAGTTGATTTGAAATCCCGCGTTGAGAAGATGTGAATGCGTCGCCTGGCTTGTGAGAGATCCGTCGAGCGAGACGGTCCGGGTCTGCTCATCCCTGAATGTGTCGTATCCGGCTTGATAGTTCAGCCCGTCCGGGGAGTTGTTGTTCGGTACGGGAAGGATGAAACTCCAGGCCACGGCGCTGGAGCCGAAGACAGCAGAATCAGGAACCGACGATGGCGTCGGGGTCGCCCCTAATTTGCTGCTCGTAACCAAAGAGTTCAGTTTTATTTCGTAAAACGTTTCGGGGCTGAGCGCATGGGCGAACTTGGCGCCAAGCTGGAGGTTGGTGCGTTTCCTGTAATTGATGCCGGTGATCCTGTCCCAGAGCCATCGTTGATATCCCCCGACACTGTTAGATCCCGGGAAGACATTGCTCTTCTCTTCCGTAAGTCCTCCGCTCAAGCGGAGCGATGTACCGGTGCCCAGGTCGGTGACGATGTTTCCCATCGCTTGATAACGCGTATCCGGCTCTTCGGTCGGGAATACCGGCCATTCACGGCTTGACCGAAGGGCAAGGAACATTCTCATGTGCTGGTTGATGGGTCCGCCGGTCCCTGCCTCGATCGAGTAGTCCATCTCCTGGCCGTAGTTCCGATTCATATCCCGCCTGGACTGAAGCCAGAGGGCCTGTGCAACGGCAACCATGACCAGCGTGTCTCTGGCATAACTCGACGTAAGTCCCGAACCCATGCTTCCAAAATAGGGCTGCGGATTATCGGCGTTCGGATCCCCCTGGAGCCAGAACGAATTGGAGAGCAGGAGTGCCAGATACGGATTCGCATTGGGATTAAAGACGCTCGGTCCGAAGTGCTTGCGGCCCGGGACGCGTGTCTGGGATTCCACCCTCGTCTTCCATCCGTCGGATTTTCCTTCCTTCATGGAAATATTCACGACGCCGGACTGAGCGTTTCCGTATTGAGCGCCAAAGCCGCTCGTCACAACCTCCACTTCTTCGACCGCGCTCATGATGGGAAGAAACGCGGATGAATTATCGAGGGGATTGACGATTCCCATTCCCTGGAGAGTGTAGTATTCCTCCCCCGTTCGGCCGCCGCGGAAGTGGCCATCTGTCACGTCGGCAGCAAGTGCCAGGACATCGCTGACGTCCCTCATTCCCGGGAAGGTCTGTACCTCGTCGAACCTGACAATCGCGCTTGTTGACGTCTTCTCCCGCTCAACATCGGGCCTCGTCGCGGCAACGACCACCTCCTGGATCTCGATCGTTTCTTCATTCAAAGTGAAATCCGCCTGGGTCGTACGGCCGCTGTTGACGATCACCCCCTGCTGGATCATTCTCTGGAATCCCACCATCGAGGCCTGGACGTCGTACTTGCCGGGCGGGACATTGAGGACGAAGTACGTCCCCTCGGCATCGGTCGCAGCTCCAAGGTTCGTGCCGACGACGACAACATTCGCTCCGATCAGCGGTTCACTCGTCCCCTTGATCGTAACGACCCCGGAGATCTTCCCGCCGGTTTGGCTCAGCACGGATTCCTGACTCAGCACGCACAGGAGAATGAACAACATCGCCCGGGAGAATCTGCTCATTCTGGGATATGGAGGAGAATAATGATACATGACATTCTTATTTCATGGGCTTGCCGTTCAGTGTAACATCTGCAAGGGAGAACCCATCAACTGCTTCGATGACATTGGGTTCGGCAATTCCGTCGAATTGACATCGTTCGAGGCGGAGGTTCTTGATCGGCGACCGCTCATATCCCTTCACCCAGACCGCGTATTTCCCCTTCTCACAGGTCAAATCAGTGATGCTGAGATTCCTGACGACCGGAGTAAATTCTCCGGCATCGCCCTCTTCGTAGAAGAAATCTATTTTCAAGACCGCCTCGCTTACTTCACCAACGCAAATATTCCGGGCGAAGAAGTTCTCCATGATTCCCCCGCGGACCGAATTCGTCTTGAACCTCAATGCGCGTTCAAGGTTGGGACTGTCCATGACACAGTCCTCGGCAAACACGTTCCGGACGCCGCCCGAGATCTCGCTTCCGAGGACGACACCCCCGTGCCCTTCTTTCATATTGCAGCCCTGGATCACGATATTTTCGCCCGGTACGTTGACGCGCCGGCCGTCCGCATTCCGCCCCGATTTGATCGCAATGCAATCATCGCCCGTATTGAAGAAGCAGTCTTTGATCAAAACATCTTTTGAAGATTCGGGATTGCATCCGTCATTGTTGGGACCGAGCCCGTTCACCGTGACATCCTTCACCGTGACATTTGTGCAGAGAACGGGATGAATAAACCACATGGGTGAGTCTTTGAGCGTTACGTCCTGAATGAGAACGTTCTTGCAACGATAGGGCTGAATGAAATTCGGGCGCAGATAGTGGCCTTCGCCGAAGACCCGTTCAGCCACAGGGACGTTCTTTTCCGCCATCGCAAACAAGGCATTCCGTGCATTCTTCTGATTCGGCATCCCCTTCTTCCACCCGTCGTCCGCATTCCCTTTCCACGACCACCAGTTCTCATTTGTCGCCTGTCCGTCGAGGGTCCCCTTTCCTGTGACAGCGATATTCTCCTGTTCGAAAGCGTAGATCAGCGGAGAGTAGTTTAAGCACTCCACACCCTCCCACCGGGTGTAAACAAGCCCGGCGTAGGCTTCAGAATTCGTGGTGAACTTGACGACCGCCTCTTCGGAGATATGCAGATTCACGTTACTCTTCAGATGAATGGGTCCTGAAAGAAATACCCCTTTGTGCACAACCACTCTTCCTCCGCCCGCTGCACTGCACTCATTGATCGCTTTCCTGAACGCTTCCGTGCAATCGCTTTTCCCGTCGCCTCTCGCCCCAAAAGCCGTGATGTCAAAATCCCTGTCCGGAAATTGTGGCGGAACAATGCGAGCAAGAATTGCGGGAAGGTCGGCCCATCCTTGCACCAGCACGCCATTCTCAATCCGCCTGCACTGAACGAACAGAACAACGATGAGAAGCGTGAAAAAAAGAACTCTGGGTGGATTTCTCATGAGTTACTTTTAGCGGACAAGCTGCATTTTGACTGTCGCCTGTTGCGACCCGAAGTGAACGACCGCAAAGTAGATTCCGGACGCAACCTGCCGTGAGGATCCATTCGTGCCGTCCCATTGAACGCGGAAGCGTCCTCCCCGGGGGTGATCCCCAATGAGCGTCCTGAGATGTCTTCCGCTGATGTCGAAGATGCCGATAACCGCGGTACCCGGCCCGGGGATCTCGTAGTCAATCGTCGTTGAAGGATTGAATGGGTTAGGATAATTCCGGACCGTCGGAAATGATGAGGGCCGCAACGCAATTCCCGGCACCGATGTGGGCGGTCCGCTTTCAAAAGCGCCGATGTCGGGCGCGACGCCGTTGAAGTCCTTTCCAATATCTGTCCCACCGTCTATCAGGTCGCTGCCGCCCGCGAGATGAAGAAACGGAACCTCGGGAAGGCTCCCGTCACTTTGCCTCGGGCCGCGTACTCCTGTCGTGTCGATACTAAGAAAATCGTCCGTCGTAACAACAAAGGAGTCCGTCCAGCTGTTTGTTTGTTGAATGGCAAAAGATGCGAGCGCGCCGAGATTGCCAAGGACGGCACAATTGGTGAGAGTGAGATATTCACCGGCCGCAAGAGCGCCGAAGATGGAATAGTTTGTCCCGTTTCCGTACCCCGTGCAATGCAGGAGAGTCATTGAGCCCTTATTGTTGTTCTGGTCGAACCCTTTGACCCTGTTGTCGAATGCGAGACAGTTCTTGAGAATCACATCATGTCGGAGCAGCGACGGGGCATCGCTCCCCCCCATTTTGAATCCGTTTCCGTTTCCGGTACTCGCCGATCCATTCTTGAGATAGCCGTTCTTGAAGACCCAGGAGTTGACGATGATCGTCTCCACATTATCGGAAGGCCTGAGATACCCGTCAAAACCGTCGTCAGAATTCTCCCACGCCCTGCATCCGTAGAAAAAATTTCCCGTACCGACATCCAGCTTGGGTGCAAAGCCGTCCGCGTTTCCCTGCGACGTGTCGGCATTGTGATAGGAATCGCAGTTGATCACCTGGTTGCTCGCCGCTCCGTTGCTCAACTGAAGACCGGTATCCATGTTTTCAAAGAAAGAGCAGAACTCAATAATATTGTTCGACCCGCTCACATGCATCCCATTATCCCCGGCGCCTTTGATATCGAGCCCTTTGACGTGCCAGTAAGCCCCGGTGACTCTGATTCCCCTGTTGCTTGAGTTCACGGGCATCAGCGAGAAATCCAGGAGGGGGCGCTCCCCCGGATAGGCAAACAGGTAGTAGCGGCTTGCAGCTGATCCGACTTTAGAGAGAGTCGTTGTCGTCGTCAACGAATCGAACACTCCCCCCCGGACGTAGATGGTATCGCCCGCCAGGGCGACCGAATGAGCTTTCGTGATTGTCTCGTAGGGCAGATCGATCGTACCCGACAGCGTATCGTTTCCAAGGGGAGAAACATAGATCTGGGCTCCCGCGGACCCGAAGAAGAACAACATGCAGACAGACAGAGATATTCCACGTTCAATCACGGAGACAAGAGGGCGGAGTATATGAACAGGAAAGAGATGCATCAGAGTGGAGAGTTACTTTACCGCTAACTTTAAATTCAGGATAATATCTCAAAATGTCAAGAACGCGGCCGAAAAAACCCTCCGTTAAAAAAGAAGCGGCAGGAAGATTCTCCTGCCGCTTCGCGGAAAAACGGGTCACTTGATGAGAAGCATTTTCTTCGCAAACACCTGGTAGGGCGT
Source organism: Bacteroidota bacterium (assembly GCA_035291905.1). Lineage (GTDB taxonomy): Bacteria > Bacteroidota > Ignavibacteria > UBA10030 > UBA10030 > JACPLA01. The sequence goes on from DATDRF010000218.1 coordinate 26,051, forward strand.
TGAGAGCCGATAGAAATAAACACCCGAGACCAGTTTGGTTCCGTCGAAGTCCACGGTGAATGTCCCCGCGGGCCTGACCTCATTCACCAGCGTTGCCACCTTGCGTCCCAGCAGATCGAAAACCTCGAGAAGGACTTTCGTCTGATTCGGTACAGAATAGGTGATCCTGGTTGCCGGGTTGAACGGATTCGGGTAATTCTGTTCAAGTGCGAACGCATCCGGGATTACAGATTCCGGTCCTTCAACACCTGAAATGGGATCCCCAAGCCATGCCGATTTAGCGGTCGGATACCAGTTCAAATCTCCCGCCGGATACCCGCCCTGACCTCCCGTATAGGCCAACGTCGATGTTCCGTACGAAGCATTCAGAGTATCGCGGTAGTATCGGATAACTCTCCGATCGAAATCATCCCTTGCGAGGACGAAGTTCGTCTGCACTTTTTGCCTCAGGCCGCCGGCGACAGTATCTTCGTACCAACGCATCATGTTCGACATGAGCCTGGGGATATTCACCATAGCCAGAGTGTCACGTTTGAACGCGTTCACCGAGTCTCCACCCTGGGCTTGGAGCTTGCTGTTGATATGCCATGAGAGAGGCGATCCAATCGGGTAACTGAAGTCGGTCAGGAAGGCCTTCCCGGAATCGGAAATGGCGTACCAGTTGTTGCGAATCCTCCAAACCGTTGAATCGTTCGGTGCGGAGAAAATCCAGGTGATTCTGCTTCTTCCGTTCGGATAAAACTCGCCGGTGTTTGCCCACTCCGCTGCCCTGGTTGCATCCGTCGAGTCCTCGCCGAGCGAAAATCCGTCGACAAACAGATTGTCCGCGATGGTCATCATCTGGCCAAGGTTTCCCAGGGAAAGGAGCCCGTGGAACCCCATGCCGTTGACGAACGTATTATGCTGAATCCGTCCGTACTTGATAACCCCCGTTCCAGCCCCTGGATTACTGAAATTGTAGTGCCTGACAGCCCTGTCCTGATAATTGACAAATGTGTTGTTGATGAGAACGAAGGTGTCAACCGCAGCCTCTCGCAAGTCGAATCCCTTGCCGGCGCCGAGGTTCGAGGTCGTCAGGGCCCCCATGTTGGCAAAGATGCTGTTCACGGCTGAGACTTTCACCGCATTGAAGCCGGTCCGGATGTGCTGCCCGTTGATGTTCGAAAGGACGACTCCATCCAGAATGATGGAAGAGCCGACAGCCGTGGTATTCACCAAACCACCCTGCACGCCGCCGACCCGGTCCGGTTCTGGCTCATAGTACCCTGCTATGCAGATGTTAGTCATCTCGAGATTTCCGCCGTTCAGCACAACAAAGTTTCCGGGCGGCCGGGTGGGTGATCCGCCTGTTCCGGTTTCCCAAAGATAGATGATGGGTTTCTTGGTTCCTGTCCCGGTTGCCCTCAAGCGCAGTGTCTCCCCCGCCTGAATCGTGATGATGGCGTGGGTGAGGTACACCGAATCCCGCTTGAATTCGTAGACGCGATTCGCCAGCAACCCGCCGGTATTCGTTGTGTCGGCAATGAACTGCTTGTCGACATATCGTAACGTATCGCCGTTGTAAGGAAGGAGGGTGAGGACGGCTTCCTGACTGTACGATGTCGCGGCGAAGAGGAGAAGCAACAGAAGAACTGTTCCGATTATTCGATAATGCATAATTACCTCCCTGCGATTTTGACGATGGTTGAAAAAATTTGAACAACGATTCCCTGTCGGCAGCACCTCCTTGTGGGAAGATAGTACGTCATGATTGGAAGAGTGGTTTGTTCGTTTCACTACAGTTCTATTGTAACGCCAAAATCGCCTGTCAATCCGTACCTCTCCCTTTGATCAAACAACGACAGGCCGTATTTTCTGTCGGAAACCGTTGTCCCTTCCTCAATATTCGTCACGTTATTGACATTAACGAACACGGCGAGATAATCGGTGATCCTCTGCTTCAATGTCAGATCGATTCTCGTGTAGGCGACGGTGACACGGTCTGACTGGCCGCCTGCTGAAAACGAGACATTGTGTTTTCCCTTGTGGAAGAGGGACAATCGTCCCGAGAAGCCCCCAAGATCAAAACCGAGGGCAATGTTGCCGAAGAATTCCGGCATTCCCTCCAGCTTCTGTTCGGTCTCAACCAGAATGTTCTTCGATTTCGTGAGAGGGAAATCACCCGAGGTATCGACATATTGGACGGTCCGGGATCCGTAAACAATCGTCTTGGAGTCCACAATCGACGCATTATAAGAGAGAACGAAGTTGTTCCACGGGGCCGGCAGGAAATGGAAATTGATCTGGTGCTCGAATTCGAATCCCCACAGTTTCGTCGGCTTCGGGGAGTTGTAGGGAAACGTGAGATTGAAAGGCGTGGTGGGAGTCGGCATATTGCTCTTCCAGGTTATGCCGAACCGTTGCATAAGCGTATCACCAACCGTGTTGAAATTGTTCAACATGTGATACATATCTTTGATCTCTTTGTAGTACGCCGAGAGAGAAATGAGGCCGAACGAATTGTCATAGAATGACGTATTGATTTCATAGTTCCATGCGCTCGATGTCTTGAGGGACGTGTTCCCCACATACAGCAGGAACTGGGTATTGCTCGCTTCTGCCGGACGGCCCGCGATGTAGCGGTTCAGCCGCATATTGAAATCGGGCCTCCCGAGTGCCTTGTAGGCTGCCAATCGGACATTGATCCAGTCCAGCGGCCTGAATGAGATGTTGAGGTTGGGCAGGACGAGCGTTTGTGCGAACGAAGACGACGTATCCCGGATGGTATTCGATTGAACGGGAAAACCGGTCACCGGTGCCGGCATGAAGGTGGAAAAGTAATCGTTTGTCTCTTTCTCTATCCTCGCTCCTGCAATAATGGTGAGCGATTGTCCGACGTTCAGGGTGTTCATCGCGTACGCAGCCGTCACTCGTTCCGTCACGAAATACTCGTCATAGCGAATAAGGGGATTCACCCATATCTCGTACTCGTTCCCCGTCGGATCAATACCGTATTTGTTCAATTCTCTCCATTGACGCATTTTCGGTTCAGCAATAAGGGGATTGAGGAAATAGGAATCCTCGACATGCCGGGCATCCAGGAGCGGCCTCCAAAAGAACTCGTTGATTCCGATGAATGTGCCCGACCCGCTTTGCCGCCATGCCTCAAAGTAGGTCCCGGTGAAGTCCTTTGGCCTGATTGTTCCGTCGGGCAGTTTCTCGTGAGTCTTCCATTTGCCAAGATAGTAAGGAGTAAGATCCTCGCGTCTCAGGTTCGACCTGTCCTTGATCTTCATCTTGCCGCCGATCTTTATTTCGCCGGAAATTACATCGCCGAAGAGATATTGTTTCCCGACATCGACGAAGGCGGTCTTCTCCTTGTCATAGTTATCCTGTGTCCGGAAATATGCCCAATACAATGACGCGTTCGCAAAATTGTTCACCGCGTAAGGAATGAGCTGTTCCGGTCCGGAAGCGAGCTTGGGTGACGAGGCCATGCCAGAAGGCTCTACGAAGATCGTCTCGTAATCAAAGGGATAATCCGACCCGGACTCGGCGAACGAAAGGCCCCACTTGAATACGATATCGAGGAGATTGTTGTCACCTGTCACGGAGCTGTTGAACGTCCTGATATTCTGTTCGCGGTCTCGGTAGTCATATACCGGCAAGCCGCTCTGGCTTCCTCCCCCGTTCGAAGGGTAATCCCGTGCGGACCAGAAGTAATCCCTGTTTGTTCTGCCGAATACGTTGCTGATCTTCACCGTTCCCCCATCGGGCGTGGCAACATCAAGCAGGAGGCTTAATCCCTCCCGTTTCCTCGTTTCGTCGGTGAATTCCAGAAGGAAATCGTTGATATAGTACTTGGGAAACCCCGTGATGTCGTAGTCGACGCCATAATTGACGTTGACGCGTTCGTTGCTTCTGATTCTCTTCTCCAAGTTGCCGGTGAGCTGGACACCTATGAGGTTGTCCAGAAATCGTTCGCTGTAATGAAGAGCGAGATCGTACTGATCTGTCGATTTCATGAGATGGTTGTAGTCGCCCTTCACATTCACCCTCACTTCTCTCTCCGCGGGGGCCCTTCGCGTCACAAGATTGATGGTTCCCGCCAGCGCATCTCCATCCTTGTCAGGAGTGAGCGCCTTGAACAATTCCACTCCTGCCAAAGAACTCTGCGAGAGCATACTGAGGTCGACTCCTCGGCTTGTCGCGTCGGTAGGAGGAATCTTCACTCCGTCGATCGTGATATTTGTGAACTTGTCTTCAAGGCCGCGCAAGATCACCTTGTTCGCCTCGCCTCCAGACCTCAGGATCGAGACTCCGGGCAATCGGCCGATCGCTTCGGCTGCGTTGGCATCGGGCAGTTCCTGGATCTTTTCCCGCGAGACAACGTTGATGATCGTGTTGGAGGTGATCTGCTGGTTAATCGCTGCGACCTGACCGCGGGCCTGCGCAGTCACAACCACCTCTTCTCCTTCGAGGATATCGGGCGCCAGCTTCACGTCGAGGTTCGTCTCCTGATTGGAAACGCTCACCTGGTATTCCCTCGGCTTGTAGCCGATGTACGAGATTCTCAGGGTATAGGTCCCAGCCGGTATGTTGGCGATTCGGAATCTTCCCTCACGGTCGGAGGCATTTCCCAGCGAGGTTCCGGGAAGAAAAACATTCGCGCCGATCAGAATTTCGTTCGAGAGTGAGTCTGTCACTGTACCGGTGAGAATACCCTGGCTTAAAAGAATCGATGGAAAAATGAAGAGGATAAACGAGATTCGCCGAACAACGCTTCGGATGTTCATAGCTGAGCCTTCAAGAGGGAGAACAGGGAGCGGTAACTTAATCGGTAACTTTACCGCTACAATGATGCGAAGAACGACTCTTTATGTCAAGGGAAAAACGCTCAAAAGGAGGGAAAACGCGAACGACTCTTATTTTACGATGTAAGATATTACTTTCGAAATACTTACAAAGAAATGACGGGGGGATGCGAGATCGGGGAGAGTCCTGCTAAGAAGAAGGAAGAATTTGTTGAAAAAATGATGGTCAGAGTCGGTTTCGCCGCCGCCACTTCGGATACTCGGCCAGAACCTTGGCCGGGTCGTACGTGTACCACGCATACCCGGTCCGCCGTTCACGATCCACTTCAGTCATTGAATAGACCGGCCTGCCGTCCCGATTGGCGAAGAGAGGGCGGTTTGTTCCAGGTTCATAGAACCGTGCCCAGATCGGAGGGGCAGCGGTGTCCTCCACAACGACCTTGTCATCGCTGGCCGTGTGATAAATGTATTCAGTCTTCGGGGCCTCCACGGTCTCTACCCGTATCCCCAGGATTCTTGATCGCTCGAACCACCGTACGGCACCTTCAACAGACTTCACAACTGGCGGGGAAGGATCATCAAGGCTCATGAGGAACAGGACGATCCCGGCGCTTTCCATGGAGGTCGCCGAGGCGAGCTCAAATGTTCTCGCATTGCGCGGCAGCAGCGTCACATCGTCATGTTGCTGACACCACACTGTGAGAGTCTCCTTTTCCATGATCTGACTGCGAATGATGCAATCGATTCCCTTCGCAAATGCCGACTTGATCCTCTCTTTCAGAGAAGCGTCTACAAACTTGTATTCGCGCTTCCCGCTGATAATCTTCCGAAGGAGCTTCATCACGCCTATCATTGCTCCGTCGTTGTACGTGACATACCGACGATAACCGCTCCGGTCGGGAAAATACTGAGGCCATCCCCCATGTTCATATTGAGCGCGAAGAATGAACGCGAGTCCCTCAAGGCTTCCCTTCCTATATCTCTCGTCGCCTGTCTGGTCGAATGCCTTCGCAAGATATGCCACGTGAGAGTACGTCGCACCGTTGTCAAACGTCGTGGCCCCCGTATCGGCCCTTGCCCTCAGTACTGCAGCCTTCTGTTCATCCGTCAGAACCGCCCTCATATCGTAATTCTTCGGCCAGCCCCCGTTGAGCTTCTGAAAAAGGAGGACATTCTCAGCAATGGCGCGGACCTCTGAGGGGTCATATCTCTTCTGCTGCGGAAGCGGATCGATGATCCGTTCTTCGTCGCGGATGTCGTACCAGTGATGGGAGCTGTCCCAGAAATCGGACAGACCGGCTTCACCTTCTTCATCTGCCGTTTCGCGGGCACATGAAGGACTTGCCAGGACAAGCACGGCGATCATGATACATCGAAACATCGAATGCAGGAGTGCTCTATCGTTGCTCATATTTCTTGATCACAAGGTACTTCAACACCGAATCGCCGACATTGCGGATACCATGCTCGCTGTTTGGCGGGCAATAGAAGCTTGAATACGGCTCACCAGTCTTTGTTTTGCCATCCAGATAAAACTCTGCCTTTCCTTCAAGAACGAAAAAGAACTCGTCCTCTGCATGCTTGTGCGGGGCATGAGTGGCCTCATGAGGCGCAACCACGCTCATCTTCAGCGTTCGGCCATCCAGGAACTGTTTGCCAACAAACCAATACTGATACCCGACCTTGGTGGACTCGATGCGCGAGATGTCGAACTGATTGACACACTCATCAAGAGTGAATCGCCGTGCGGTCTGTGCCTGCTGTGCGTAAACCCACGAGGAGAGGATGAGAAACATCGAGAGAAGAGACGGACGCATGATTGTTCCTGAAATTAGATGTGGTGCAGACAAAGTACGAAAGCGATCGAGTGAAAACAAGCAATCCGAATGTTGTTCTCTGTGCATTCTCCCAAAGGGATCCCTTTGGGTTTTGTGACCTTTATGGAAGAACTTTAACCACAGAGCTCACGCCTGCGTGCCCGCCTGCCTTTTTGAGAAACAAATTTGGCGGGCAGGCCGAAACATCGCGTGCCTGCACTTCAGCGTGCAGGCACGGAGAAGGCACACCTGCGTGCTGAAGCACTACGGTGCGCAAGCACGAAGGGCACAGAGTGATTGAAGGTTCACCCGTTATTGCGTACATTGTGCAAGATTCTTTTTTCACAACATCAGGAAGTGGTGTCGATGGCTCTGGAACAGACATGGAGATGGTTCGGCCCGAAAGATCCTGTGACTCTGAAGGAAATCAGGCATACCGGGGCTTCCGCGGTCGTCACAGCACTCCACCAGATTCCCATTGGGGAAGTGTGGCCCGTGGATGCAATTCTGGAGAGAAAGCGCCTGATCGAGGCCGAGGGACTTACATGGTCGGTCGCCGAAAGCCTTCCGGTCCACGAACATATCAAAAAATACGCCGGCAACTACCGGGAACTCATTGGGAAATACACGGAATCAATCGGGAATCTGGGGAAATGCGGTGTCGATACCGTCTGCTACAATTTCATGCCTGTCCTGGATTGGTCGCGGACTGACCTGCAGGTCGAGTTCAAGGACGGCTCGATCACAACGAGATTCGAGGGAAGGGTCTTTGCCGCGTTCGATCTTTTTATCCTCAAGCGGCCGGGAGCGGAAAAATCCTATTCGGACGAACAGGTCCGGGCCGCCCGGGCATATTTTGACGACCTCAACAATGCGCAAAAAGATGCCCTTGTCCAGACCATTCTTCTGGGTTTCCCCGGCTCCGAAGAGGCATATACCATCAAACAGTTCAGTGATGCGATTCGGGAGTATCAAAGCATCGGCGACCATGAGCTGATGGAGCATCTCCATGCATTCCTGAAGGAAATCATCCCTGCGGCCGAAGAATCGGGCGTTTTCATGGCCCTGCACCCGGACGATCCCCCATGGTCACTTCTCGGACTCCCCCGGATCGTCAGCAATGCTGATGATCTCGAACAACATCTCAAGGCCGTCGATTCTCCCTCAAACGGACTGACCTTCTGCACAGGCTCGCTTGGGGCGAGTGTCAAGAATAACGTTGGGGAAATGGCGCAGCGCCTGGCTCAGAAAGTAAACTTCGTTCATCTGAGAAATGTGAGCAGGAACGATCGGGGTGATTTTCTCGAGGACAATCACCTTGAAGGGGATGTAGATATGTACAGTGTGATGAAGACGATGGTGATTGAGCAGCAGCGTCGAGAACAGGAGGGGACGAAGAATCGGCGCATGCCATTTCGGCCCGACCATGGGCATCTGACGATTGCCGACAGGCTCAAGCCGCGAGTCTATCCCGGGTATTCGCTTTTTGGGAGGATGCGCGCTCTTTCGGAACTGCGCGGATTGGAGGTGGGAATCGAACGCTCCTTGCCGGAATGATCTTCGCGAGCGAATGATTCCTCGGTTCATCATTCAACCTTCTTGGCAACCACGAGAACAAGAAGAAGGCACGGAGCCTGCCTGCCCCGACTTTGTCGGGGCCTGCCGGTCTATCTACGATTCTACGAATCGTAGATTCGTAGAACGACTCTCACGAGTCGATAGACTCGTAGAGCAGGCAGGGACACAG
>DATDRF010000219.1:0-3468 GCA_035291905.1 Bacteroidota bacterium
AATGCCGGCCTCGAGTGTCTCGATGATTGAGTATTCGTGCCTGGCCTTACGATTCGAGACAACAACACGTTCTTCTTTCTCCGCCATCCTGAAATTTTTGTTTCCAACATAAGACAAAAGTGAAAAAGAATCAATTGTACAGTGAAGAAGGTTGTCCTCTCAGGGATCTTCGTCGAGCTCCCGACTTTCGATGTTGAAGGCAACCTCCAGCGCTTCCCTTGTGACGAGCTTGGACTCGTTTTCCAAACACATCCGTGAGTATCCCTACCTGCCGGAAGGCGGGCGCGAGATCTGCGTGGTTGTTTTTGAGAACAGATCTCGGTATATTGCTCCGCAATTCGTGCTTTTCTGACGCCGATATCTTCGTTATTCCAACCTTATTGAGGGAATCAATGGCTGATCGACAGTATGACGTGACTGTGATTGGTGGCGGTCCGGGAGGCTATGTTGCCGCAATCAGGGCTGCTCAACTTGGCATGAGCGCGGCTGTGGTCGAACGGGAGCGGCTTGGCGGTATTTGCCTGAATTGGGGGTGTATTCCGTCCAAAGCGCTCCTCAAGAGCGCCGAGCTTTATTCGACATTCAAGAGGTCGGAGGAGTTTGGAATCTCGCACAAGGACCTGAAGTTCGACTTTGGGAAGATCATCCAACGCAGCAGGGACGTTTCCGACCGGATCACCAAGGGTGTGGAATACCTGATGAAAAAGAACAAGATCGAGGTGATCTCGGGGACCGGCAAGCTTACCGGCAAAAACACTCTTGAAGTCAGCAGCAACGGCAAGGTGACAGAGAAGATCAAATCGAAGGCGATCATTCTGGCAACAGGTGGACGCCCGCGTTCCGTCCCGGGAGTGGAAATTGACAGAAAAAAGATCCTCACCAGCACTGAAGCGATGACACTCAAACAGCAGCCGAAGAGCATGGTTATCATCGGCGGCGGAGCAATAGGGATAGAATTTGCCTATTTCTATCATACGCTTGGAACGAAAGTCACGGTTATCGAAATGATGCCGATGATCCTGCCGCTTGAGGACCGCGAAATGACAAAGATCGTTCAGTCTTCGTTGAAGAAAAGCGGCCTGGAGATTCTCACTGATACGAAAGTCGAGGGTGTGAAGGTGGGGAATGAAGTGGAAGTCACCGTCTCCTCTCCCGAAGGCAAGAAAACGGTTACAGGTGAAGTTGCGCTCATGGCTATCGGGGTTCAGGGAAATTCCGAAAACCTTGGCCTCGAGGCATTGGGTGTCCAGGTTGAGAAGAGTTTCATCAAAGTGAATCAATTCGGGCAGACCAACGTAGCCGGGATCTATGCAATCGGAGACGTGAGCGGTCCGCCGCTTCTGGCGCACGTCGCTTCGCATGAAGGAATTGTCGCAGCGGAGCATATTGCGGGGAAAGCGAAACATGGAATCGATCGGAAGGTTTTCCCAAGCTGCACATACTGCCAGCCACAGGTGGCGAGTGTGGGGATGACCGAAGAAGCGGCTATTGCAGCGGGACACAAGATCAAAGTCGGAAAATTCCCCTTCAGGCCGCTTGGAAAGGCGCTCGCCATTGGCGAAACGGAAGGTCAGGTGAAGCTCATATTTGACGAGAAATACGGGGAACTCCTTGGAGCACACATCGTTGGATCGGAAGCAACCGAGATGATCGCGGAGCTTGTGACGGCAAAAGCCCTTGAAACAACATACGAAGAGCTCTGGCGAACGATGCATGCCCACCCGACACTGGCCGAGGCAGTCATGGAGGCGGCGGGGAACGCCTATGGCGTTTCGATACACATTTGAAAACGATCACTTCTTACAATATCGGTCTTACCAGGTATGCGGAGGCATGGGATCTTCAGCGAAAGCTGTTCGACCTGCGCCACGAACGCCGCACCGGCGATCTCCTCCTTTATACCGAGCATCGACACGTCTACACGATCGGGAAGGGCGGAGATGAAAACCACCTTCTCGCAACGGAGTCGGAGCTCGCAGAAGGGGGCGTCGACGTTTTTCAGATCGATCGGGGAGGGGATATCACATACCACGGCCCCGGTCAGATCGTGGGATATCCGATCATCGATCTGCAGGACTACAGGACCGATTTACACTGGTATCTGAGGTGCCTCGAAGAGGTGATTATCCGCGCGATTCGTGGATACGGCTTGGAGGGAAAAAGAGAAGAGGGGATGACCGGTGTCTGGGTCGGCGGAGAGAAAGTGGCCGCAATCGGGGTTAAAGTGAGCCGGTGGATTACGATGCACGGGTTTGCACTGAACGTGAACACCGATTTGACAAAATTCGGAAGGATCATTCCTTGCGGAATCTTCCATAAGGGTGTCACCTCCATGGAGCAAGTCCTTGGAAAGAGGCTTGAGCTGGGCGAGATCCATGAAAGTCTCGACAGAGCGTTTGAAACTGTCTTCGGCGTTTCGGTGACGAGGAAAGACCAAGCGATTTTGAAGGAACTGGTTGAGTCGAACGAGCTCGAAAAAGCTTAGACTCGCCGCGGACCACAAGATGCCAAAGAGATCAACCGGAGTACAGAAGAAGATGGCGACAGCGCACACTGATGTAACAATGAAGGAACCCAGGCGTCAGGGAGAATTGGCCAAGTCCGATCTGCTGAGGGTGTACCGCAACATGCTCACGGGGCGGCGGATCGACGAGAAGCATCTGATTCTCCTGAAGCAGGGGAAGTCGTTCTTTCATATAGGCGGGTCGGGACACGAGGCGGCCCAGACCGCTGCGGCGTCGGCGCTGAAGCCGGGTGTGGACTATTCATTCCCCTATTACCGTGACCTCAGCTTCTGTCTGCAGCTTGGGTTCACGCCAGAGGACTATTTTCTTTCGGCGTTGCACCGGAGTGACGATCCCGGTACCGGGGGCAGGCAGATGCCCGGGCATTACGGCAAGCAGGAGCTTCGCATTATAACGCAGTCAAGCCCGACGGGAACCCAATACCTGCAGGCGGCAGGCGTTGCAGTGGCTGCAAAGAAAGAAGGGAATGGAGAGGTGGTGTATGTCTCCTCGGGTGAAGGCTCGACGAGCGAAGGCGAATTCTTTGAAGCGGTGAACTGGGCAGCGAGGGAATCGCTTCCGGTGATCTTCTTTATTCAGGACAACAAGTTTGCAATTTCGGTTCCGGTCGCACAGCAAACCGCAGGGGGCTCGGTCTACGAAGTGACAAAAGGGTTCCAGGGCCTCGAACGCTTCAATGTTGACGGGACGGATTTCATCGAGACCCGCAAGGCGATGGTCACCGCCGTGGAACGCGCGAGAAGGGGTGAAGGACCGACCCTGATTGTCGCGAACGTCGTCCGTCTCCTTCCGCATTCGTCATCCGACGATGACCGCAAGTATCGTGCGAAGGAGGAATTGGAAAGGGACCGCGCAAAGGACCCGATCCCGAAAATGACGCGCTATCTTATCGAAGAGGGATATCTGACGGATTCGGAAGCATTGAGGATTGCCGAAGAGGTCA
>DATDRF010000220.1:0-2084 GCA_035291905.1 Bacteroidota bacterium
GCGCGTGAGTGTGCAGGCCCGCGTGTGGTACAATCCGGAGCTCAAAAGCCGCAATTTCATGGTCCCGAGCGTCCTGGGTCTCCTGCTCATGGTCCTCACGATGATTCTCACATCCCTTGCGATTGTGAAGGAGAAAGAGCTGGGGACGTTGGAACAGCTCGTCGTTACGCCCATTCGGTCTCACCAGCTCATTCTCGGAAAGATCGCCCCGTTTTTGATCATAGGACTCATCGACGTTGTCCTTGTTGTTGGCGTGGCGCGGCTATTCTTCGGATTGGAGCTGAAAGGTGATTTCTGGCTCCTGTTCCTGCTCAATATTATCTTTCTCATGACCACGCTTGGCCTCGGGCTCTTTGTTTCGACGATGGCCCATACACAGCAACAGGCGATGATGACGTCGATCTTCTTCATCATGCTCCCCATGATGTTCTTTTCCGGATTCGTGTTTCCTATTGAAAACATGCCCGGCATTATTCAGGGAGTCTCCTACCTCATGCCGCTTCGTTATTTCTTTGTCATTGTTCGCGGTCTGTTCCTGAAAGGAGTCGGACTTGACGTGCTCTGGCCGCAGGCACTGGCGCTGTTCGGATTTGGCGTAATCATCCTCTCTCTGAGCGTCGCGAAATTCAGAAAGCGCCTCTCCTAGCTCTCTCCCTTCCCGCTCCTCAACTCCCCTGCACCGCCGCTCCCGTGCCCGCCTTTCTCTTGACACTTGCCTGAAAATTTTTCACATTCGCCTGGGGCCCGCCTACGCCTTCGGCTTCCGCCAAAAAGCGCAGCGGACAGGTCGGCGGGTAAAGTCACTTCACTTCTTCATGGGGGGATCCATGTCTACCTTTCTCGTATTACTCTTCGCACTCGTGTGCGCGTGGCCTGCATTGTCGCAGGTTCTTATCAATGAAGTTCTGTACGATCCCGAGGGAACAGACACAGGGAAAGAGAAGATCGAAATCCGGAATGTCGGAAGCACCACTATTGACCTGACCGGATATGATCTCTATCCGGACGGAATCGGGTATTTCACTTTTCCGGCCGTGTCCCTTGCTCCGGGGGCGATCGCCGTGGTCCACCTCCGGCAATCGGGGTCAAACTCAGGTTCGGAGTTCTTTCATTCCACACCCTCAACGAATATGGGCAACGCAAGTGGGTCTGTCGCGTTGTTCAGCAGTACGACGCATAGCGCCGCTGCTCTTGCCAGCTTCGTGCAATGGGGAGCGGGCAACAAGGCTTGGTCATCCGCCGCGGTGACCGCCGGAATTTGGAGTGTGGCTGCCGATTCGGTTCCCGCTGTTCCCGAGGGCCATTCGATCGAATATGACGGCGCAGGTTTCACTCCGGGCGACTGGTTTGATCAGAGCGTCCCAACGCCCGGCTCCACGAATTCTCTGCCGGTCCAATTAGTTGCCTTTTCGGCCCGGCGGAACGGTGCAACGGTTGTTCTGATGTGGGAGACACTGACAGAGGTTGATAATTTCGGCTTTGACGTGGAACGCAGAACAGTTTCAGGTTTCATGCTTCAAGATTCAGGCCCTGAAACCTTAAACCTGAAACATGAGACACAGTGGTTGCGCGTTGGCTTTGTTCCCGGATCCGGCACAACACATTCGCGGCAACGATACTCGTTCGTCGATAATGTCCCGCTTTCGGAAAGAACTGCATACCGATTGAGGCAGCTGGATCGGACCGGGATGTTCTCTTTCAGCGACATTGTAGAAATCGGGCCCGTCGGCCGGTCAGAATCGATGATGCTCGAGTGCTATCCGAATCCGTTCAATCCGGAGACAGCTGTCAGCTATCGGCTGTCAGCTTTCAGTGACGTCAGGCTGAGTGTTTTCGACGTCCTGGGGAGGGAAGCGGCCCTTCTGGTGGAGAAGGAACAGGAGGCAGGAAGCTATACCGTGATCTGGAACGCTACCTCAATGCCGAGCGGGACATATTTCGCCACGTTGGAGATCCAGGGAATGAGAGTTTCGAGGAAAATGCTGCTCTTGAGATGATTACTTCTGGGCCCTGGCAAGGTTGACAATGCCGGCACCGAGGAACAGAATGTTCGCCAGCCACGCGGTCAGAAGGGGATCGAGGTC
>DATDRF010000221.1:0-2692 GCA_035291905.1 Bacteroidota bacterium
GGGCTGGTCTACGACCCTATCGGGTCGAAGACCCGTAGGGGGATGAGATAGCCCAATCTTCCATCCTCGTGTGTCAGGAGGTAACTCCTGACAGCACGGGGGGATGAGTAAGCGGTAAACCTCTGAACCCAGTCGGAATAGCATTCCGACCTACAAAGCCCTCACGTGCCTCTGACCTCTGATCCCTCACCTTACCAAAACCATCTTCCTCGTTTCCACCAATCCGCCCGATTCCAAACGCAGGAAATAGATCCCGCTCGGGCTGCCCGCAGCATTCCAAATGGCACGATGCCTGCCGGCCGGAAGCTCCTCATCAACCAGCACAGCCGCCTCTCTTCCCAAAAGATCATACACTCTGAGCGACGTGAAACCTGAAACTTGAAGCGTGAAACCGATTTCCGTTTCCGGATTGAACGGATTTGGATAATTCTGATCCAGTAAAAAAGCTTCGGGAAGACCGCGTTCTGTCAAAACATTCACAGGACCCTCATTTGTGAATGCAATGTCGTCGACGATGAGTTCTGTCCCTACCTGCGAATTTGTCCCAAGGCCCGACGCTACCATGACGTAGAGCGAATCGGGCGTAGAACCGGATACGACGGCAATCGGGAATTCCAGATATGTATACTGACTGTACGACGAATCGATTTTGAACGTGCAGCTGTCTGTAGCCGCGATGACCGTATCACCCTTCATGAGTGCCACAATGATGAATGCTGTATCTCCTGTCATGATGGTTGACCTCACCCAGGCGCCAAATTTCGTAGGTGTCTGGGCAAAGTTGTACGCGGCCTGCATGATGGCAACCCCGGGCAGTGTTAAGAATCCCAGATCCAGGGTTTTCACTTTCATTGCATACGTACCCTGGTGGCCCGGAGTAACAGGTTCGACGCTGACCATAGGATAACCATTGGAGGTCTCCCAACCGACAGGGTTATAGTTCGTGTCAGGATCAGCCGCCCAGCTCTCAAATCCGGAGTTTGGGATCTGAGCCAACGAGAGCGAAGACAAGACCACAGTAAAACAAAGAAGTTGCAATATTCGCATGACTGCCTCCTTTTGAAAACGTTGCTCAACATCGTGAGTGAATCTTTGGCGTTTGTTTTCTTTTAAGCCCACGATTTCCCGTCCCGTTATGCGGGACGAGGTCCGTCGCTTTAGCAACGAGATCTCGATTCCGATCAATCGGAATCGGACTCGTCCTGACTTTGTCAGGACGGCTGACTCCTGAATTCTATCCTCTACCTTCTCCCGTCTCACCGATTTTCCCTTCAATCCTTCCCCATCATTCGAGTGGTACCATCTGTGAGTATCAGTGTGAATCAGCGAAATCTGCGTTCCTACAACCCCACCCTCACAAACAGATGCAACCCGACGTACGAATTATCCGGAACGTACGCTCCAAGGATGGCTGCTCCGGCGCCAAAATGCTCCGTGAAGTACCAGCACATGCGCATACCGATGGGGAATGCGACGCTGGCATAGGTCTCTGTGAAGACGCTTTGAGTAAATGTCAGCCAGTCGTAGCTGTAAAACGTGTTCTTAGCGCTAAAAATCCCGAGCCCGCCGGAAATCGTGAACTGCCCGCGTGAACTCCTCCACGATTTCTCAATTTGAAGAGCGATCGTTGAGGCGCTTTGTCCATTGCCCGGACCATAGAGTTGCAAGGGAGCGACTCTGCTCAGGTACAGGAGCCCGAAGTCCCCCCAGCGGGTTTCGGCGGCAACGTTCGCATGTATTCCCCGAAATCCGGAACCGATGGTGTGTAATGCCGGCGCTATCCCGTACCCGAAATCAATTCGCACATTTCGGATCTCCTGTGCGCTGACGGAAGCGGCCATCCCAAGCACAACGACCAACCAGGCAATTGCTCTCATGGCATACTCCTTCGCGCGAGCGTGCGAATCTGCTCAAGCCGGCCTCCTTCCGCGCCGTACGGAAAACGAAAATGAAGCGCCAAATCCCGCCCCTCGGCTTCATCAAGAGGAAACCGAAACACCGATTGCGGGATCGATAATTCCCACGCGGCCCATGTGCCGATGCCCAACGCCCCCATGACCACCCCGAAGAACTGCGCAGTGTTATCATCCAACACCATGAAGGCGGCCGACGGGAGAAGCTGCGCGAAGACAACAATGTATATCCACGACCGGTCCTCACGGACATTCAAGGAAACGGTCTTAAGGGAAGCCGCGGGGATAGCGGTAAACGAATCTCCAAGCACGAACAAGGTGTCATTCTGCAAGGCGAGGAGCTCGACATTCTGTAATTTCCCCTCCGCAGAGGAAACGTCAGCCAGGGTACCGTACGCCGTGAGCTTCACATCCGGCCCGCTTCCCGCACATGCCGCAAGGCCCAGGACAACCCCACACAACAGCAATGCAAAGGCGGGAGTGCAGGGGGCCGATCTATCGGAGAGGGATTTTTTGAACATAGAATTGCTCTTTGATTGCACTGCGTTTTTGCCTCCAGAGGTCCGCGAGGTCTCTTGAGATCTTCTGCGGATCTCTGATATCAAACACAATGACGTCGTCCCGCGCCTTCAACCATTCCCCTCGGACCCACTCGATATAGTACCCTTTGCTCCAGACAAAGAACGTCCGTGCCCCCGGGTTCCGAATGGCGGGCGCTTCAAACGTGAGATTGATGATGGTGCCGGGATAGGTTGGAAGGTAATCGTCGTCGTCTTTCC
>DATDRF010000222.1:0-7873 GCA_035291905.1 Bacteroidota bacterium
CCTGGACCTCACCGAACTGATGGCAAAAGAGCGGAATCTTGGCGTCGACGTGAAGGGATTCAATACCCTCCTAGAGGAACAGCGGAACCGTTCGAGAGAGTCGGGAAAAGGCCAGACTCCAGCGGTGATCGTAACGGGGATAAAAAAAAACACTCCGACGATCTTCACAGGTTACGAACACACGGAAGACAGATCGGTCATCACCGGTGTGTCAGGCGATTATCTGACGCTCGACAGGACACCGTTCTATGCAGAATCCGGCGGGCAGATCGGTGACACCGGCTCCCTTGACTTCCAAGACAGGGAGATACGGATACTCGACACGGTGAAGGACGGCAATATCATAGTTCACAGGTATGAAGGTGAAGTCGGAGACGCGCTCGAAAGGCAGGTGACCGCAAAGGTGGATAGAGAACGACGAGCCGCAATCATGCGAAACCACACCGCGACACACCTGGTCCATGAGGCGCTCCGCCTGGTGCTGGGGAACCATGTTCATCAGTCGGGGTCGCTCGTTGCGCCCGACCATCTCCGTTTCGATTTCAATCACTTCGAAAAAGTCTCGCCCGAGCAGCTGCAATCGATCGAAGAGATGGTGAATGAAAAGATCGCCGAAGGGATCGACGTTGTTGCAATCAATGATCCTTCACAATGGATCACTATTGAACAGGCGAAAAAGAAGTGGCCCAATGTGAAGATGTTTTTTGGAGAAAAATACGGGGAAAAGGTGCGGGTCGTCGAGATTGATCCGAGATTTTCCGTAGAGCTTTGCGGGGGGACACATGTGAAGAACACCAGTGAAATAGGCTATTTTCGCTTCCGTTCCGAGGGAAGCGTCGCGAGCGGGACAAGGCGCATCGAAGCGGTAACGGCAGATCATGCCCTGGAGCTTCTCAAACTTCGTGACAAAGAATTCGGCGAGCGACTTGAGTATGCGTTTGCCCAATTGGAAGAAGTAATGCGGCTCAGACAGGCAGGCGGCGAAAAAGAGACGGAGAATCTGGAACAGTCGCTCAACACCCTCAAGCGATCAAGGAATGCGCTTCCGGAACGTTTCTCGTCCTTTACCGGCGCCTTTCGGTCACAGGATGACAACAGACGGATTCTGGAAGATATTGTGCTGCGGTTGGCCGATATACGGAAAGACCTGGAGAAAGAGGTTTCACGTTCCCGACTTCAGTCGTTCAAGTCCGACGTCGAGGAGCTCATCAAGAAAAGTGTCACGATCAACGGGTTAAGGCTCGTGACGGCGCAGTTGAGCGTCGGCTCCATGGAGGAGCTCCAATCGCTCGGCGACACGGTGCGCACAAGGCTCGGCAGCGGCGTAGGGCTCCTTGCCTCCGTTACGGACGCCAAAGTTCTTCTCGTCTGTGTGGTAACCGACGACCTGGTTGCAGCCGGGAAGCTCCAGGCCGGCAGGATCGTGGGGGCCGTGGCAAAACTTGTTGGAGGAGGGGGGGGAGGCCGGCCTCATATGGCCACGGCAGGCGGCAAAGATGCATCGCGTTTGCCGGACGCCCTTCGTTCTGTTGAGTCGATTGTGCGAACATTTCTTCACTAGCCAGGACTGCTCATGACTACGTTTGACCGTCTCTTGTCGATTCGAAAACAACGCGGCGCCGGGTACCTGATTCTCATCGATCCCGATAAGGTTCACGACGAGAACCTCCCTTCGTTTGTCCGGAGCGCGACGGAAGCCGGAGTCGACGGTTTCCTTGTCGGAGGCAGCCTCATGATGTCGGACGAGTTTGAGAAACAGATCACAACGATCAAGCGCAACACAACGCTCCCTGTCGTGATCTTCCCGGGAAGTCCCTTTCAAATCTCCGCCGCCGCAGATGCGATTCTTTTTCTTGTGCTCATCAGCGGCCGGAACCCGGAACATTTGATCGGCAACCAGGTTCTCGCGGCCCCCATCATCAAACGTCTGGGGCTGGAGGCGATTTCCACCGGATACATGCTTGTCGGAACAGGGACAATAACATCCGCCGAATTCATCAGCAATACCAAGCCGATCCCCTACCACAAACCTGACATAGCTCTCGCCCATGCCCTGGCAGCAGAGACCATCGGCATGAAGTGTCTCTATTTTGATGCCGGGAGCGGCGCCGACAAGCCGGTCTCTGACGAGATGATTCAGACAGTCGCCAGGTATTCTTCGATCCCGATTATTGTCGGAGGCGGCATTCGAAAACCGGACGAGGCGCGGAGAAAAGTTGCCGCGGGGGCGTCCTTCGTGGTAACAGGTACCATTTTGGAAGAACAGGGTCATTCAGATATGATCCGCCAATTTGCAGAAGCAGTTCATTCCACCAAGGTGAAGGCTGCTCCATGAAATCCAACCGTGAACAATTCATTCGCAGTTCCCTCAGAGAGAGCGCGGCGACAAAACAGAGGATCGAAGACCAGCTGCTTCCCGAAATCTCAAAGGCGATCGACCTCATCAAGAATGCTCTGCGAAAAAAGAAGAAGATCCTCCTGTGCGGAAACGGGGGAAGCGCTGCCGATGCCCAGCACCTGGCCACGGAGTTTGTCATTCGCCTGAGCCCCGCCATTCAACGGCCGGGTCTCCCGGCGATTGCGCTCACGACGGACACGTCAAATCTTACGGCCGGGGCAAATGACCTGGGGTACGACAACGTTTTTGGCAGGTCCGTCGAGGCACTTGGAGCCAAGGGAGACGTGCTCATCGGCATCAGCACGAGCGGGAATTCTGAAAGCATCAATCAAGCATTTCGCGTTGCGCGGAAAAAAAAGATGGTGACGATCGGATTCCTTGGAAAAGACGGCGGGAAATCCAAGGAATTGACCGACCTCTCAATCATCATCCCATCGCAGGACACACAGCGGATACAGGAAGGACACATAACCGTCGGCCACATCATTTTTCAGCAAGTCGAACAGGAAATCTTCGGCTAACCGGCCGCCGTTCCCATGGCACCCCACCGTAAAGATGCGCTGATTCCGCTCCTGACCGTACTTTCCGACATTGTCGCGATCGAGGGAGCCTTCCTTTTCTCATACTGGCTTCGGTTCTATTCTCCCCTTACGGACCTTTTCCCCGTAGAGCTCGGTTTTCCTCCTCTTGAAGCCTACGTATACGGCTCTTTCTTTGTCATTCCCTTCTGGCTGTTTCTCTTTCAAACCCGAAAGATGTACGCGACCCGGAGGACGATTCATTTTTCGGACGAATTCTTTCCCATCGTTCGCGTTGTCGTCGTGGGAATGCTCGTCGTGATGGCAGCCGCATTTTTCTACCGGGCATTTTCATTTTCGCGGCTCGTCTTCGGCTTGCTGGCAGTTTCATCCGTCGCTTTTCTCTCGCTTGGAAGGTTCGCGGTCCTCAAGGTCGAGCAGCTGCGGTATCGCAGGGGCCGCGACATCAAACAGGTCATTATTGTCGGGGCAAATGATACGGCGAAGAGGATCTTTCAGGCCATGATGAGCCAGCCATCCCTGGGGTACCGTGTCATCGGCTATTTCACCTCCGGCGCAAAGCAGGTTCTCAAGGTCCCGGGGGCCAAAAGGCTCGGCTCGATTGCCGCAGTGCCGAAGTATCTCAAGGACCACTCCGTCGATCTTGTTCTGATCGCCCTCTCCAACAGCGAGCACTCGAAGTTGTTCGACCTTGTCCGCGACTGCCAGGGACTCAGCGCGGAAATGATGATGGCGCCGGACATGATCGAGCTCATGACAAGCCGGATGCGCATCGAAGAGATCGAAGGAGTCCCGTTCATACAGGTTCGTGAAGCCTCGCTGAGCGTTTGGAATCGTATCCTCAAGAGGGCCTTTGATGTTGCCTTTGCACTCGTTGTCCTCATTCTCGCAAGCCCTCTCCTTCTTATTCTCATCCTTCTCATCAAAGCGACATCACCCGGACCGATATTCTTCCTCCAGGAGCGCGTTGGCCTTGACGGTACGTTATTCCGGGTCATCAAGTTCAGAACCATGCCAACCGATGCCGAGAAAGAAACTGGACCTGTGTGGGCAGCGAAGAACGATCCGCGGACGACGTCCATCGGAAAGATCCTGAGGCGCTACAGTCTCGACGAACTTCCTCAGTTGTTCAATGTTCTCCTCGGAGAAATGTCCATCGTCGGGCCACGCCCCGAGCGGCCGTACTTTGTCGAGAGATTCAAGGTGAAGATCCCGAAATACCTGGATCGCCATCGCGTAAAAACGGGGATGACCGGTTGGGCCCAGGTAAACGGCTTAAGGGGGAACGCTCCAATCGAAGAGCGGACCAAGTACGACGTCTACTACATGGAAAACTGGTCCCTCATCTTCGACCTGAAGATCATCCTTAAGACAGTCCGTGCTGTCCTTTTCGGCAAGGATGCGTATTAAGCATGGTCTCCGCCGGCGTTTTTGCCCTCCACGGAATTGCGGCTGTGATCATTTTCGTCGCCCGGAAGAAGAAGGCAGGGGTGGGGGAAGGATTTCTCGCAGTGGGCCTTTTTGGCATTCTCTTTTCGGTCGGGTGGACAATCCTCACGATGATAACGAAGCTTCTGCTTCCCCCCGAAGGATTTGCGGAGTGGTTCAACAGGGACGCGGTGACGCTTGTTGCCCTCACGATTATGGAGGGTGCGCTTTACCTCGCTCTGAAGCCCGAAAGAAGTGGGGAAAAAAAGGATTCTACTTCAGCGTGAAGAGGAATGTGACGGTACAGGATTGCTCTCGCTGGGGTTGGGATGAACGGAGGGGCTCAAACTTCCAAAGACGAACCTCCTTCATGGCGGCATCTTCAAGTTTTGTGTTTGCCTTCTGCGCCGGCTGAGCCGATCGAACCGAACCGTCGGGCATCACCACGGCAAGGATCTTGATCTGAGCTTGCACATTGACCCCCGACGGGTATTTTGGCAGATCTCCGCTGATTTTTCGGCGTGTTCCCCCCTGGGTCCACTGGATTGAAAAAGCCACCCCTTTCTCCGTCCCCTCACCTACACCGCCCGAACCCGGAGTAATCCCCGACGATGTGCCGGGAACCGTTGCGGGATCAGACCGTTCTCTTTCTCCAACGCCGCGGCCCGTCGTGCCTTCACGCTCTCCCAGCTTTCCTTCTTGAACGTTTCTTTGCGGAGCACCTTGCTGCGGTGTCTCAAGTTTTTCTGCCTTCTGAACCGGAAGCTTCTCAGGAGAGAGGTCGGCCATACGCCGTTCGGGTAAAATGACCGGCTGAGAGGGCTTCTTGGCCGTGCGGACCTCTTTTTTTGCCACAACCGTTGTAGCCCGAGGAGCCGGGGAAGGCTCCGATGCGTCCGGACTGGCTTCGGTTGAGGTCACACCGGAGACCGGCGTACCCCACGTGACGACAATGAAATCCTGATTTTGGATTATTTCGGGAATGCTGATGAAGAAGAAGAGGAGAAGAAGAATCCCGTGCACCCCGATCGATGCCGCCCATCCCGTCCTTGATTCTGTCGTCATGATTCTTCCGAAAACTAAGATCCCTGTTGCGTGGCAATAACAAGACGCATTGCACCGACCCCTTTGGCAATGTCCATGACCTGCACAGCGCTCTGCAGGCTTACCATTTGGTCGGCCTTGATAATAACGACTTTGTCCCGATCTTTGTCGATAAGAGGAGCCAGTTGCCCGCCCAGGGTCTCCGCTGCGACCTGTTTATCGTTCAGGTAGATCAGTCCTTTTTCGGTCACGGTTACAACAATTTGCTTTTGCGATTCCTGTTCGGCCGATTCCGACTTCGGGAGCTGGATCTTGATTCCCGACTGCACAACAAACGACGATGAGAGGAGAAAGAAGATCAGGAGAAGGAAAACAATGTCTGTTAATGAAGAGTAGGAAAAGACGGAGAGCGGCTGGTGCTGGGTCGAGAATTTCATTTCTTCCCCTTCTCCTTGAAGTATTCTTCCTGTTGCGAGCCTGCCCGCGAACCGCTTGACGGGTTCTCGTTCTCTTCGAGCTTTCCCGACACAACCAGATCGAGAAACTCTTCGGACCCGTTTTCCATTTCAAAGACAAATCTTCCCACGCGGTTCACATAGTAATTATAGAATGCAAAGGCGATTATTCCCACAATCAACCCAAAGGCGGTTGTCAACAGGGCTTCCCAGATTCCGCCGGCGAGGTCGCTCGGATTGACCGCCCCGCTCAATTGCTCGATCGTTCGGAAGGCGGCGATCATCCCGGTCACTGTGCCAAGAAACCCCAGGAGCGGTGCAATGCCCGCCACGGATGCAAGAATGCCAAGCCGGTGTTCAAGTTTGAAGGTCTCTTCTTTGCCCGCGTTCTCAATCGCTTCCCTTATTCGTTCCTGGCCTTCGGGATACTTCGTTAATCCTTTTCGAAGAATATTGGCGAGCGGGGCTTCAGTCTTAGAGCAGAAGTTGATCGCCTCCATGATGTTCCCGCGTTGGAGAACGCTTCTCAGCCTCAGCATGAATTGTCCAGCGTCGATCTTCGCTTTCCGAAGCACGAGAAAACGCTCGACAACAACCACAATTGCGAGAATAGAACAAAAAAGGATGGGGTACATGAATACCCCACCCTTCACAAACAAATCAAGTAGATTCATAGGAAATACGCCAGTTGTTCAGAGAACAGTCAGTTCGCCTTAATGCGATCTATCCAGTAATTTGATTTCAGTTGATAGGCGAACGAATCGACCGCTTTCTTCGCCGCTTTGATCGATGAATATTTTCCTATCCGAACCAAGTACCATGAACCATCCTTGAAGCTGCGCTGCTCGACAAATGCGGGGTATCCGGCCACTTCCAGCCGCTTGACGAGGGTCTCTGCTGTCGGCCTGTCTCTCCACGCCGAAACCTGAATCGTATAGTTGCCGGACATCTCATTGAGCTTCGACGAAGTGGACATCGATACCGGTTCTCCCATCGAGCCCGACAAAGTCTTTGTCTTGCCGCCCCTGTCAGTCACCAGGCCGGACATCTCCGATTCCTTTTCCTCGGTCAGCGGAGGAGTATCGACAAACGAGACCCCGGTTGTATCCGTGAGTGCCGTCGTATCAGCCGCCGCATATTGCTCCGTAGGGTATTGTTCCTCAGGAATCTGCGTCACGACAACCGGCTGCGCTTTCTTGCCCCAGAGTTTCACAATCCCGAACTTATTCAACGCAAAGACACCCCCGGCGATGATGACAAGAACAACAATGATAAGCACCATCTTTGAACCCCCTCCGCCTCCTCCCTTCCTCCTCATTGGAGCCGCAATCGGCTGCATTCCGCCTTCACCTCCACCCTCCTCTTCTATCAAATTTACATTTGGCATGGTTCCTCCGTTGATTTGTCTGTGATCACACTCTCTTCATTTCACCAGCGGTACGTCAGACCCGCGCTCATTCTGAACGGTTCCGCCCTGTATCCTTTCCAAGTCTCATAGTTCTGATTCATGAAGTTTGTTACATTCAGGAAAAACCTCAGGTCACCCAACCCGAGATACTCCACTTTCATCCCCGTCCACAGATGCCCCTCGACACGAGAAGTTCCAGCCAAGTCGGCATCCTGTCTGCTCACCATCCCGACGCCGGGCGAAATGTCCAACACATCCATAAACCGATGCGTCCATGAAGCAGACGCCTCAAACTCGGGAGCATAAGGGATGTGCTGCGTCACGGTATTTGACGTCACACGCGACGTACTTTTGAAAGCAAAATAATCATTAGAAGTGATGTTTGCAACTGCATCAATATGGAACGACGTGATTGACGTTTTGCCTCCATACGCCAAGAGCCACATCCCCGAATTGGTCGAATCGACGTAGAACGGATACTCTGTCATCGATTTATACTCGATCCACAACCTGGTGCTCAACCAGGCACTCCAATCCGACTCAAGTCCGCCACTCACTGCCAATCTGGCAATCGGGTGTCTCATCGACGCACCGCCGGACA
>DATDRF010000223.1:0-9302 GCA_035291905.1 Bacteroidota bacterium
TCACTACATGTTCCAGTACCATTAAACCAATAGGAGGTTGCAATGAGAATCCTTGGTATCGTCCTTGTGTTGGGACTCTTTCTCCCCATCCTTGCGCTTGGACAGAATGATCTCATCGTTGAGCCCTATTCGATCAACAGCAAGTTTCTCGAGGATGTGATCAAAGGCGACACAACTGCTGGCGGCCAGAGGGTGAATCTCGCGAGAGTGTACGTTCTCAGGAGAGGCGGCCTGTATTTCGTCCGCACAACCATCCAGAATACAGGCTATCCCATGCGGGTCCAGGCAGAACCTGGAAGCGGCGCATCGCCAGAGATTCATGCTTTTAGAAGTCTGGCGGGTACCTACCCTGCACAGATCTTTCAAGTTGACACTTTGACAGTTCTGAAGAATCTCACCATGGTCGGATGGGATGAGGGCGGCGAAGCATTTTCAGTGTATCAGACGCGACTGATCAATGTCAATAAGTTGGGATCGGATGTATACGTTGACAGCTGTGTTCTTAACGGGAGTACCGCCACGCTCATACAGACCTCCGTTGCAGCGAGATACGTCAGAGTAACCAACTCCACACTCGTCAATTGTGGAAACGTGCGAGCCAACAATCTTGGGAATGGAAGGGCGATCGATTTCAGAAACGTATCCATCGATTCTGCATACGTCGAGAATTGTTCATTCGTCAATATGCAGGACAGGGTGTTTCGCCACTACGGTGCCGGTCAGGTGCCACTCAAGAACTTCACGGTCAATCATAACACATTCGTGAACGAGCTGGCTGAGCACGGCTGCATTGGGCTCGGCAAGGTGGATGGAAAGATCACCATCATCAATAACTTGTTTCACGACAACTTTATGTTTGGCAACGACAGCACAGCGTATGTCGGAGGGTCGAGTTCCCGCCTCTCCGAATTCGGCGACACCGGAGAAAAGGTCGCAAACGGCCAATGGAGAATGACGTTTGTGGGTACGAGCCCCGACTCGGGCGCTCAAGCGACAATGTACCTCATACGAAATAACTTCTATTCCGTGAGCGACTCAGTCCAGGTTTTCTATGACAGTCGTAACTCTCTGCCGGATGCTGGGATCGGCAATCTCGTCCCATTGACGTGGCTCATCAACAGCGAGCTGGGTGCTGATTCCACCCAAGCCTTCTACAAAGTGGCATCGCCCATTGTCTTCGGAAGCCGACCAAAGGAGCCTTTGGCGCTGGTCAGGTGGTTCTTCACGCCTGTGGCGGACAGCGGGGCAGGCAAGCTCAAGCAACTTACCGGTTGGAGGAACGAGTATGATTTTGATCGCAGGGTCACGGCGTACTTCACCGATACCTTGGACCTCAGCTATCAGACCTCTTCCACCGCTTACACTGGGGCTGATCAGGGACAGCCGGCAGGGGATCTGAGATGGTGGAATTTGACGCCAGTGAGTGTCGAAGGGCCAGGTGGCTCAGTGCTGCCTGAAGCATTCACCCTGGGTCAGAACTATCCGAATCCCTTCAATCCGGCGACGACCATTCGCTTTGAACTGCCTCAAAGCGGAAACGTCCTCTTGAAGGTGTTCAGTCTGCTGGGCCAGGAAGTGGCAACGCTGGTCAACGGCAGGATGAATGCCGGGAAGCATGTTGTTCCGTTTGACGCGTCCCATCTTACAACCGGAGTCTATTTCTACACGTTGAGTTCCGGGAATTTCGTCGCAACGAAAAAGATGATTCTCATGAAGTAGCTGTTTGTCCGAGGGGCTGGGCTGGAGAAGCTCAGCCCCTCTTTTTGTTTTGTATACCGATTGAGTTTCAGAAGTTATTGAAGGAAGCACGTCGATGCCGAACCGGTTCCAAGGATTCGGCGCATCCCTGCGTCGATTCAAAGTTCCCCCGAGGATGGTCTTTGTGCTCATGGGGGTTGCATCAACCGTGTGGTTTCTGTCCCGCGTCATCCCCAAACCAAGCCGGGCGACCTATCCTTGCATGCAGGCAGCCGCACCCATCATGTCCGGTTTTGTGGTGTATCTGCTCGGCCTGGCAGGGAGCGTGCTCGCGTTCAGAAGAGCGAGGATGTACCTCCGGGATGCGAAGTACCTGGCCTTCGGCCTTATCGTGCTGTGCGGATTAGTCTCGGCATTTCTTTCATATACGGCCGATCAACGGCCCGTTTTTGCAAATTCGAAGCTGCTCCTTGGCCCTAATGAGCCTGTGGGTGAGGCACGGGGAATCTATCCGGGTCGGGTCGTTTGGGTCTGGGACTCAAGTGCGACGAATCAGTCATGCACGAATGTGTACGGCGATGGATGGTTTCTCCCGAAGAACACGAATCTGAACGTCGTTGTGCCAATGGTCGATACGGCGGTGATGAGACTTACCGGCCATTCAACAATACCCGACTCATGGGATGTCCTCTTCCGACATTTCAACCAGACACATGGTCGAGGGGATGTTGGTTACAACGACACCGAGAAAATTTTTATCAGGACGAATCAGGTCAGTGCAAGCGATAACACGATTGGGCCCGATTACACGGTCTTGAACACGAGTCGGTACGGCATGGCCGAGACCTCCCCGCAGGTTGTTTTGGCAATCTTGAGGCAATTGGTGAATCAGTGCGGCATCAGCCAGGAGAGGATTTCTGTGGGTGACCCGATGAAACATATGTACAAACATGTGTACGACATGTGGCATGGAGAGTTTCCGAATGTGACGTACATCGACAAGAAGGGGACATTAGGAAGGACGATTCCCGTTGCGGCGGGCGAACCGACAATGTTCTATTCGGACAGAGGAAAGGTTTTGAGATCAGGCGGAACAACAGGGGATTCGGTGTTTTCGGACTATTATCCGACAGTGATCACGGAGGCGAGTTATGTCATTACGATTCCTGCACTCAAGGCACATGCAAGAGCAGGGGTGACCCTTAATGCGAAGGTTCACTTTGGTTCCAACATGCGCTCAAGTGCAACTCATTTGCACGGCGGATTGCCAATGCCCGACAAAACACCGACGAGGACCGGTTACGGACTCTATCGCGTTCAAGTGGATCTGATGGGAAACAAGCACCTCGGCGAAAAGACCGTCCTCTTTGTTGTCGATGGGCTTTGGGGCGGCTCGGAGGCCAATGACCCGCCAAGGAAATTTTCCATGGGCCCTTTCAATAATGATTGGACCTCTTCTGTTCTCGTCTCTCAGGACCAGGTTGCCTTAGAGTCGGTTTGCTTCGATTTTCTCAAGGCAGAATTCACGGCTGACAATCCATTTGGCTCCTATCCTCAGATAGATGGGGTCGATGACTACATTTTGCAGGCCGCCGATTCGTCGTTTTGGCCGGCCGATGTCGACTATGATCCTGAGAACGATGGAAGTATTATCGGCAGCCTTGGCGTCTGTGAACACTGGAACAATTCCGTTGACAAGAAGTATTCTCGAAATCTGGGCACCGGCAACGGCATTGAACTCATCAGGATCGACAACGTGCTGACAAATGTTGGGAGGATCCTGGCAGAGATACCCCGGGAGTTTTCGCTGTCTCAGAATTATCCGAATCCATTCAATTCTTCAACCCACATTCGCTATTTCCTGGGCGCACGCCGGCCCGTTTCCCTCAAAATCTTCGATCTCCGGGGACGAGAGCTTGTAACACTTGTGAATCGAGTAGAGGATGAGGGAGAGCATGAGGTTCTCTGGAGTACCGGTGAATTGCCCAGCGGGACGTACCTCTGTCGACTTGCATCCGGAAACGCCATAGAAACAAGGAAGCTGGTTCTTCAAAAGTGAACCGGCTGGTTTCTCTGCACCGGGGACTGTCCTCACACGTTCTGTGGGACACATGATGACGAACAAAAGCTCTCAATGCTCAGGAAATCTGCGACTGATCCTATAAGAATTCTCTTTGCCCTCCTCGTCTGGATGATGTTCATTATCCCGGACGATGCAGCGTCTGCACAAGTCCTTCCGGAATCAACTCAATCGCAGCAACCCCCGCCTCCGCAGGCTCGACGGGGAACTTCACCCGGCCTTCCCGGGGCGCGTCTAGACTACAAACAAGGTACATCTCCCCGGTTCTGGTCGATTGCCACAGCCGAAACAATCATGGAACGATACCCCGACTACAGGGAAGCGTACTGGAAGGACTGGACTTACATGCAAGGGTATGTTTTTCACGGTTTCGAGATGCTCTATCGTTCAACAGGAGACCCGCGGTATCTCGGCTACATGAAACGCTACGTCGATCAGTTTGTGAATGAGCATGGGCAGTTCCTTGGAGACAAGCTAACGAATCTTGATAATTTCATGACGGGGAGCAGCGTTGCTGCAATGTACGAGTACACCGGCGACGAACGTTACAAGACGGCGGCGAGTCATTTTCGGCGCGCTCTCGATGATTACCCCCGGAGCGACGGTCAGTTCTGGCACGGGAACAGGTCTGCCAACATGTGGATCGACGGCGTATTCATGGGTCAGATGTTCGTCATTCGATATGCGAAATCAATTGGAGACGCCGAATATTGCTTTGACGAAGCGACAAAACAGATCACGGTCTTTGCCAAACATTGTCTGAAAGAGAACTCGGGACTCTATTATCATGCATGGAGTGCACAACCGGAGAAAACGGCCTGGGCCGATCCGGCGACCGGGGTTTCTCCCGAGGTTTGGAGCGAGGGGCTCGGTTGGTACGCCCTCATTCTGGTCGAGGCACTGGAGGTGCTTCCAGCCGATCACCCCAAGAGAGAGGAAGTAAACGATATCTACCGGAGACTGGCAGCAGGCCTTATCCGAACGCAGGACGCGTCAACAGGCGGCTGGTTCATGATTATGGACAAGGGAACCGAACCTGAAAACTGGATCGACCCATCGGGGACAGCGATGTTCGTTTATTCATTAAAGCGTGGAATCGATCTCGGATTGATCAAAGGGGAAGAATACGCGACCGCAGTGACGAAAGGGTACAAAAGCGTTCTCAGCTTTGTCGAGGTCAACGATCACGGGTTGGTGGACGTACGAGGGGGTGGTGACGGCATCACGGTGAAGAAGGATTATCAGACATACGTGAGTGTGACTCGAGTGCTCAACGCAAAAGAGGCTGTCGGTGGCTTCCTTTGGGTGTCAGCGCTCATGGAGAGAGAATTGCTCGAGAAGGTGAATGTGCAATGAAACTTGGGAGGCACTTGAGGGCCGCTGCAATGATAATGGCAACGGCCGTATTCTCTGCCGCACTGTGGAGTCAGTCTGCCGTCACGATTCGGGTCGATGCTAGCCAACCTGGCGCGCTCATCTCTGAAGATTTTCTGGGCCTGAGTTTCGAGACAGCGAGAGTTCTTCCGAATCCCGACGGCACTTACTATTTCAGTGCACAGAACGAGCATCTTGTCGCATTGTTCAGAACTCTCGGCATCAGAAGTCTGCGCATTGGGGGAAACACTGCGGATAGGGGAACGATTGCGATTCCGTCGCATGCCGACATCGACAATCTGTTTGCGTTCGCGCAAAAGGCAGGAGTGAAAGTCATATACACTTTTCGTCTCCGGGAAGGGAATCCGCATCAAGCGGCAGAAACGGCGAAGTACATCATGGAGCGACATGGGGCCGATCTGAAATGTTTCGCCATCGGCAACGAGCCGAACGTCTTTGCGGCTGAGTATCTGAAATACCGGGACGAGTGGAAGAGATATGCCGTCCTCATTGCATCGCCGGCTTATGCGCCGGATGCGAAATTCTGCGGTCCTAATGCGACGCCAGGGAGGAGCCGCTGGTCGAAGGATTTTGCCGAGGACTTTGCCGAAAAGGGATATATCGAGTTCATCGCTCAGCATGCGTATCCGGGAGGAAGCGGGAGGAATGTGAAGGATCAGGCAGCCGCACGAGAAGCGATGCTGTCGACCCGTTGGATTGATTCCTATGCCGATTTTTCAGAGACTTTTGTCCCTGCAGTCAAGGCGAAGGGCCTGACATACAGGATCGAGGAAACAAACAACTTCTTTCACGGTGGAGCTGAGGGAGTCAGCGACAGCTTTGCTGCGGCCCTATGGGGTCTTGACTTCCTTTATTGGTGGGCCTTCCACGGAGCCGCAGGGCTGAATTTCCATACAGGCGACAGCGTTGCGGCAGGTGATGCCAATAACAGGTGTCACTATGCAGTTTTCACGACTTCACCGAAGGGATATTGGGTCCGTCCGCTTGGTTATGCAATAAAGGCATTTGACCTCGGCTCTCATGGCCGGACGGTTCCCACGGTCGTCGTTTCCAATGCCGGGACCAAGAACGTATCGGCATACGGGGTTTTATCAGACAATGGAGATTTGTACGTCACCCTCATCAACAAGGAAACGCGCTCTGTGGACGGAGATACAAAGGTCTTGTTGCAGGGGATCGATGCATTTTTCGATCCGGAGATTGTTGTCCTTTCCGCCCCGGGAGGCAGTATTGCGGCGGCATCAGGGATTACGCTGGCCGGCGCCCAAATAAGTGAAGATGCCGCATGGGAGGGAAAGTGGAAAGCCCTGCCCAGTGAGTCAGGAAACAGGCAAATCGTCGTAGAGATTCCCGCGGCGACTGCCGCCGTTGTAAGAATGAGGAGACAATAACCGATTCTGAGGATCGCCACAAGATGATCAGTTATCGTCACATGGCCCGATTGCTGCTGTTTTCGCTTGCTCTGCAGTTGGTTTCCCTTCTCCCGGCTCAGGAGAAGCCAACGAGGGATGAGACAAGGGCCCGGCGGCTTGTCCTGTGGTATCGCCAACCTGCAAAGACCTGGAACGAGGCGCTCCCGGTCGGCAACGGCCGGTTGGGTGGAATGGTCTTTGGCGGGACAGACACCGAACGGATTCAACTGAACGAAGAGACGATCTGGGCAGGCGAGGCGCGGGATCGGAATAATCCGTTAGGTTCAGGAAGCCTCGCAGAAGTCCGCCGCCTTCTCTTTGCCGGAAAACCAGTTGAAGCCGAGTCGCTTGCACAGAGGACGATGATTGCGGTGCCAAAACGAATGCCTCCGTATCAGCCCTTGGGCGATTTGGTGATGGACTTTCCCGGTCATGCCAAGGTGACCGAGTATCGTCGGGAACTCGATCTTGATTCGGGAGTTGTGCGGGTTCGATATCGGGTTGGAGACGCGGT
Source organism: Bacteroidota bacterium (assembly GCA_035291905.1). Lineage (GTDB taxonomy): Bacteria > Bacteroidota > Ignavibacteria > UBA10030 > UBA10030 > JACPLA01. The sequence continues at coordinate 7,100 of DATDRF010000223.1, forward strand.
ATTTCAACGAGAAGCATTCTCGAGCGCTGCCGATCAGGTGATTGTGGTTCGATTGACGTGTGACAGGCCTGGACGGATCACCTTTGATGCAACGCTCACGAGGGAACACGACGCAAACACGCTTGAATTGGGTCCTGGCCGGCTCGGGATCGAAGGGGAGGCGATTATTCGCGGCCCCAGGCACCCGGATGAACCGAAGGTTGGCGTGAGTTTCTACGGCAGCTTGTGGATTCAGCCGGAAGGCGGACGGCTTTCCCTGCGTGAGGATCATACCAAACTGGAGGGGGCAGATGCTGCGATGGTTGTTTTCTCTGCGGCGACAAACTATCGCGGCGTTGATCCGGCTGAGCGCGCGGAGCAATATCTTGAGGCATTGAAAGGTCCGTATGCGGAGCTGCTCTCCAGGCATGTCGCTGACTATCAGAGACTCTTCAAGCGCGTGGAATTCCGCCTCTCGTCCAAACCAGTGAATCTTCCAACTGACGAGAGATTGAAGCGCGTTCAGGCGGGAGGAACAGACCTTGGCCTCGAGGAACTCTATTTTCAGTTCGGACGGTATCTTCTCATTTCGTCAAGTCGTCCGGGAACCATGGCGGCCAATCTCCAGGGAGTCTGGAACGATCAACTTGAGCCCGCATGGGACAGCAAGTACACGATCAACATCAACACGGAAATGAACTACTGGCCTGCCGAGGTCTGCAACCTGTCGGAACTCCATGAGCCCCTCTTCGATCTTCTTGACAACGCGCGCGAAGACGGTCGCAGAGTTGCGAAGAATCTTTATAATGCGCGAGGCTTTGTCATCCACCATAATACGGACCTGTGGGGGGACGCAGTTCCAATCGATGGAGTTCACGCCGGAGTGTGGCCGATGGGCGGGGCGTGGCTGAGTCTCCATCTGTGGGATCACTTTGACTTTACTCATGACAGCGTCTTTCTCGCAAGGAGGGCCTATCCGGCAATGAAAGAGGCGGCCGAGTTTCTGCTGGACTACCTCGTTGAGGATGGAAAGGGTCGATTGATTACCGGTCCCTCAATTTCTCCGGAGAACCGCTATCAAGCGCCCGACGGAACGACCGCAAAGCTTTGCATGGGGCCGACGATGGATATCGAAATCACGCATGCATTATTCAGCCGGGTCATCGAGGCAGGACAACTGCTTGGCGTGGATGGTGAATTTCGCGAACGTCTTACCGCGGCGCGCAGTCGTTTGCCGGCACTGCAGATTGGGAGGCACGGACAGCTGCAGGAATGGCTTGAGGATTACGAAGAGCCTGATCCCGGGCATCGGCACATCTCTCATCTCTTCGCCCTGCATCCGGGGAATCAAATCACGCTTCGCGGCACTCCCGGGCTTGCGAAAGCCGCCCGCACCTCCCTGGAGCGAAGATTGAAGGCGGGAAGCGGGCACACCGGCTGGAGCAGGGCGTGGATTATCAATTTCTGGGCCCGGCTTGAGGAGGGAGATCATGCTCATGAGAACCTTGCTGCATTGCTGGCCAAATCCACATTTCCGAATCTGCTCGACAACCATCCTCCGTTTCAGATCGACGGGAATTTCGGGGGGACCGCCGGAATTGCAGAGATGCTTCTTCAAAGTCATGCCGGCGAAATCAGTTTCTTGCCTGCCCTTCCGAGAGCCTGGGGTACCGGGTCGGTGAGGGGGCTTCGCGCGAGGGGTGCTGTGGGTGTCGATATTGAATGGTCGAAGGGAAAAGCAATGAAAGTGACCCTGAATCCCGCAACCGACGGAGTTCGTCGGCTTAGGGCACCTCGAGAACAAACGATCTCGTCGGTTCTGGAGGATGGCAAGGAGCTTCAGGTGCCTGCGGGGAAGGAAGGTGTGATACAGCTGAATATGAAGGCGGGAATGGAGTATAAACTTCTCTTTCGGCCTTGAATTCTATTGTTACTCACAGGAGACGTGAAATGCTTCTACGATCACATGCAATAGTGTGCTGTTGCTTCCTGCTCTCCGGCATCGTCTTGTCGCAGAGCAGCGTTCAATCGCAGGCCTCGGTATTCAACGTGCGCTCATTCGGGGCCACGGGAGATGGAAAGACTCTCGACAGCCCGGCGATTAATCGGGCAATAGAAGCCTGCGTCAAAGCCGGCGGCGGAACCGTTTACCTGCCGCCCGGAACCTATTTAAGCGGCAGTATTCGTCTCAAGAGCAACGTGCACATCAATCTTGATATGGGAG
>DATDRF010000224.1:0-2503 GCA_035291905.1 Bacteroidota bacterium
GCCCTGGTATCCATCTTCGGGGAACGGGGCCCCGGGATCGAACAACTGACGATACCGCGCAAGGGTCGACTCGGCCAGTTTTCTCATCTGCCGGCCGGCATTATTATAGTAGTACTCCCTCGTAACGGAGTGCCCGGTCCATTCAAGGAGATTCGCGAGCGTATCTCCAATTGCCGCCTGGCGTCCGTGGCCGACGCTGAGCGGCCCCGTGGGATTGGCGCTAACGAACTCGACCTGGGTTTTCTTCCCCTTTCCGATTTCCGACCGGCCGAACGACTTCGCCTGTTCAAAGACCGTGCGCAGACTTCCCGTGTAGTAGGATTCGGCAAACCAGAAATTGATAAATCCCGGACCCGCAATTTCGACGCGCGCAACCCGGGCGGGATCGAGCTTTAACGCATGGACAATTTCCTCCGCGAGGGCCCTCGGTTTCTTCCCAAGCGCTTTTGCCAGAACCATCGCGATGTTTGTGGTAAGATCACCATGCTCCTCGAGATTGGGTTGGTCGAAGGTCGGATTGATCCCGTCACCGTACTTGAGCACGGCGAGGGCTTTCTTGATCTGGTCTTCGAGATAGGAAATCATGAGCGAGGTACTCAGGCTGAGGCGCGGCGGCTCGGAGCACGTTTGCGAGTGCTTTTCTTTTTGGGAGCCGGAAGAACCTTCACAGTCTTCCCGGCATCCTGTACTGGGTGCATCTTCGCATCGCTCCAGAGCCTTTCGAGGTTATAGAATGTTCGCAGCTCCTTGTGAAACACGTGCACGACGACGTCGACATAGTCCAGAAGAATCCATTGACGGGCATGAAACCCTTCGGTATGCCATGCGTCGATTCCTTTCATTTCCATGCCGTCGCGAATTGCATCGGCGATCGCCTTCACCTGCGGCTCGGAATCGCCTGTACATACCACAAAAAAATCGGCTGCCGAGCTCTTTTTCCGGAGGTCCATCATCAGGACATCGGAGGCTTTCTTGGAGAGAGCGAGCTCAGAAATTTTTTTCGCCAGCATTCGTGCAGTCAATCCATTTCCTCCGTCTTATTTAAATGGAGCGAGAGTTCGATAGTCTTTGCCGATATAGACAGATGCATCAAGATAGAGCGTCTTGTCGATTTTCTGTACCACCTTTTCTTCCGGGATGCCGAGCGATTGGGCCACGCGGACCGCAGCCTCTCTGTTGCCCGTACGGTCGATGACCAGGGTGTTCTCAAGTTCGCCTGCATAGTTTCCCATTTCCACCACATCGAATCCGCGGCTGCGCAGGTAATCCGTCAACCGTTGTGCCAGTTTTGCCTACCCCGTCCCATTGAGGACATCGAGCTGAATCGTGTGGGGCCTGTCATTGACGAGAACCTCGGATTCCGACGACCCTCCGGAGAAGATCGCAGTCAGAATCAATACCACGACCGCAAGCGGCACACCTCCGAAAAGAAGCAACCGAACCAAGGAACGGAAACGTGAATGCCGGGGCGGGACAGCCTGGGGAGTTGCGGTTGGATGTGATTGCGGTGAAAAGTGTTCTCGATCAACCATGCTGATGAACGCTGCAGCAAAAAAGCAAAAACCGAACGGCCTCAGCGGCGGCGAGGGCGCCCGGTTTCAATACTGCCTGAACAAGCCTTGTTTTCAGTGCTGCTCCTCGTCGAAGTTTCCCCTTCCGTTGTAAAACATCGACGGACGATTCATTCCCCACCAGTACATTGTCGGCAGCTGGCTGTATTGGATCTGAAAAAGCATGTTCTCCGAAGGCCGATAGTTCAACTGCGCCCTGCTCAGGTAGATTCCGCTCAGGTCCTTCGTGTTGCCAAAGGAACTGAAGGGCGAATGCTGCATACTCACATCGAACTGAACATCGAGCGGCTCCGAGAACTTGTAGAACAGGCTGCTGGTGAGAACCCCGAGCGAAAGTCCCTGTCCGCCCACATTCATGTACGAAAGAGAATAACTGTGATGGAAAGAGAGCTGGCTGGGATCAAACCATCCGAACAGGAAATTGGAGTTCTGGGGACGCACCAGCGATTCGCTTACGCTCGGACGTGACTCAACCTGCTGTTTGAATTGAGCCATCAACGGCACCGAAACGACAAGCAGGGAAAACATCAACACTTTCACGCGTCCCATCTCAGCGGCCTCCAAATTTCATGTCATGAGCATGATACCGAAATCACTTCTGATTGTCAAGTTTTCGAGTCAATCGGTAGGGTATCAGTTTGATTGAAAGTTTCAACGCAAAGGCCTGCCTGCCGGCAGGCAGGCGCAGAGGTCGCCCCGTAGAAAGAACGGGGCAGGCAGAGGATTTCCGGATTCTGTTGTTCTCTGCGAATCCCTGCATGCGTGCCGACCATTCCGCTGTATTGAAATGGTGAATGAATCACTTCGGTCTACGACTCTATCGAGTCGTAAGACTCGTAGAGCAGGCAGGTCTGCGTCCTTCCCGCCCGAACGACCGTTGCGAGGTCGGTTCGTGTTCGGTCGGGCGGGTGCGACTCTGCGTTGTAGTCTAA
>DATDRF010000225.1:0-5127 GCA_035291905.1 Bacteroidota bacterium
ACTATCCCATCTGAGCGACGTTCTCAAGGTTCCCGATGGGAGAGAAACCAAGAGAACGGGTTGCCTAATTAATTAAGCAGCCAGTGCGTAGTTGTAGTTGGCACTTGATTGTTTACCGCTTGTTTAACGTGGACACGGAGACCACGGTATGCAGTCCTGAGCGTCCTCATCCCCGTCGAAGCCAAGTCACCCCCTGATTCAGGATCTACTCTCTGAAATATAATAAAAAACTTCCCCGTTTCCAATGTTTCTGCTCTGCGCCTTCATCGCGCCATCCAAAACCCTACGCAAAAATCTGACCGACCCCTTCAGTGGTCTCCTTCGGATAGTTCTTCCTCAGCTCATGAACAAGATGCTTGAACGCCTCTTCAGGTGTGTCGGCAAATGTGAAAAGATTCAGATCGTCAGCACTGATCACATTATGCTGAACCATCGCCTTGAAGTTGATAACGGACTCCCAATACTGGCGGCCGTAGAGGACTAGAGTTACCTTCTTCTTAATCTTGCTAGTCTGCAACAGTGTAAGCACTTCCATCATCTCATCTAAAGTCCCAAATCCGCCTGGAAACATGACGAACGCCTTACCCAAATAGACAAACCAGAACTTGCGCATAAAGAAGTAGTGAAACTCGAAATTGAACTCATCGGAAATAAACGGGTTCGGGCTCTGCTCAAACGGAAGACTGATGTTGAGCCCAACCGATCGGGCTTTTGCCAGGGCAGCTCCCTTGTTCGCGGCCTCCATGATGCCCGGACCGCCACCGGAGCATACCACGAAACGATTCTGGTGAAACAGTTTCTTTGACCACCCGGCGAGCATCTTGGAAAGCTTCACCGCATCGTCGTAATACCTCGACATCTCCACATCCATCCTCGCGTTGCGAAGATTTTCACGCAATTTGGCGGAGGGCATGCGTACATTCTTGAATCGTCTCTCCACAGATTTGAGGCGCTTTCGTGTGATCAGGGGCGATTTTGTCCTTGCTGAACCGAAAAAGACTATCGTATCCCGCACTCCGTAGTACCGAAAACGTCGCAGCGGCTCCAGGAACTCGGAGATGATTCTGATACTCCGTCCGTCGGGACTGTTGAGAAACTCGTCATTCTTGTATGCCTTGATAGGCCTTGATTTCACTTTCTTCATAATAGATTATTCTCTTATATTTCAACTGGTTAAGATAATCTTCATGGAATCTAAATAGGATTTATGAAACATAAATGGCGGCCTTCTCGACTATTACCTCAAGATACTTTTTGTCAATCTCATCGAATGAGCCGACCCGGGGACTATCCAAGTCTAATACCCCCCTTACCTTCCCTTGGTTGAAGATGGGGACGACGATCTCGGAGCGGGAATCAGGATCACAGTAGATGTGCCCGGGAAATTCCTCCACATTTGGCACAATGATCGACCTTCCTTGAGCCACAGCAGTTCCGCATACCCCCTTCCCAACCTGAATCCGGACACATGCCGGCCTGCCCTGAAACGGACCCAGGACCAGCTCTCCCTCTTTGAGGATGTAAAAACCTACCCATGAGACCTTAGAGGGAAAGGCCATTTTCAGAACCGCCACAACGTTCGCCAGATTCGCTGTCGGGTCTGCCTCCCCCTCAAGCAGGGAACTGATCTGCGGAATTATCTCCTTGTAGACCTCTTCCTTCGATGATTTCGTGATCTTGACGTACGTCTCCATCGAGCTAGTCCTTTATGGTCACCTGTATCCGACTCTTTCCTGCTGACACAAACATTCCTTCGCCGGCATCAATTTGCTTCGTTGCAAGATACCCAAGTCCCAGGAACGGAGCCCTCTGTGTCATGCTCGTCATCGTACCTATCTCACCCGACGGTCCGAAGATCCGGGCCGGCAGCATCGAAATCCTCTCTGAAACGGTAAATTTCATGAGATGCTTCTGGACCTTTTTGTACGTATCGAGTCGAGCTATCACCTCTTGCCCGATGTAACAACCCTTGGTCCAGCTTATCAAATGTTCCAGCCCTGCCTCCAGGGGATTATACTCCTGCGTAATCTCATGTCCCCCGCGGGGAATTCCTGCTGAAATTCGGTAATCCTCATACTCTTCGATGGATCTTCTCTCGGCATTCTGCCCCATAAGGCTCTCAATTGTTCCATCACGCGCATTCTCATTCACGAGCAGGTGAAGAAAACTCGCCTCACCCCATTCTTCCGCAAATCGCATGAGAGAGTTCTCCGGACGTACATCAGAATACCCCACCACAAGAATATGGCTAAACCTTTCAACCGACGCCGAGATCTTTGCATTCTCCATGATGATGAACTTCTCGATCCATTCCCTGCTTTTCTGTTCCGAATACGTTCCGCTGAGGAGAAGAAGCAGATCGTCCTGGGCTTTGCCAATCCACAACACGTCTATCATTCTCCCCTTGTCGTTCGTAAGAACGGTCCGGGTCCACGAATTGAGAGCTAGTTTCGAAATGTCGTTCGTAGAGATTCTCTGCAAGAGATCCAACCCGTCGCTTCCGCGCATCTCCAGGATCATGCTTGACGGAAACTCGACAAACCAGGGTTTTGCAGGACCTTCCGACATTTGCCTTCTCTTCCGCTCAGGAGAATCCATGGCGTCACCGAACCAGGTTAAGCACAGTGATCTCCGATGGCGCATGATACCTTATTGGAGCGAGTGTCATGCCGATTCCATTTGTGACAACGACTGCCATCCCATCATTCTCGTAAAAACCGCTGACATATCTTCCCTCCAGATTCGCCGGAGAGAATGTCCAGAGGCCCGGAATCCCAAACGCCACGCCGCCGCCATGGGTATGTCCTGCGGCAAAGAGATCATACCCCTGCCGCGAAGCAAACTCCACGAGGTATTCTGCCGGTTGGTGTACCAGGAAAATTCGGAAGGGGGCTTTGTTTCCGTTTGCGATCTCATCAAGGCGTTCTTCTTTCGGGCTCTGCATGTACGTTCTCGTTACGAGCGAGATTCCGATCTCTCCGTTCCGAACGGGAACTGTCACTGTCGTATCGTCTGCAATGACAAATCCGGCCTTCCTCATCTCTCGAATCACAAATCCTTTGTTGGAGAACATGTCGTGATCCCCAACAGCTGCGTACTTTCCGTACGGTGCCTTCACCCCCTCCATGATTCGGGCTGTTGACTCGATGTAACCTTCTCCGGAGGTAACAAGATCTCCTGCAAACAGGACAAGATCGGGATTCTGCCGATTGATTTGCTCCACATAATCTGCCAGGACGTCCCCATCGGTTCTTCCGTCTCCCTGCACATCTGAAACAACCACGATCTTCGTGCCCGACAATGAAGCTGCCTTTTCAGAAAGTCGGACCGTCTTTTCTGCGATTCTTACGGTCCATGTGTCCTTCACGATGATCGACACTGAATAGATTGTCAGAACACCGACAACCGCTAGGATTGCCTGAGCATGAATTCGTTTCCACTCGGTTATTCGGGCCGGCGAGACAATACGAAGAAACAATCGGATTGCATCCGCAAGGAGGAAAACCAACGCCAATTGGACAGCAATAACCAGACCGAACCAGAAGGGGTAGGTAAAGAAAAGGTCGAGCACGAAACTTTCTCCCGAAAATGCAGGGATACGTGTTCGACCTGCAATCAAAAATGCGGCAAGGAAAAGAAGCGGGTAAAGATTAACATAGAGAATGACGCCAAAGACGATTCGCCCGACCCTCTTCTTGTCCCGGTTTCTTATCGCTACAACTGCGGCTGTAATTCGCTTGCCGATGTACAAGTACACCAGGATCAACGGCACAAAGACCGTCAATGTTGTTGCGATAATCCACGGCATAGAACTGTATTTCCTGTCTATTTCTTGAAAAGATACGCACAGTCAACTCTCCTGCTTTCCTTCTCACCCGTGTTCACTGCGTATTGAGGGCCTTTCCAAATGGCACCTCCGCCGTGCTCGCCTCGTTTGTTAATGGCATAGAAATTGACGTTGAAATTAGGCTTGCCGGTATCATCAAGCAGGTGGCGCATCTTGGTCTGTGCCGCGATACGCTTGCAGGCCATGAGACAAGCCTCTTCGGGCGACTTCCCCTGGCGCATGTACTCGACGATCATAACACTCGCGCACGACAAAAGGTTCGCCTCTCCCCTTCCTGTTGAACCTGCAGCTCCCACTTCGTTATCCACATAAAGCCCGGCTCCGAGGATCGGTGAATCACCCACTCTGCCCGGAATCTTGAACGCGAGGCCGCTCGTCGTCGTGCAGCCGGATATGTTGCCGTTCAGATCCAACGCATCGCAGTTGATGGTCCCCGTGACACGTTCGTCAAACCTCCAGTTCGCTCCGATGTCGTTTGCATCGACATTGTGCGGGGGAAACCAGTCGTCCTTCGTGCTCATATTCTCTTTCCAACGCAGCCATATCTCCCTTGACTTATCCGTCAACAGATCCATTTCCTGAAAACCGTGAGCCTTCGCAAACCGCAATGCACCCTCGCCGACCAGGAGCACGTGGTCGGTCCGCTCCATGACCAGTTTCGCCACTTTCGAAGGATTCTTGATGTTGCGGATCGACGCCACGGCACCGCCTCGCCCGGTCGGTCCGTGCATGACGGAAGAATCGAGCTCCACGACTCCTTCTTCGTTCGGCAAACCGCCATACCCTACACTGTTGTCGTTCGGATCATCTTCTACAATGTTGACACCCGCTATGACCGCGTCGAGGGCATCAGTACCTTGCTGAATGAGCTCCATCGCCTTCGCCGTCGCCATCATCCCGTTTGCACTCGCAATCACTATCGGCTTCACCGCGTCCGGAGCGGCGAGTTCAATGCTTTCGGCTGCACGAGCGGAATTTCCGACAATCGCCGCAGCTCCAAGTGCAGCTGTGGACTTGAGAAAGTCACGACGTTTGAGTGATTTCTTCATGATATCTCCTGACGTTTATTTGTTTGCATTCCGTAATCGTTGGTGTATTCCGCCGTATGCCAGACGTTTGGGCAAGAGTTTCTTCGAGATCTTGGCCACAGCCGTATAGTTCGGGTCCACCGCCTGCGCAATATCGAGAATGCCGGCCTGCGAACAGACCTGATAAGCATCCATCATGCTCATTCCGTAGTCCTCCTGCAGCCAGCGAATAAGCTCCTTGTATGCGATACG
>DATDRF010000226.1:0-2796 GCA_035291905.1 Bacteroidota bacterium
TCCAGCGTATGAGTACCCGGAGGGACGATCACGGCTCGGAAATGGTAGTTCGCACGATGGATCTTGATCTCCGCATCGTCCAGAAACGCCTTCCATCCTTCGGGGTAGTAGACCTCGCTCAAGAACAACAGGTTGGTGCCAAGGTTTCGGACGCTCATGCGGAGGTACTGTATGTCATGAGTGACGAACGATGCCTCCATTCCCGGCAGAGGCGGGTCGATCCTCACTTGCGGATCTTCTGCGAGGTATGCAACGTCCCTCGGATCGAATCCTCTGTCAGCCATCTTGGTCAAAACCTCGCGGCCGTCCGCAACCTCGTACCGGTTGACAAAGAACGCTCTCGGCAGAACGGTACGGTTCACATATACTTTCTTCTCGGGAGTGTCATAGATCAGTCCCAGCCACCTGCTCGAATCAGGCCGGTCTGTGATGATATATTTGACGTTCATGATCTGCCAGAGCGCGGGATTCTGGAGGCCCACCACGTCGACGAGGTCCTGGTAGCGGCGCATCTTTGCCCCGTGGTATCCATACGCGCTTTCAATGCGCCAATAGGCATACTTGTTGTCGAATGGCGGAACCCCGTTTTGAAATTCGAGCACGCGATAGAGAGTGCTGTCCTGCTGGAGGAGATCGACGTATCCGGGCTCTGTAAAAACCTGTTGCCGGAGCTGCTGGCTTTGAGGTTCCATCGGCCTGGTATTCACATGCCACAGGTCGATCACAATAGCCAGGGCGAGAACCGCGGTAAATGTGGTCAGCTTGATCTTCTGACGTTGATAGAAATAGGCGGCTCCAAGTCCGGCTAACAGGAGACCAAAGGCGATGGCAACATCGGTTGCCACGAGGTTTGCGACAATCTTGAAGATTTCCCCTGCAATGCGTGTGTCATATCCCTGTTGTATGTAATGCTGTGTCGCCTGCGAACCGAACATCGACGTGTAGATGCTCATCACAGCGCCGCGCGTGGCAAGAGAGAGCAGGAATCCGGCCCCAAGGCCCCCCAGCACATACTTCCATCGCTTCTGCTCCAAAGGAGTGAACGCATGGTCGCGGCGCTCCAGGAACGAAGCGATTCCATATGCCGCGAGAATCGGGGTCATCATCTGAACCAGCACAAGGATCATCGACGGTACACGGAACTTGTTGAATCCCGGGACGTACTTGAACATCAGATCATAAACGACCGGGAATTCCTTACCGAAGGCGACGAGCATGGAGAAGACAATGGTGATGGCGAGAAACTGCACGAACGGCACTTTTCGGTTTCGCCAGAATCCAACGACGGCGAGGACGAGCACGACCACCCCCATGTATTGCGGCGCCTGGGTGAAAGGCTGCGGGCCGAAATAGGTGTTGATCTTGAAAGGCTGGTTGTTGGTCAAAGGGCCCTGATATTCATGTGTGCCGAAACCATAGAGCGAAGGCACAACCATCGTAGAAACCTCACCGATCCCGAGAGACCAGTTGGTCGCGTAGGTATAGTCGAGTCCTCCCTCGGTGGACTTTGATGCCGCATCAGCCATCGACGGGACGGCGGGCGCTGAGCCGCGTATGGAATACGAGGTGTACTCGAGCAATGAGAGGTAACGGTCTGCAGCCATCGTGAATGCCAGGAGTGTGGCAGCGGTGAAGACCGCCCCAGCGATAACCGGCATTTTCCAGTCGGCCTTCTTTACAAAGCTTCTGATAATGGAATAGAGAAAATAGATCCCTGCGGTCAAAAAGGTATAGAAAAGCATCTGAATATGGGCGCCATTCAGTGCGAAATGGAGAACGAGGACGAGGCACAATGCATCAAGCAAAGAGAACCGCTCAGTAAGCCTGTCGGCAAGGAGCAGGATAAGAGGAAAAAAAGACATCACGAGGAGTTTTGACCCGTGGCCGTCCATGACCCAAATGATTATGTACATGGAGTAGATGGTCGCAAGGGCCGAGATGAGGGAGGGGATTTTCTGCCCGGTCTTTCTGAAGGCCAGGAAGTAGGCTCCTGCGGCCATCAGGAAATAATAGAAAATGGACCATCCGTTCTGCGGGTTCATGAAAATGGCGCTGCCGATTTTTTCCACCATACTCCACAAGAAAGCGGCGAGATCAAACGTCCGATCTCCGATCACCATCAGGCTGCCGTATGCGGGCATTCCACAGAAGATATACGGATTCCAGAGAGGAAAAACCTCCTGCCGGGCCGCATCTTCAACGAACGTTGAGAAACTCTGAGGCCCGATGTCGTCAGCTGCGAGCAGGATCTTTCCCTCAAAAACAATCTCGCGGAAGAAAACGAACAGGCTCAACAGGATCACAGCCAAAGTGGCCGCGTGCTGATAACGTTGTGGGATAAGGGGATGTTCTTTGTCAGTGTGATTCATGGTTCCGATCGTGTTGTCGTTATGCGGTCCTGCTTTCCTGCGTGAGCGAACATCACTCACGGTCAGAAAAATCGGTAAAATCACTCACGATAGCAAGCTTGTTTCGTCATGGTTCCTCTGCCAACAGAGGAGAAAAAAGTCGACCAGCCTCTGACTGGAATCGTTTCACAGAGAAGTGTTTGAACCGTTGACGCGCCTGGCGTCGGAGCGGTGCTGGCGGAATCTCATTGCGCGCGATCCTGGCCGAGAAATCGGCAAGCTCATCGAGCGTGTTCCAGAGAAAACCGGAAGTACCGTGCTCAACGATTTCTTTCTGCCCGCCCTTGTTGATGACGACCGGGATACAGCCTGCGGACATCGCTTCCACAGTTGTCATGCCGAAATGCTCCATCCGTTCGGGATGGCGGTCTTCGTCGCTGCCAAAGCC
>DATDRF010000227.1:0-1724 GCA_035291905.1 Bacteroidota bacterium
AGTCGGCTGGCGTGGTGGTAGGCTTTTTCGATGAAGGTTCGATTGACCTTCGGGTCATTGAGTGCGCCCTCGAGGAGGGTCTCGAGGAACCCCTTGAGCGAGAAAATGGGCGTCCGAAGTTCATGGGAAACATTCCCCAGAAATTCACTTCGGAATAGTTCCAATTTTTGCAACTGCTCAATGTCTTGCCGCACTTTGGCCGTCATTTCGTTGATAAGCTCTGCCAACCTCCCAATTTCGTCCTGTGTGCGTACCGGCAACTCCCGGCTGAGATCACCCCCTTTGATCTCCCTGACAATTCCGCCGATTTCGACAATGGGTCCCGATATCCGTGCAGCCACCGATCTGCTGACGAAAATGATCACCACAATGGCAATGACTCCGCCGACGAGAACCATCAGCCTGATTCTCCACAGCATGCGATTGACTTCCGTCGCGGTATATCCAACGCGCACGAACCGGAGTGTGTCCGAGCGACGAACGTCAACGGGCCCTTCGGAGATGACTCTTGCGACGTACACCATGTCCAGATCGAGTGTCCCGCTATGCCGGAAATTTGCGCCGATTCCCCGAGCCATCGCCTCAGTGACTTCAGGCCTCATAAGATGATTCTCCATGTCAGGCCACGATTGTTCTGGTACAGAAGATTCAAAAAGGACAACTCCAGAATCGGAAATCAGCGTTATTCGCATTCCGCTCGAATCTGAGATCGAGAGAAGCAGACTCTTGAGACGCTCCCAATCGGGAGCATCACTCCGATCACGAATGACCGAAGCAATGATTCCTGCTTCAACTCTTAGCTGCGATACGAGGTGATCAAAAAAGTAGCTTTCGACTGCTATCCCGAGCGGTAGAAGAATGAGGACGATGAGTCCGACGGAAACAAGAATCGAGGTACGAGTGATTTTTGTGCGGATGGATTTCAATCAAGCTCTTTCTTAAAGCGATACCCTACCCCCTTAACAGTGTCAATCAGTTCAGCGTGTTTACCTAACTTTTCACGTATCTTCCTGATGTGAACATCGACCGTGCGATCGATGACGTAGACATCCCTTCCCCAAATCTCGTTTAGGAGGGTTTCGCGTTTGATAACTCTGTCCGGGTGCCGGACAAGAAATAAAAGGACCTGGAATTCTTTCCGCGGAAATGGAACTTCGCGCCCGGAGATGCGGACAATGTAATTCTCCGGAAGGATCTCGATCTCCCCAACGATGATTGGCTCTGCTGACTGTCGTTCCGAATCAGGAGCTCTTCTTCGGAGCGTGCGCTTAATCCTCGCAATGAGTGTGCGAACCCTCACCGGTTTGATGATGTAGTCATCGGCACCAAGCTCCAGACCCACAACCTCGTCGACTTCGCTGTCTCTTGCCGTGAGAAACACTATCGGAATTTCAGCCGTTTCGGCTCTGCTCCGCAGGATCTTGCACACCTCCAACCCGTCCATTTCAGGCATCATGACATCGAGGAGAACCAGATCGACTCGCTTCCGCGCGGCTTCAATCGCCTTCCTTCCATTGCTTGCCGTTAGCGTGTGGTATCCTTCCTTCTCGAGATTATACTTGAGTAGTTCGAGGATATCCTGTTCATCGTCAACGATTAGAATGGTCTGTTGCATGCTCTTTCGGGGAGGGGGATTTGTGTGGGAATCCCAGGCGTGAGAAACATTGTGGAGGTGCGGGGAGTCGAACCCCGGTCCGAAGAGAAGATCCTCAAGACGTCTACAT
>DATDRF010000228.1:0-2417 GCA_035291905.1 Bacteroidota bacterium
GACTCCAAAAACCCCCAGAAGCGACTTCTTGGGACGAAGCATGCCGCTCTCAAGAGCCTCAAGCTTGCCGGGAATCGCACCAGTTCCGAGCAGGATATCCAGAAGTTTCCCCTGCTCCGAGATTTCCCATCCCGGATAGCCCGGGCTATCGTGCGGCAGCACGGTCATTCCTTCCCCATCCGCCCATTCGCAGAATCGAAAAGAGGCGGCAGCAATGAGTTGTTCCACCAAGGCCGAGCCAAATATTTCCAGGAAGAAATATTCGTCGGGTTTTCCTTCCTCCCAAAGCTCACTGGCGTGTTCTTCCAATTCCGGACCGGCGCTCACAGCGGCGAGGATGGCCCCCTCGCCGGCCGCATGGGCGAGCTGATGGTGAAGTCTCTTTGACGAAAACATTTCGTTGTCAATTCGTACCTGGCCGTTGCTCAAGGCGATCTCTGCGGCCCGTCGGGCATAGATCCAGGGTTTTCCGTTTTCCTTATACCACGCCCTTGCCCATTCCATGAGTTCGCGGGAGCGCTCACCCGGCTCATGATTGGCCGGAAAACCCAGGAGCCGCATGTACTCCCGTTCCTGGACATTAGTATCCGGATTTGTGTCGTTGACTACCATACTGTCTGTCTTTCTCTGCGCCCTTTGCGCCTTCTCGGCGTTCTTTGCGGTTAAGATCTAACCGCAAAGTTCGCAAAGGAGGCGGAAAGAGCGCAAAGTGATGTCATCCCTCATCATTCAGATTCAGCGATTCCACTGGGCGGAACTGGCAGCCCTCGACAAAATAGTGAAAAAAGTCGGGATGCGTTTCAAGCCTGCAATGCGTGACGCGCTTTACAAGTTCCTCCAGCTCTGTGCGCCTTGTTCGCGACAACAGGGCAATACATGCTCCCTCGATTGCCGCGTTCCCGATTTGGACGATTTTTGCGTCGTCGATATTGGGGATGAGGCCTATTCTCTTCGCCGAGGCAACATTCATCCTTCGTCCAAATCCCCCCGCTAGATAGAATGCATCTACCGCGTCAAACCGCTCGCCATACTGGCTGAAGACGACATGGAGCCCCGCGACATTTGCTCCTTTTGCCTGCGCCAGCTCATTGATATCCCGTTCGGTGAAAACGATGGGGGTGTCGGACTTGAAATCCAACGGAAGACTCTGCTCGCCATTCTCGAACCGCCCGAGGGGATTGAGCGCATTCGTTTCTATGAGTCCGCTCAGAAGATCGATCAATCCCGAACCGCAAATTCCCTCTGCCAGTCCGCCGCCGATGACGCGATAGGACATTTCTCCGCTCCTCGTGAATTGCACTGACTCTACCGCGCCCGGCAATGCAGGCATGCCGCACGTGATGGCGCCACCTTCGAAAGCCGGACCCGCCGGACACGAAGCGGCGAAGATCTTATGTCTGCTTCCCAGAATGAGTTCGGTGTTTGTGCCGATGTCCATGAGTGCAACGAGCCGATCCTCATTCATCAGGTCGATTGCGAGCATGCATGCCGCCGCGTCAGCGCCCACGTGCCCGCTGATGATCGGCGCGCCGTAGACCCGCGCTTCGGGATGAATGGGAAGCTTGAGGCGTGCGGGCCTCGCGGTAAGGCTGGTCGTCTTTCGAAGTCCTTGCTGCATCTCAAATTCGGTGAGGGACCGGTAAGGACTCTGACCTATGGAGTGGACGCTCAATCGGAAGAACAGATCGCGCATCGTGGAATTCCCGACCACTGCCATCTCATAGATTGTTCGAGGGTCAACTGGAAAGGCTTCGATCGCATGGCTCACGTATCCGGCAAGCGTGCGCTGGAGGATCTTCGTGGGATGGTCCGTATCGTACTGTATACGCGCCATGACGTCAGACCCGCCAAAGCGCTGGGGATTCTCAAATGAAGCGTCGGCGACAATCTCGCCCGTTTCAAGGTTCAGGAGGCGCAGAACGATGGTCGTGGTGCCGAGGTCCATGGCGATTCCATGGATGGGGCCGGTCGATCGATCGATCTCTTTTCCGTCAAGGAGGATCCGTTCTCCGTCACGCGTCACGCAGGAATCAAGCATCGGTTTCCGTTCGGCTCCCGGAAGATGAAAGGCCTGGCGCTCGATGGTCATTTCCCCGCGTCGCATCGTGTGACACCGCACCGTCCCCTCGGTCCCTGCAACCGTGGTTCTGCACGATAACCTGAAGCTCCCTTTCAGATGAGATTCCTTGGGTGTCCTCTCCGAAAGAAGCTCCATCCCTTCAGTGATCTCCACCATGCACTCTTTGCACTTTCCCTGTTTGACACAAGAGGTGGGAACGTACACACCGAGCGACTCCGCATGCTCAAACAGAGAGAGATCGGGTAACGCCGTGGTCTGGCGGTTATTGATATGGAGTTCGACGGCCATATGAGAAACCTAAGAGAAATTGCGAATCATTCCTCTGTGTCTCTGCCTG
>DATDRF010000229.1:0-13996 GCA_035291905.1 Bacteroidota bacterium
GTGAGCTCACGGTCGAGGAGCAAGTCGCCGGGGTCAATGTGTCTGAGTTGGTGGAGGAAACCACCCCGGCCCCGGACGAAAGCGCGACAAGCGGCACCACTCAAAATCCCTGAGTGGGTTAGTGCGCGGGATACTCGCGTCCGTCCGGCGGCCGGGACTTTCAGGAAAGGAAATGATCATGCTCAGACAACTGAAGAGACTGCATACGCAGTCCGTCGGCGTCAGTGCGCTGCGTAAAGATCGCGCACTGCATCCGACAGTATTCGGGATCATCTCTCCCGACCTGCGGGGGGAAATCTCTCCCGGCCTGTGGGGGAACCTCACCGGCCTGTGGGGGGAAATCTCTCCCGATCTGCGGGGGGAAATCTCTCTCGACCTGCGGGGGGAAATCTCTCCCGGCCTGCGAGGGAACCTCACCGGCCTGTGGGGGACCATCTCTCCCGGCCTGTGGGGGACCCTCTCTTCCGAACTGCGGGGGGAAATCTCTCCCGATTTGCGGGGGGACATCTCTCCCGACCTGCGAGGGAACCTCACCGGCCTGTGGGGGACCCTCTCTTCCGAACTGCGGGGGGAAATCTCTCTCGACCTGCGGGGGGAAATCTCTCCCGACTTGCGGGGGGAAATCTCTCCCGATCTGCGGGGGGAAATCTCTCCCGGCCTGCGGGGGGAAATCTCTCCCGATCTGCGGGGGGACCTCACCGGCCTGTGGGGGGACCTCACCGGCCTCACCGGAAACATCGACGCGTGTGAGCTCACGGTCGAGGAGCAAGTCGCCGGGGTCAATGTGTCTGAGTTGGTGGAGGAAACCACCCCGGCCCCGGACGAAAGCGCGACAAGCGGCACCACTCAAAATCCCTGAGTGGGTTAGTGCGCGGGATACTCGCGCCCGTCCGGTGGCCGGGACTTTCAGGAAAGGAGACGACATGACGAGGCAGAGAATCTGTCCGCAGTGCATCGCCGCCGGATCAGTGGGGCTGCGGGGCGACACCCGTCCGTGCCCGAATTGCGACGCCATCCGCGCCGCCATCGCCGAGGAGCTGGAGAACGCTGCCAGGCGATTCGACGATGTCGGGAACGAGGCGGATTGCAGGATTGAACACGGGGTGGATGGCGTGGCGGGACAGCATGTAGCCTATTTCCGCGACCGATGCCGCAAAGAGGCCGCTGCGATCCGCGCCCGCTCCGGGACCGATCCGGCTTCGCGCCCGGACTTGGACAAAGCCCGCGAAAGGAAGGCAACGTGAAACACGCAAACGCGCACCGGCAGAAACTATCGGGACGCTTGCAGCGGCAGCAAGCGCGTAGCCCCATCTTGCCGGATTTTGAGCCCGGCCGCCAGAATCAGGCCGCCGACGCGCTGGCGGAGGCGATTGAGACACTGGAGGACCTGAGAACCGAAGAGGACGGAGGACAGTGCGGCGCCAACGACGCTCCAGGTCATCGTC
Source organism: Bacteroidota bacterium (assembly GCA_035291905.1). Classification (GTDB taxonomy): domain Bacteria; phylum Bacteroidota; class Ignavibacteria; order UBA10030; family UBA10030; genus JACPLA01. Next base: position 1,446 of record DATDRF010000229.1, read on the forward strand.
ACACCGTGCCCGGAATCTGGGACGACGACAACGGAGAACTCGCCGGAAAGCCGTGCGCGTGGTGCGCGGCGTGGGACCAAGCCCGAGCCGCCCTCGCGGCCTACCGGACGGGAAAGGAGCGTGGAGAGTGAGCGTTCCCATGAACTGGAAACACGTTGCCTTGTATAGGCTTATGCTGTCTCCTGAGTATCAAGAGTTCATGCGCAACGTACAGGACACCAAAGAGAAGATAATCATGGATTTGTTCGCCGATTGCGTGACTTCACCCAAGACTCGTACTTCTCGATCTCGGCGCGAAGCACGCGGTCGGACTCGCGGAGCGCGACGTGCTGGCGGAGAATCTCCCGGAACTCGTCGTCCGTGAAGAACATCCCCTTCTCGGGGACAGGAATGGTAGAATCAACTCGGAGGCCAGAGATGGGCGTCAAGACAACAGGCTCGGGCAGGACCAAGCGGGGGAAGTCTACGGGCGGCGCTGGTCTGACGCCGGGGAGACAGCCAGACACAATAGACACTACCAAGATCAGGGACCAGATTAGTCGGGCCTTGAATGTCATGTTCACTCTCCACGATTCCCTATTTCGCTTCTGGCTTGAACTCAATGCGCTTTTCCCACGCCCAACACATCCTCAACCCGCGTCCCAGGAGCCGCCCCCAGTACCCGCTTCTCGATCTCGGAAATCGACCTGTCGAATCGCGCACGAAGAGCCAAGGGCTCAGAGAGTGTCCGGATATCATTTTCCAAAACGCGGATCGCGGTGAGGGCCTCCACCCGCGCCGCCTCGTTCATCAGATTGTGTTGCTCGATGAACTCGCGCTTCCTCTGGATCGCGGCGAAGATGTCCGCGATGGCAGACGCGATCTTGAAACCATGAATCAACAAGGAAAGCCAAGCCATGACGCTACCACCTTTCGATCCTACCGGTTCCTGCCCCAAGTGCCTGCACAGTAACATCACCGTATCGTACCACAACGAGTCATGCCACGATAGCACGTGCCCCCGCTCGTTTCAAGGCCCCGAACACCTTTCCCGCTGCTGTACCCGTTGCCACTACAAATGGTGCGAGGCGGTGATCCCTACTACTCCGGAGACCAATCCATGAGTCAATGCGGCTTGGCCGGGTGGAACCGGAGAACGCCTACACCTTCGCCGGAGGCAGAAGCGGCCCGGTCCCCACGGAAGCCAGCCGGTTCTTCCCCCATCCGAAGATGACCTGCATCACGGAATCGGCAAACGGGATCACGGCGGCGGATAGGGCGAGCGTAGATTCGTCCATCGTGATGCCCTTCCAGTCGGCGTAGGCCCCGATCAGCGCCCCGATGAGGACCTCTGGCACCAGTTTCGACACGTCGAACGCCTCACCCTTGCCCTTGCCACTCTTGAGGTAGCCGACGAACGCGGCGACCGCCCCGGCCAGAGCGCCCATCCCGATCTTCTTGAGGTCCATGACTTGCTCCTTGAAGGAAGCCTACTTGGAATCCGGAATATTATTGCCCAAAGTCCCTTCACGTGCCCTCCGATCTGCTCGCGCCTTGAGCCAGTGCATTGCCTCCTGCACCTTGGTCAGCACGAATGCCCCCTCACGAGACGAGTAGGGTCCGGCTTGAAACTTCTCCATCCGGTCTGCGATGATGGCGAGAAGCACACCATCAAGAATTCCGGGCGTCGATCCAGATTCATGTCTCGGGCCACATTGGTACCGGATTCGGGCTATCTCGATCCGACCAGAAGTTGTAGCCTGTCCGGTACCCATCGTTCCATCGGTGTAACATACGTATTCATGTGCAGCCCCCCCAGGTCCGTCTGGCCCTGCTTCGATGGTGATGCTTTCCATGAGCCCATGTCCATCATGGTGTGTCACGATCTCGCGCATGACCTACTCCTTACATTCCTTGGTTGACGATGCTGTAGAGCATTGACCCTACGACGAAAATTCCCACTCCGATCCAGAGCCAGAGAAGCCACCGAGGGCATTCAGGCCACTTGTCAGGATCGTCAATCATCGTCTGATTGCCCACTCATGCTGCCGCAATCCGGGCATTCCAGCCCATAGAATTCTGCGCTTGGTGGATAAACTGCCACCCACTTCCGCCCGCAAATGTTGCACACCACTTCGCCCGAAAACCAGCCGTCGTCTATTCCCATGACATCTTCCTGCGACGCGCAAGAGGGGTGGGAGGATAGTTTTCATCGAAGTACTTGCGATTCAGTTCAAGTTCCTCTTTCCGAATCGCCGCGAGTTCAGGGTTGTACTCGGCACCTTCCTGATACTCGGGATCGTACTTGTTTCGGTCCCAGCGAGGTGATGCGGGTTCGGAGGCCATGTTATCCCCCTACCAATTTGGACGCCACCCAGCCAATAGCCCCCAGGAACAGGGCGACGATGATCGTGCCTGCGGCCCCGTTCACCACCTTTCTCCACCCAAACAGGGTGACGAGACGCTCCTCATGCCTGTCCACAAGCCGCTCCGTAACGGTAGCGCGGTTGGACAACCCGTCCATCTTTTCGTGGACCTTCTCGAACCGGGTATCCATGTCGCTATCGAGTTTGTCGATGCGCTCCAGGATTCTGTCATCGTTTCCGCTGCTCATGGCACTATGGCCCCTTTCTCTCATCGGTTGCATCGCGCAGTTGACAGTAGTTGCAGTAATGGTGAAACCCCTTGCCGTAGGTAGTGGGGCACTCGCACACCAAGGGACTACGCCGTTCCCCCTCGCTTCGCTGAATGGGAATCATCACGGTGTCGCATGGGCACACGTAATCCTCCGGCCTTCGGATGCCTTCAGGGCATCGGCTCACCGCTGCACCTGCCAGATTTCGCATAGCTTGTTGTAAGCGATTCCAGCCGTGGCGCTGGACTTGCCCTTGATGAAGAGGCAATGCTTCCCAGTGGCCAACGCTTGAGGTCCCGTCCCCACGTCCGTGCTGATGGTGAGCACTTCGTAGGTCGTGCTCGTGCTCGTCACCGAGGCTCTCGCCGTCGTCTCCTCATCGAAATAGATCAGGTACGTCGCCGTCTCCGTGGTCGCGGAGGATTTCACCTCGATCACGAATTTGATCTTGTCAGGCAGCGCCACATCGGCTCGAATGCCGAACTCCATCGACTTCAGGACACCTTCGGCCGTTCCGATGACGGTATCCTCGATGGAACTGGCGGAGAGACGCACGATCTTCACTCCATCCGAGAGTTGCCCGGCGGTGATGGAGGACGCCGCGATCTTGGACGATCCAATAACAGCGTTGTCCGCGATCTTGGAGGTGATGATGGCCTGTTCCTTGATGTGCCTCGACTCGATGGCGTTGTCGTTGATCTGGTGCGCGCTGATCTGTCCGAGCATGTCGGTTGCCATGTCCGTCTCCTAGATATTGACTGTCACTTCCGTAAGTTGAATCGTTACGTTCGTGCCGCGCAGGTCCAACGAGTAGATGTCTCCAGCAATCGTGGGAAGGTCGCCCTCCAGGATGTACTGACCTGCTGCCGTCACGGTAGTCGTGGCCACTTCTGTTCCACTCACCACAAGTCTCAGACTCCCGGCCGCACTAGTCACTTCGACAATGACTCGAACCGCCACCGGAATCGAAGAGAAGGCCTGTTTGCTGAATCGGACTGTCTTGAGTGATAGTTCAATAATGGATGCAGCCTCAAGGATGTCGTCCGATACGACGTGTGAATAGATGCTTATTGGAAGTTGTGCGATGGGCACCTTGGAGGCGTCATCCAAAGAAGCATACCCACCTGCAACACCCTTGTTTGCCTTGTCCTCTTTCAAAGTCAGATCCGCGACTAAAGTCTCCAACATCACTTTGTCAGAACCATCGAGAAGTCCACTCTCAGGGCTCGATCCACCAATGGCAAGAGGCTCTTGTCCGAAGCGTGTTCTCATCACCGCACCGCGAATTTGTTGTACCCGATCTCGTAGGCTGAAGCATTCACAGGCGCAAGCCCAAGCCGCGCCGACGACCAAAACGACCGAAGGTCCGGTGATGCCGACGCCCCATTCGTAATGACGATCCGCCAGTAGCAGCCAGTCGCCGGAATCGCCGCAACGACGGTATCAGTATTGACCGGAACAGGTGTCCCCGGCAGCGCCGCAGTCACGAGGAAGTAGGCTATTGTTCCTCCGTTCAACTGCGCGTCCTGTCTCACGTGGGCGGTCGTGAAGCCGGTCCATGACGTGATGATCCTGGACATGAAGACCCTCGATCCTGCCCCCGTGAGTCCAGTGACGCACCTGCCAAGAATGAAGTCTGGAGCTGCGAACGGGCCGGGATCGGTCGGCGGAGGTCCAACACCAACAGGGGCATCGGTTGGCTGGTAGAAGTCCTCGCCGAATGCCCCGCTATGTCTCCGGAAGAGGGCATTCTCCGCGATCCGCGCCTGAAACTGCGCGTGTCGGAACTCACGGTCCGAGACCTCCAGCGAGAAGCGGTGGCGGTTCGCGGGAATCTTCTTCGGGTCGTCCACCGCCGTTGAGTAGTCCTCGCCGGCGATGACGGTTCCGGTGTTCACCATGCGGGCACGGATGTCCGTGAGGACCTTCGAGATCGTCTGCATGTCGAAGATCGGGAACTTCGGCGGCTGAATGGGAACCGGAAGGGTCATGGTCCTTGCCTACGTGATCGTGGGTGCCTTGGCCTGGTTGAACGAGCCGAGAATCTGTCCCGTCTGCGGCGGCATGTAGTCCAGCGGGCGTGGGTAGTCCACCCCGAGGTCCGGGAACACTGGGCGGGAGACTGTGAACTCCGGAGCGTAGGCCCGGAGCCCAGAGAAGTCCACCGGCTCCGGCCTCGGCAGACGCGGAGGTTCGTATGCACTCTGTGCGCGATTCTGTCCGCCGATCTGCTGGATGATGCTCAAGGGGCGCTCCCTCCGCAGGGTAGATGTCGGTCTGACCCTCTGCGGAGGTGCGGAAATTTCCGGTATCCCCCCCGATCTCCCGGATCGACTCGTCTGCTCGCCTGTCATGCCTGCAATGGAACGCGCTACGTAGCCCAAGGCACGCATCTTGGGGGTGATCTCGCCCGGACGGCCCTCCAAGCCTCCCGACGCGGCCAGGTCCTGAGCGTAGGCGTTCAGGCGGGGGTTGGCGGCGGCAGGATCGACCCCGTAAGACATGATGGCACGGTTCCCGGCCTGAATGTTCAGGAGACGGTCCCTCTGCTCGGGTGTGGCCTCGCCAAGGGCGACAACAGTTTGCAGGTAGTTCTCTTCACCCTTCGTCTTCGCCAACATCTTGGCGTTATCCCGCTCCACCTTACGAGTGTACTCCTCAGCCTTCTTGGTCTCGTCCTGCTTCTGGATCAACTCGATGGAGTCCACCTGCTTGTTCAGGACATCGGCGACTTCCGGCCTGATCTCGGACGCGGCCTGCGCGATGACGCCACGGGCCGTAGGGATGTCCTTCATCCTGAGCGCCTTTTCGACCGCAGTTCTGGCTACACCTTCACGCTTGTATGTGTCTTTGGTCTTCTGGTGTTCGATTCGGGCGGCATCTTTCTCTGCGGCGCGTTCGACGCTTCGACGTTTTTCGATCTTTCTCTGGAATGCTTCTCTCTGTTTCAGATTCGGGTTGTCCCTCACTTCTGTGGCGATGGCGGCTAGCGCCTCTTCGGTCTTGCCGTCGTCGATCATAGCTTCGACCCTGCGCACATTCTCATCCGCCGCCTTTTCGGCGACGAGATACTCCTCGTCCGTCTGCACGTCATCCAAGTATCTGCCACGAATCGTGTCTGGCAAGGCGGACAGAATCGCCTTCATTCTCGCCAAGTCTCGTGCCGCCATGTCCAAGTCGCCGTCTTTCAGATTGTTGTAAAAGGCGGTCTGGCGGGTGGAGAAGTCTCCGATGCTCTCTTTGACGGAAGCCTCACGTTGCGTCTCTTCGGTCTTCTGCCTGTGGAACGTCTTCGTTCTCTTGAGCACCACGTCAGCGTCTTTTTCGAGGACATCTTGTATCCGGTTACGTGCCGCGTCACCGTCGGCAATGGACAAGGCGCTGGCAATCTCCTCGTCGATTCTCTGTTCCAGAAGATCGTATGCGTAGCCCGTCTCATTCTGATCGGTTGGATCGACGATATCGCGGCCAAACATCGCCCGCAATTCGCGGCGAAGTTTAGTGATGATCGCCAGTTCCGTCTGGCGCTGATAGTCGTCGTTTGGCATGTGTTACTTCTCCGATCCAGCCATTTCACGTTCGCGTGCCCGCTCCCTCATGCTCTTACGCTTCGGTTTCTCGCTCTTGTCCGCTTCTATTTCTGGCTGCGACTCATCGGAGCGCAACTCGACCTTCGGAGCGCCGTGTCCGAGCAAGACTGAATTGTAGTACATGAGCGCCTTCACTAGCCTGTCTCGCTGATCCTGTTGTAAGCCTGCCACGAACATAGATTGCTCGTCCTTCGTCAATCCGTGGAGTGGCTCCATGTTACCGAGAGCCGTCGTCACGCCATTGTTGGTTCCTCCCAGAGCGATGTACTGTTGAAGCCAATGGTCTTGTCCATCATTATCACCGTATCGTAGTGCCATCTTGAAATTATACAACGCATTCCCCCTATCCGACAACATGAACCCGTCTCGTCCTTTCCCGATCTTTTGAAGGAAACGGTTCTTTTCGTCCCAAATGTAGTGGTAGGCGGATTCCAACGGATCGGTGCGGTATACGAATAGGTCCGGGATGCGTTCAAGATAGGGTTCTCCAGGAAGTCCCGACACGGCTGCGTACTCTTTCCCCATGCCCAGGGTCTCCGCCAAGTGTCGTCCACGATCTCTGATCGTTGATGGATTGAAGGCATCGGGGAATAGGCGTCTACGAGTGAGAATCTCCGCAGGAACCTTTATCATCGGTGTGGCACCTTGCGCGATCTTGTTCAGTGGCGACTTCGCCATGTCTGTTGCGATCTCGGCGGTCGTCTTTCTGCCCTTGAACCAGTCATCCACCTGTCTAGGAGCAGCATCGAGCCCGAACCACTCCAGAAAATCCCCCAGAGAACCGAATCTGTTGAAGCTGATTACTTTCCCGTTGGAGTCACGACCTAAGATGATGTGCGGTCTCGCCCGAACATCAGGTGACAGGTCGTCCTCCTCATCCTTGAACATCGTGTTGTTCCAGATTTGCGCGATAGTCCATAGGCCAGTCGCCTTGATCGAGAATGCCCCGAGACGTATCGCCGTGGATGCTGTTTTTGCTCCCAAAGCTCTGCCGATTGTGGCCGTGGCCTTTCCATCCCTTGCGGCATTCCGGATCATCTGCGTGTACCTACGGAAATTCGACTCCGCAAACGACCAAAAAGGCCACATGTGTTCACGTAGAGCCTTACCGTAGACGCCCACCTTGTCATAGGCACCAAGCAGGTCGTTCGATAGAGCAAACGCCCTGTCTCGAACATCCTTCAGCGCCATGATTTCTTCCGGGACGGATGCCCCAAAGTTCTTGGGTTCTCCTTTCTGGTTCGACTTCATCTGTTCCAGATAATCGAGATAGGCCGAGTACCGAAGGATGGATTCTCTCGCATCCGAGAAGGTTCGCGCCCCGTTCCAGTACCGCTTCCACAGGTTCCATCGCCCGGCAGGGGAGACACGTTCCGACAATCTGCTAAATCGGTCGAGCATCTTGATCTCGCCGAGCTCTTGAGCCTGAGCGGTAGACCCCATGCCGCCGCGATTTGCCCATTCTGCGAACTCTCCGGAAGGGTCTTTGCGCCTCACGAACACGTCGTAGATATCTCCTAGCGCCTGTTTTGTCTTGAGGAAGGCACTCGGATTTCCGGCGAACGCCGCGTCCGCATCCCCCGTGAGGTTACGGAGAGTATACTTGACGACCCTTGTCGGAAGGTGCAGGACGAGTTCTTTCCACTGCACCAGCGACTTTCTGCTGAAAGAAGCCAGTGGATTGTCTGACGGTGGACGACCAAGATTATCGAGCGTCGCTGCCAGTTCATCCGGAATGACGATCTCCTTGAACTTTCCACCCATCGCCAACACCTTGCGGATGTCGTTTTTTGTGATCTTTGCTTCAGTCAGTAATCCTTCCAGCAATTGCTCGGCCATTTTGTGCGGAACAGAATCGGCCATGTAGAAGACATTCCCTTCTCTCGCCTGCCATGCTACGTATCCCTCCGGGATGGCATCATGCCAATCCAAGAGTTCTTGTTCCTTCGCGTTCGCCTTTACCTTGGCAGCGATGTTGTGCGGGCTATTCTCTACATGCGCAATCGCTTTAGCCACCTGAAGGTCGTAGCCCATCTGGGCCATGACCTGATGTTCTGCGGACAGATAATCTGTGAGGATGTCGAATTCGCTTCCCTTTCTAGCCTTCAGGAATCCCCTACCAACAGGAAGGCGAAGCCTCTGTCCGGTTCCCGAGATGGACTTTGCGTCCGCGTACTTCAGGACAATGTGTCTAAAGTAATCCTTGTTGGTGAGGATGTTCGTGACATCCTTCCCGGCGGCCTTCATGGCCTCCGTGTATTCATCAACTAGCTTGACCCAGGCGGCCTTTCGTAGGTCGATACTCGCCTTCACGATGGGACTGTTGTCAACAAAGGTGTCAATCCGTGCTTTCTCCTTTGCGAGACTTTCCGTCGTGAACCCAAAGGGAAGGCTTCGGCCCTTTCCAGATTCAGAGGCCAAGTCGTCAAGCAAAACCTTCCGCCAGAACAGATCATACCCATCCTCGTCCAGCGCTCTCGTAATCTTGTCCACGTCCCGAACTGCGTGCTCATCCGCGATGCCCTTGTACTTGAGGAGTTGTCTAAATTTGAACTTCTCCTCTGCGTACTTGGCACCTGACGGAAGGCGTTCAAAATCACGCGACATCTTATGCCACTGTTCACGTAACCATCCATGAACCCTTCGACCGAGACTTTCCTTTGGAAGCGTCTTTGCGCTTTGCACTCGTGTTTCAACGTCGGTGTCCTCAAAAGCATACGAAGAGGGCTTCCTTGGTGGAGGTTCTCCGGGAGCGGTACCCGGTGGCGTTGCCGGAGGCTTCTTCGGTGGAGGCGCTTTGTCGATCGCTGCGTTGAGATTCTCTCTCGCTTCCTGTTCTGAAGTCGGTGCCGGAGGCGCTTTCTCGGTCGGCGACGGCGCGTTTTGCGTTTCTTCGACTTCCGCCCGAACGCTGATCTTTGGCTTCGCCTTCCACCCAGGTGGCGTTCCCATGCGAAGAAGGGGTTTCTCTTCCGGGGGCACCCACGACTCAATGATCTCCGTACCCTCTGGGACTTCCGTTCCGCCGACTTCGCCTTCTGCTTTCAGGGGAAGTCCATCCCTAGTCCGAGCCTCGTCGATCTTGTCTCTGGAGTATCGAACGGCCGCATCACCGTCACGCTCTGCGGTGCGGAGGATGATGTCCTCCATCGCGCTTCTAGCCTTCTCTCCAATGCCAGATTCTATTCTGCCTACGAAGCGGTCGATGTCGGCTTCGTACGGGGCACGTTCCGGCTCTGGCGCAGCAGCCACGGGCGGCTCGGTCGGAGGCTTGCGGGGCGGAGGAGTTGCCGCCACGGCACGCGGCGGGGTTGTAACGATGGCACCTAGAGAGGGTTCTGTGGTAGGTATTGCTGACTCAATCTCTGGCCTTCCTCTTGCAATAGGCGCTCTGAGCAATTGCCTGTTCGCCACGTGCATGACATTGAGCATCATTGTCGGCAATCCATGACCGCCGTAATCCTCTGGTACCTCTCCCCAAAACTCCTGAATTCCTGAATCTGCGGCTTCTTTCCATGATTGTATGTGCTCAGATGCAACTCCCTTGATGCTTTGCGAGACATCTCCCGGCTTGAATCCGGTTTGATCGAGGATGATTCTGTGGATTCTTCTCCTGCCTGTCTCAGGCATCTTCGGATATGTGTAATTCCAGAAGTCATTCGATACCTGTTCCGGAGTGAGACCGGACTCAACTAACTCATCCCACGCATTGAGTTGCGACTCTCGAGATGCCATGCGTTCGAGAAACACATCCGCTGTAGCAGGACGTTCTGCGGCCTCCGGACGCGCTGGCGGGGCGGGTGGAGGCTCGGAGGGCACTGAAGCTGTCGCCCTCATTCGTTCCGCCCGAAATTGCCCCGCCCTGATGTATGCTCTAGCCGCTTCGCCATGCGCTTCTGCGTCACCAAAGCGTTGCTCATTGTACACGCCATCAATGAGCCATCCTCCGTTCCTAATCCGTTCCGGAGGAATGCCCATGTCCCGAATCATCAGAATGTGAGTATAGTTATATCGATCACCGTAAAATATCGAACCGTCATCAGTGAGAACCGCTGGAAACTGCCCGGTCTCCGGAAGCCGTTTCATTTCAGGAATGGGATTTCCAATTCCCGGAAATCGCTCCTTTCCGTATCTCTCAAAGTCCACATCACTCAATCCGCTTGTGTCGTGAAGTGGTGGCGGCTCTGTGGCCGGGACCGTCGCGATTCTCCGCTTGGCCTCGGCCTTCGCGGCGTCCAGCACCTGACGCACTAACGGAATCTTTGAAGCGTACTCCCCGTGGAGTTTTTCCAGTTCCTCGGCGGTCATTCCCTTCACCGCCTGCTTTCCGATGATGTCGATGCGGGACTTCATGAGGGGGCCAACAGGTTTCGCCGCCTTTGGCTTCACGGTTCTCGGCTCACGAATCGGCTTTCCGGGAGGTGCAACGACGGGCACTATCGGCTGCGCCGCTTCCTTTTCCATCTTCATCCGTTCCGCCCTCGTGAACAGCCGGTCGAACACTTGCCGCATGGCCGGGCTGATCTCGATGTCGATTGGACTTCCGGTGATCCTCCGGTAGATTTCCTTCATCCACTCGCGCACCTTTGAAAAGATCGGCTCAAGGTTCGCTGTGGGGGCCTTGCCGTCACGTAGATATCGCTCCACTCCTCTGGCGAATCGTTCCTCTGCCGTGCGGGTCCATCTTCCGTCCTTCGCTCCCGCCCAATTCTCAGCCGTGGCGATGTCCTCGTCCGTGATCCCGCGCCGCTGTTCTGGAGTGAGGTTGCGGTCGAAGAGTTGACGCCGAGCGACGTGTCCGAGAATCTCGTGAACAGCGGTCGAGAAATCGGGATTCTTGAGCGCGTGGACCAGAGTCTTCCCATCGGCCAGGAATTCCACTGCGCCCTTCTGGCCATGCTGAAAGAGAATGTCGGCGCTCTGTGACGTTTCCCGAATCGTCTTTGCTCTGTTGCCTTCTCCCTTCGGATAGGTGACAACCTCAAGCCCGCGAGTCTTCAAGGCGTCGATCACGTCTTGTGGCGTGTTCTCCGGAACGACAGCGGAGCGGAATTCGTTCAGGCCAACGGCACGTCGAATTTTCGCCTCGAAGTATTCGGTCGGAAGAGTCCTAAGTTTGTCGAGAAAGATGCGCATCTCTTGGAATGGTTGCCCGGTCGGGTACATCTCGCGCAGGTGCTTCCAGTCGCCTTCGGCCATCGTCTTCAGGTCGTCGCTCATCGCTTCAGATCGCCTGTACTCGTCCACTTTGATCACTCTCGCATCGTGCATCCTTCCGGACAAGGCAAGGAACTCGCCATTCACGTCGTCTTTGATTTTGTCCATCGCTTCTTTGGAGATGATGTCTCCACGGGCCGCTTGGATTTCCCTGATGGAACGGAATTGCTTCGCTGCCAGAGCGCGAATGTTGCCAACCCCATAATCGAATCCTTCGGCGCTGCGGAGTCCCTTCTTGAGAATCTGTACGACCGTATCCAGATTGTGCGGCAAGTAACGCTTGTTCCCGATGTCTGTGAAGCCGGTGAATATTTTCTCTTTTTCGACAAGTGCCAGTTTAGTCACGGACTTGTCAACCCACTCCTCGAACTCCGCCTTCAGACTCGGATCGTTTGCAATCGCCTCCCTCACGGCGTAACGGTCGCCAGACTGGTCCTTTCCCGCAAGCGTCATCTTGTCCGCAACGCCTTTCTCGATAAGGAAGGCGAACTTCGCGTCTTCGCTTTGTTTCATTCCAACGCGAACACCTTCCCCTTCGAGATTACCGAGTAGAGTGTGTTGGCTGAACGACTTCGTTTTCTCGGAGTCGATCCTTGCGTAGATGTCGCCGATGAACCTCCCGAGTTTCACTTCCGAAGGCGCATCAAGGAAGTGTTTCACGGCGGGATAGCGTGGAGAGTAGGCGTCGGCATTCAACACTTTCGTAGTACGGGAAGGCGTGACGAGTTCCTTCGATCCTAAAAGCGTGATGTCGCCGTAACCCTCGAAGTTGCCTGTATCCACGTTGATGATCGCAACGCTCGGAACAGGAAGCCCACCCATCTTGGCCGCGTGACGCACATTGTTGGCGGTGAGGTTGTGCGCGGCAACGAGATTCGCGCCACCTTGCTTCAGCGCCCCCTTCCCCGGACTTCCACCCCTCGTCATCACCACCTTACTCACGTCAAGTCCGATCGCCTTCACGAGTACGTCAGTCAACGCCACCTGCTCGTCGGTGGCACCCATCGTCTTGAGGGATTCCTTGCTGTACGGAGTCTCTTGAGCGGGGCTCGGCGGTGTGCGTACTGACTGGGCTGCTGGTTCCTCTCTCGCAACCTGAGACGCTTCTGCTGTCGGCGGGACTGTGACGG
>DATDRF010000230.1:0-13325 GCA_035291905.1 Bacteroidota bacterium
CGTCGTGATGACGACCTTTCCTTTTTCCGTCCTGATGATGGCAACATTGGTCGATGTTTCGACCAGCCCCGGGATATCCGCACTCATCTTGAGAACGCCGTGCGGCAAGGCCGATATCGTCTTGAGAAGAGTTGCGTGGAAGTCCTTCTTGAACACTTTTGCATTCTTCCCGGGAGCGACCTGTTCCAGCACGATCTCAAGATCCGGATCGACCGTTGAGAGCTCTGCCCTGCAAATCTCATTATACTTTGCCACTGTTGCTTGTGCCTTCTTCAGACTCTTTGCAGGGACGTACACCAGAGCGTCGGCCTCACGCGGGATGGCGTTGCTCTTGTTGCCGCCGTCGATATGGGCAATTCTCGCTCCGTCATTCGTCAGGGCAAGGAGGACCCTATTAAGGATCTTGATGGAATTGCCCCTTCCCTTGTCGATCTCCAACCCCGAATGTCCGCCCTTCAGTTTCCGAACGATCACTTTCGCCGAGACGGATTTCGCAGGCACGCGATCGTATTTCGTGACCCATGACGCGATAGTATTTCTTCCCCCCGAGCATCCGACATAAAGCGCCCCTTCCTCTTCGGAGTCCAGGTTCATCATTGTTTTGCTCTTCAGGAATCCGCTCTTCAGGTTACTTGCTCCTGTGAGACCCGTCTCCTCATCCACGGTGAAAAGGAATTCCAACGGGCCGTGCTCAAGCGACTTATCGGCCATAATGGCCAGGTTGCTTGCGACGGCGACCCCGTTATCGGCACCGAGCGTCGTTCCGTTTGCCATCAGGAAGTTCCCTTTTCGAACAAGCTCAATGGGATCTTTGAGGAAATCGTGGACCGTCTCTTTGTTCTTCTCGCACACCATGTCGAGGTGGCCTTGCAGGCAGATCATCGGCCGATTCTCGCGCCCGGGTGAGGCCGGTTTGTGCACGACCACATTCATGAACTTGTCCTGCTGAACCTCGAGTCCCAGGTTCTTCGCTGTGGCCACCACATAGGCCGCTACCGCTTTTTCATTTCCCGATCCGCGCGGGATCTTGGCGATTTCTGCAAAATACTTCCACACATTTTCCGGCTTCAATCCATCAAGTGCGTTTGCCATGACGTCTTCTCCTTTTATCTTGCGCCGGTCATCCCGGCTTCCCATATTCCCGCAAATGCGTGAACCGCCTTCGCGGTTGTAATTCAGTTCTCGAGTGCAATGAATTTCTCTTTTTCCAATTTCCGAAGAAACTTCCCTATTCGATCAAAGACGGGTTCCGCATCCCGGCCAAATTCCCTTTCCATTCTGGCCCCCATCTCCTCCACGCTTGTCGATCCGTCAAATAACCGCCAGAGAAAACTTCCGTATGCATCGAGTTTGATGCGAAAATTTTTCTTCGAGAGCATCGGAAGGAGCCATGCAACGAGGAATTTGTTGCGGAACTTCGGGAAGAGAATGACCACACGCCCGTTCTCCCCTTCCTCCCACTCAACGGTCCTTCTGGGCTTCAGAGCCAACAGATTGCGCGGTTCGATGGTCTTCTTGTTTGTCATGCGTGAAATGCCTAAGCCTCAATCAAAAGTCCGACATCCAATCTTGATTGAAGTTACCTTCGACGAAGTTTCAGCCAAGCAGAAGGTAACCTTCTTCCAAGGCGAGATGTCGGACTTTGGCTCACGACCTACCCCATCGCACTCGGCGGTGCCGGTTCATCCGGTCTCCCCGCATTCCGTATGGGGATGAGTGTCAGGATCAACCCGACAATGATGAACACAACCAGGCTGCCGTAGAACTCAGGCGCCGCGAAGATTTCAGGAATGGGGATCTCCTGAAATGCCAGGTACGCAAAAACCAGGCCTACAAGTGCTTCACCTGCAATGAGGCCGGCTGCAAGCAAAACACCGTTGTTCTCGACGCGTGTTTTCTGCGCTGCATTGAGTTTCTTCCGCTCCGCCATCTTGTCGACGATCCCTTTGATCAATCCGCCGACGAAAATTGCGAATGTTGTTTCGAGAGGAAGATACATCCCCACGCACACAAGCATGGGGCTCTTCACCTGAACGAGAATGAACCCGATGGCCATCAATATGCCGACAATAATGAGAGGCCATGCCATTTGACCCGTCACGATCCCATCGGAGACAAGCGCCATGAGGCTTGCCTGAGGTGCCGGCAGGGCCTTTCCTCCGAGTCCGGTTCCGCCCATATTGATGTCACCCTCGTGGAGGATTAAAATAGGGTAGATCATTACCAACGAAGCAACGGCCACTCCCACAAGATCTCCCATCTGCATTTTCCACGGAGTTCCGCCAAGGATATGCCCCACTTTCAGGTCCTGGAGCATTTCGCCCGCTACAGCCGCAGAGACGCAAATCACGCCGGCAACAGCGAGGACAGTGGCAATACCCGTGATACCGGTTTGACCGAGGGCAACCATCAGAATCGCAGCCACAATGACGGTCGAGAGGGTCAGCCCGCTGATCGGATTGTTGCTCGATCCGATCAAACCGACAAGATAACCGGACACTGCGGCAAAGAAGAAACCGGCAATGACCATGACAACGGTGGCAGTGAGAGCTGCTCCGATGTCGTTCGCGAAATAGTTGTAAAGGAAGAAGGTGAGCACGGCCGTTCCACCTATGCCCAACAGCACCCACTTGATGTTGAGATCGTGTTCAATGCGATTGATCTGAACTCCACCCTGTGCCGATTTCTTCACATCGCCAATGGACCGTTTGATTCCGCCGATCAGGTTTTTCCTCATTCTCCAGAGCGTGAAGACAGCGCTCATCAACATTCCGCCTATGGCAATCGGGCGGACAATGAACCGCCAGACATCGGTTGCCTGGGCCATCCATTCATGCTCGCCGGCGTCTGCACCGAGGGTCGTCTCGAATGAGGGACCAAGAAAATATAACAGAAGCGGAACGAACAGGCCCCATGCCAGTAAACCCCCGGCAAAGTTCAGCGATGCCAGCCTGGGCCCGATAATGTATCCAACGCCCATGTATGCAGGGCTGACACCCGGCGTGGAGAGGACAATACCGCCGCTTCCCGACACCGTTGTACCGCCTTTCCCCAGAAGTACGCCCCCCTTTGAAAACGGAATGAATTTTTCCCATGTCGCGGCGAACAGCTTCAACTGCTTCAGTCCCTGGATGAGTGCACCCGCGGTGCCGGCAAGAAAGAGGTACATTGCACCCGTTCCGCCGGCGCGGCCTGCTTTGTGAATCTCACCTGCTGCTACAGATTCCGGATAAGGCAGTTCAACATCTTCCACCATGACTCGCCGGAGCAGTGTAACAAACAGGACTCCCATCACGCCGCCAACCAGCATGATGGCCGTTGCTTCGAGATACCGATCCTCGAGATTGTCCCAAACTCCGGAGATCATGAAAGCGGGAATCGTGAAGATTGCCCCGGCTGCCACTGATTCTCCGATGGATCCGACAGTTCGGGCGAAGTTTTCTTCAAGGATCGTTCCCTTGAAGATTCGCAGCAGGGCCATGCTGAGCACAGCTGCCGGATATGTTGCCGCAATCGTCATCCCTGCCTTGAGGCCGAGATACGCATTCGCAGCGCCAAGGACCACGCACAAGATCAAACCCAGAACTAAAGCAGGAATGGAAAACTCTTTCAGCGTTGATTCGGCAGGCACATAGGGCTGATACTTCACACCGCCACCGCCACTTTTGATTTCTGCCATGACGTTCTCCTTTGTTTGGTAGGATTACTTATGGTTAGAAAGAAACATTGCTTTCAAGACGTATCCCGCGATCTGCGGATTCTCTTTCAACCGTCTCACACAATAGGCATACCATTGCTCGCCATACGGGACATACACCCGAAGACGATGGCCGGATTTCACAATCGAGCCTCGAAGTTGTTCCCGCACCCCAAGCAGCATTTGAAACTCATATCGGTCCTTCTGAGTATTCCCTTTTTGAAGAAGCTCGTACGATTTCTCGACAAGATACTCGTCATGTGTGGCAATTCCAACATAGCAGCCCGATTCGAGCATCGCCCTGAGCAAAAGTGCATAGTTGCGGCGAATTTCGTCGCTATCCTGATAGGCAATATCGGGTGATTCCCTGTAGATTCCCTTGCAGAGCCGGAAATTTGCCTTGATCTTCGCGAGCCCCCGAACGTCGGCGTCACTCCGATGGAGGTATGCCTGAATCACAATCCCCACATTGTCAAACCCCTCGGCTCTGAGACGTTTGTACATTTCTATCGTTGCGGTCGTCATGGTGGAATCTTCCATGTCGATGCGAACGAAGTTGTTGATGCTTTTCGCTTCTTCCACAAGCTTCTTCAGATTCGAATAACAGTATTCCGGGTCAATGCGAAAACCCATCTGAGAAGGCTTGACCGAAATGTTCGAATTCAGTTTCTGGGTGGAAATCTCCTTCAGCACCGATTTCCATTCGGCAGCGATCGCTTCAGCCGCGGCACGTTCATGGATATCCTCTCCCAGGATGTCGATTGTCGTCATCAGAGAGCCTGCGTTCAATCGGCGAATGACGCCTGTCGCATCAGAGAGTTTTGTCCCTGCTATATAACGAGATGAGACTTTCCCTACGACGATTTTGGGAACAAACGAAAGCGTTTTTGCTATTGCGGAGTTAAAGAGTGACATGTTGGCCTGTATAAGATACGGCCTGAAGAACTGCAAATTGCTGAGACGAGAGTAAGATGGATGACTGAGGAATCTTCAGGACAATGGAGGATCATGGGAAAAAAAGACGCCTGATGAGTAGAAAAACCGCTGAAAAAGATAGGCAGACATGCCCCAAAATGCAACAAAAAACCCCCCGCGGATCGCAGGGGGTTCGGTTCAAAACAGGGGTGCACATCAGAAAGTGATGACGAATCCGATCTTCGGCTCGATGCGCTTTTGTGATTTGTAACCGATGACGTTTCCGTTTGCATCCTTGTCTTCCGTGAATGTCCAGATGTACATGGTCGAGACAAAGATGAATGGAATCGGTTTATAGCCAAAATTCACAAAGAACAATGAGTTGTTGTCAAGTTTGAAGACCTTCCCGACATACTTCTTGTCGTATCCGGCGCTGAGCATGATACCGGGGATGGCATCACCCGGATCGAATTCGAGATGCAGCGTTCCCTGGTTCCTTACACCCACCGGAGATTGGTACCCGCCGACAATGTTGAACCGCCCGAGGATACTTATGAGAATTTCGCCGTAGTAACCTTCCGAGCTCATCACACCACTCAACAGCTGCGCCTTACTATAGAATCGCGTTGTGTCGATCGGGAGATAGCGCTCTTTTTCGTACAGGGCATCGAAGTAGGCCGGCTGATATTTATCTCCGTTCCATCGCCGTTCGTACTTTGCCCCGATGCCAAGCGCTCCGAGTCCCGAGAAATTCAGATCGAGGCCGAGTGCCGACCCGCTGCCGAAACCGCTGATCTTCGCGTAATCAAAGTAAAGTGTAGAGTTGATGGTCGGGAGGGAAAGAAGCGGCAACCCGAAATCGAAGCCGAACACGCCAAGCGACCCACCGTCACTGGCTGTTGTGAGCATTCCAAGGGAGTCTCCCGCGCCCCACGTTTTATTGGCATTCTCGTTGAAATCGGCTGCATACGTGATGCCCACTTCGAATCCGCCGATGATCGGAATGGCGCCTGCAGAGGTGAATTTCAGCGGCCGCGCATAACCCCGTAATCCAAACACCCCTCCCGCTCCGAAGTCGGATAACACGCTCTCGAATCCGAATTTCTCAAAATCCAGATCGAATTCCATTCCAAATTTTCTCAAATCATAGCTTGCACTGTTGCGATAGTTATAGATAATCGAACCGTGGCCCAGGCGGGAGTAATCCAGTACTCCAAGACGCACATACATGGGCTCTTTCTTCGTCCCGTATCGGATATAGCGGATCATTCTCAAATAATCGTACCCTTGATCCCAGTCTTCGGCTCTGAGCTTTCCATTCTTTCCCATGCGAAGGTTCACATCGAGACCAACGCCGAATTTCCCGAAGGCAAGTTCGGGAGCAATGTTGAAGAGATAATACGGCTCACCATCAATAAATGTCAATCCGAATCCGCCCATCACGCTCTGCTGTTGCTTCTGCATGAGGGTGCTCTGCATCTGGGCGAAGCCCAGCGAGGCCCCCACAAGAAGAAGCGCAAGAAGCAGCGACGTGCCGCGAAAATATTTCATAGTTCCTCCTTGGTTATTGAAAAGAAACACTTACAGTCCAAACAGTATTCTCGTGATGAAGACCGCCCCCAGCATGCCGAAAAGGTCCGCGGTAAGACCGGCGGGAAGCGCATGCCGCGTGTTGCGAACATTGACTGCCCCAAAGTAGACGGCAAGGACGTAGAACGTTGTTTCAGTACTTCCATACATTGTCGAAGCCAGCACCCCGATAAACGAATCGGGGCCGTGAACTTTCATGAACTCCGTCATGATCCCCAGCGAGCCGCTGCCCGAGAGGGGCCGCATGAGCGCCATCGGGAGCGTCTCGGCGGGCATCCCTATCAAATTTGTCGCAGGAGCAAGAATCATCGAAAGCACATCCATTGCACCGCTTGCCCTGAAGATGCCGATGGCGACCAGCATGGCAACAAGGTAGGGAATGATCCTCACCGCCACCTGAAACCCGTCTTTTGCCCCCTCGACAAATACCTCGTAGACCTTCACTTTCTTCACGATCCCCCAACCGAGGAAGGAAAGGAGAATGAGCGGGATCGCGACAATCGACAGAATATTCACCGCGGCGCGGAAGAGTTCAGACACGGCTCACCTCCTTCTGCGCCGACGCAAGCCCCGGGTCGTCGCGGCGAAACATCGGAAGGCGCTGGAACAGCTTCACGGCAATGAGCCCGAACAGCGTCGCGCAGCCGGCTCCGAAGATCGACGTGCCGATGATAATTCCGGGATTCACGGACCCCGCTGCAGCGCGGACGGCTATGGCGGTCGCCGGGATGAGGATGAGTCCCGCCGTGTTGATCGTCAGGAACGTGCACATTGCGTTCGTTGCCGTGCCCGCCTTCGGGTTCAGCTTGTTCAGCTCCTCCATCGCCTTGAGGCCGAACGGAGTCGCAGCGTTGCTGAGTCCCAGCATGTTGGCTGAAATATTCATGATCATCGCCCCGACGGCGGGATGATCGGGCGGGATCTCCGGGAAGAGCCGCTTCGTAAGCGGCGTGAGGAGCTTTGTGAGGGATCGGATCAACCCTGCCTCCTCTGCAACCTTCATAACACCCAGCCAGAGCGCCATGATCCCGATGAGACCAAGCGCAATGGTCACTGCAGTACCGGCGTAATCCAGAGCTGCATGCGTGATCGCCCTGAGTTTGACAAAATGCACCGGTTCAAACTCAACCGTCACCTCGGCAGTCGACCCCTCCTCCGTGAACCGAACCGTCTTCAGAAATCCTTTTAACCTGTCTTTGGTGCCCCCCGACGACGCCATCAATTTCCAACGTTCGGGCGTCCGATCGTCCATGTTCATCATGAGAACAGATGAACCGGTCGACGCGGTCGTTACCTTCACGCGTTGACGTATTTCCTCTCCGCCTCCCTGTGCCGAATAGAACGCACGATAGTATTCGCCGCTCAGGACAAGGTCTCCCTCCCAGCTCGCCATTTCCGTGGAAGGCCTCCCTTGAACTTCAATCCTGGCCTCCACCGGAACTCCGTTCCTGTACGGGTTCTCAATCTCATCCTTCGTGTCGCTCCCGACTGCAACGAGGATTCCGATCGCGATCAGAGAAATCCAGACGTAGTTCAGCATAGGTTACTCAAATTAGTTGACGAGCCCGATCCTTCATGTGCGTCCAAACACATCAAAGATCCCGCGTAAAATCGCCACGAAACCCGCACCTGCAATTGCACATACCCAATTTACCACATCATTGGTCATCCATTCAATACCCTTCTGATGATGCGTCGGCTGCATGTTGCAGTGCATGCGTCTTTCCGTGACTTTACCGCACACGGGACATCGGTACTCCGCCTGGACCGTAGCCCCCAGGATGCTGTCAATGAGGCTCCCGCCGATGCCCGCTGCAACAACGAAAGCCGCAACACCGGCGTGCTCGATCCATGGAAAGGCGGTCAACGCGATCGCCGCGCTCCCCGCAACTCCGGCGAGCAACCCTCTCCAGGTTACTCCGCCATTGGTGCCCGGCTCAACGAGCTTCCATGTCGTGACAAGAAGCGGGGAGCGGCCGGATCCGAGGCCGATTTCCGTTCCCCAGGTGTCGGCAGTAACCGCAGCGATCGATCCGAGGTACGCAGGATACAGGTCAAATGAAGGGAAGGCAAGATTCAGAACCGCGACCGCGCCCGCCATTCCGCCGTTGGCGAACACCTGCCCGTAATCCCTCACACTGCTCTTTTCAAACAACCCCTCGAACGGTTGCTTTCTTTGTTTCCAAACCTGTGAGAGAATGCTCGACAGGACAAAAAACGCGAGCATTGGAACCGTCCATTTCCATCCGCCCGTTCCAAACAGGACCAATGCAAGGAGAAATGTAGCCACTGCCCCGCTCGGTGCCAGAGCCCTTAGTCTCCAGGCAGCGACGGCTATCACGAGGGCAAGAACTGCTCCCAACGAAAATCTGGCGGCGTCCGCCAATCCCGGAATGAGATAGCAGGAAAGCACGAATGCAGCGGAAAGCGGTATTGTGAGATTGTCCAGCCCGCGCGATGACAACGCTTCCCACGCCGTTGCCGTTACCGCTGCTACAATTGCCGCCGTCAGCGCCACCTTTCCTTCATCGATGTAACCCGAATACTCTGAGATGCCGAAGTACATTGCAAGAAAGGAGACAAAGAACATAGCTGTAGAGCCCTGAAATGACTTCTTGTCGGCGGTAAGAAAATACACTCTGGGGTTTCTGATCGACTCTCCCACAATCGCCGCCGACGCATCTCCCAGGGCGAGGACAAGAATCGAAAGAGAAATAATCATTGGGAAGCGGTACCAGAAGACGACAACAAGGATGAGAAATGCCAGAGGGTAATATACCGTCCCGTAGGTCGGCCGGTTCGCGCCGTGCATTCCCTTCAGGAGGCCGAAACGAATTGCCAGGAAGTTGACGGCTATGAAGATGACCGCGAGAAGGATTGCCGGAAGCGCCGACGAAAAGATCTCGGGCGCGAAGAAGATGAGAATGCCCACCGACACATGGACGAGCTTGCGCGTGAATTCGGAAGACCATCGGAACGCATGCCGGACGAATTCGCCTGCCCCGATGAGGCCTCCCAGGCCGGCAAGCACAAGGAAGAACAGCAGCCACTCCGACCCAGTTGGGGCATCGAAAAGACGTTCAAGGTGCGTCATGCGTCGGAGAGAGATTGCTCGAATTCATGGGCTCCCTTCACGAGAGTATAAACAAGAAGGTCCATAACCCCCTGTTTGTCGCGGCCCGTTGTCTTGAGAATCGTATCCGCCTCCAGCAAGACGCGAAAGCTGTTCTCAATATGAGCTAGGGAGAAATTCGACTGGAATTGAACAAGCTGTTTGAGGAAAAACGGATTGATACCCACTTCCTGCGCCAGTGAGGCATCGGGAGACCTCTTCGACTTCAGCTCCGAGAGCTTCCAAAGCTGCTGGAAGAACCGGGTCAACATCACAATGATCATTTGAGGCGACTGCCCTGCTTCCAGCATGGCATGGAGAATCCGCAGAGCCTCCCTCAGATCTTTGCGACCGATCGCGTTCTGCAGCTCGAAGATTGTGTATCCCTTTGATGCACCGACGACTTCCGACACGTCCTCGGCGGCGACGGACTTCTTTTCTCCCACAAAAATGAAGAGCTTATCGATCTCATTCTGGAGAGCCCGCAGCGAATTTCCGACGTACGCATGAAGAAGACGGCACGATTCGGGGTCTGCTGTTTTCCCCTGTTCGCGAATACGGCGTTCGATCCAGTCGGGAACCTGATTGTCATAGAGCGGCTTGCACTCGACGACCTCGGCGAGCTTCTTAAGGTCTGTGAACGGCTTCCTGCGGAAATCGGGCTCGAGGGAAACAAGAATGAGACAGGTCGAGGCAAGCGGGTGTTCGAGATAGGCCTTAAAGATCTCCTTTGCAGGATCGGTAGTCGCCAGCTTTTCAAACTCTTTGACGACGACCACCCGTTTGCTTCCCATCATGGGGAATGCCGACGCCAGGGCAACGACGCCTTGAACATCGATCTTGCTGCCGTAGACGACGTCAAGATTGAAACCCTTTGTTCCCTCATCAAGGGTTTTTCCGATGACGGCATGCATGCACTCGTCAATAAGAAAATCCTCTCCGCCGTGCAAAAGCGTCACGGGCGCAACGTTACTGCGCCCAACGGAAGCAAGAAATTCCTGGGATGTCATTGCTCTGACTTCTGTCGCTCTTTTCTCAACGCAGTGATCAGAACCACCGTACATCCGCCCCAGACGGCTCCGATCGTGACGATCATGGTCAGCAGGGTTTCCATGGGCATATCAGGCCTCCGTGGCTCTTGAGAAGATGCGCCGCGCCATCACCCGGTTTATCAGAATAAAGAACACCATCATGACTCCCCACTGCAGGAGACAGGTCCCGACGCTGTAGGTGTGAAACGGATTCCACCATCCTTCTTTGTCAAAGTCCGTGATCGCGAGATAGAACCACCAAACGATCAGGGCTATGACCTGAGTCGGAATGAGCCATGTGATAATAATGTTGTACCACTTCCCGACTTTGATGTCGGTCCCCTCCGAGTTCACGGCTTCCCTCCGAAATTTATCCGCCCCGTGCTTGATGACCGCAAAGGAGATGAATCCTCCGCTGATCATCAATCCGATCCCCCACACCCAATCCTGATTCTCGAAAAACATCAGGTTCAGGGCAGATGGAATGCCCAGGAGAAATCCAAGAACAAGTGTCAGGACAAGAGCCCGTTTGCGGGCAAGCCCCATATCCATGAACACGTGAACGGCAAGTTCAATCATGGAAATCAACGATGTTATGGCTGCAAAGGTCAGGCCGAGAAAGAAAATCGTTGAGAAGAATGACTGAACAAAGGTGCCGCCGGGCATCTTTCCAAAAAGCTGAGGCAGGAAGATGAACGCGAGGCCCGTATTTGTGCTTCCTCGCCCCGAAATGAGTTCCGTGATTCCTCCGCCCGGCGCAAGCGCGAACACTGTTGAGAAGATTGTTATTCCCGCAAGGAGCGAAACCGAATTGTTTCCCAGGGCTGTCAGCGCACCGTTCAGGGTAATATCTTCTTTCTTTCGCGCGTAGCATGCATACGTGAGAATGAGTCCCCATCCGGCACCCGTGTCCCATGCATTTTGCGTCAACGCGGCCAACCAGACTTTGTAGTCCAGCAGGGTTTCGACATTCGGAGTGAAGAAATACCTGATCCCCTCCCACGCTCCATCGAGTGTCACGGCACGAATCGCAAGCGTGACAAGAATAACAAGAAGCGCCGGGATGAGATACCTGCTGGTGCGTTCAATGCCTTTGACGACTCCTTTATAGATGACAAATCCGCCGACAGCCATAGCGACAAGGTGGAAGAGGACCGGTTCATACCCACCGGTAAATGAATCCCACAGTGCAATGTGATCTTCGGTCGATGCGAGAGTTCCGCTCAGCGCGTTGACAACGTACTTCATGCACCACCCAGCCACGACGGAGTAATAGAACATGATCGCCGTCGAGACAAATCCAACGAACGCTCCCATCCATGCGAACCGTTCTCCGGCCAGTGCGGCAATGCCGCCGACGGTCCCAAGGCGTTTCGATTTCCCGATCGCGAATTCAGTGATGATGAGGGGAATGGACCAGATAAAGAGGAATATGACCCATGGAATAAGAAAAGACCCTCCGCCGTTCTGGGCTGCGATGCGCGAGAACCGCCAGATATTCCCAGTACCGACTGCGATCCCGATGACCGACAGGATCATTCCCCAACGCGAGGTAAAGAACTCTTTAGTATCCGCCATAAGGAGCCTCTCCTTTTGATCAAATCCTTCAGTTGCGCGTGATGATCACCTTTGTCATGACAACTTTCTCGACCGGCTTGTCAAAAGGCTTCGTTGTCTTCACTTTTCCGATGGCCTGAACGATATCAATTCCTTCCACAACCTTTCCAAAAACGGTGTGCTTGCCGTCGAGCCATGGGGTAGGAACCAGCGTGATAAAGAACTGGCTCCCGTTTGTGTTCGGGCCTGCGTTTGCCATAGAGAGGATTCCCGGCTGGGAATGGCGAAGTGTATCGACAAACTCATCCTGGAAAAATCCTCCGTAGAAGCTCTCTCCGCCCCTCCCCGTGCCGGTAGGATCTCCGCCCTGAATCATGAAATTATCAATAACCCTGTGGAACGATATGCCGTTGAAGTACCCCTTTTCCGCCAGTCCGACGAAGTTGTTGACCGTTTTCGGCACGGCGTTCCCAAAAAGCTCGATCTTGAATGTTCCCATCGATGTTTCAATCGTGGCAAACACCTGTGGAGTTTTTTCCATGGACGCTTCTTTCTTTGATTGTTGTGCCGTTGAGTCCTTTTGCTGCGGCGCGCAGCCAAGAGCCGTCAAGAAGACGAACAGACCGCATGCCAGATATTTCATACTTCCATCCCTCCTCAATTAAAGAAAAATGATGCCAATCGTGCCGACAAACAGACAATAAAATGCAAAGACGCTGAACTGCCCCTTTTCCACAATTCGCAGCAGGAACTTGATAGCAAAATAGCCCGACCCGAAAGAAACGACGGTCCCGATGAGAATCGGAAGTATGTATTCGAAAGAGAATCCGTTCCCGAATATTTCCACCGTTTTGAGCAATGTGGCTCCCGCAATGACGGGGACCGACAAGAGGAAGGAAAACCGCGCGGCCTGCAGGGGCGAAACCTTAAGGTACATTCCAGCACTGATGGTCGAGCCTGAGCGCGAGATTCCCGGGATGACGGCGAATGCCTGAGCCACCCCGATAACCAGCGCCGAGAGCACCCCAATCTTCTTCCACTCGGTCGGCCGGGAAACCAGTTTCGTGAGAAAGAGTATCAATCCAGTGATAATCAGCATGACTGCAACGAGTTTCGGATCCGTGAACGCCGCCGAAACATCATCCTCAAACTTGATACCCACAATGGCCGCAGGGATCGAGCCAAGAATAATAAAGATCCCGAGACGAAAATACTCGTTCTCTTTGTATTGGGTCACAAAATGGAGACCTTTTGTCGCATGAAACGTCGACCGCGTCATTTGGACTATGTCGTCCCACAAAACCACGACCACGCTAACGAGCGTACCAAAATGCACAAACACTTCAAACGTTATATCGTCGGAGGGCGGAACCTTGAGAAGATGTTCCACGAGAACGAGGTGGCCGGAACTGCTGACCGGGAG
>DATDRF010000231.1:0-7048 GCA_035291905.1 Bacteroidota bacterium
GGCACAAGGGTAAGACTGACCCCTATCATCAGCGCGAAGAACACGATCTGCAGCATCTCTCCGTCAGCCAGTGCCTTGATCGGGTTTGTCGCCACGATATTCACCAGCATTCCAACGAGATCCACGGGAGGAACTTCCGCCTTGATATCAGTCTGGAATTCGGCCAACAGTTTTTCCTGCGCCTCGGGAGCCAGCCGTTTGCCCGGCTCTATCAAATTGACCAGCGTGAGACCGATCGTGATCGAGACCGTGATCGTGATGAGATACCAGCCGATCGTCTTCCCTCCGAGTTTTCCAACCCTTCGTATGTCCCCAAGGCTTGCAGCACCTACAATGAGCGAAGCAAGGACAAGCGGTATCGAAATGAACATCAGAAGCCGAATGAAAATATTCCCCACGGGCTTGATGACAACAGCCAGGCTCTTCACTTTTTCAACCGAAACAATTCCCGTCAGCTCCCGCCATTCGGATGCGCTGCCTGATTCGCGTTCGTCTCCCCTCACCCGCATCGTCGCCGCCGACCGATCCTCCTTGCCGAGAGTGCGGGAGAATCGCAGGATGCCCAGTTGATCTTCGGGACCAAAGGAGGCGAGAACGACGGAATCCTTTCCCACAAATTCGATCTGTTGCCACCTCTTTACCATCTCTGAAACGATCTTTCCGCGATCCCCCCTCACGTTTACCGTCAACTCGTATTTGCTGACGTTGAAAATGGCGCCAAACACCGCTCCCAATACCAGAGCGCCGAGAATCTTGTTGTGAAGAGGAATGCTTTTCCACGAGAGTTTCATTCAACCACCTGTTTTGTTCCAAGGACTGAACGGTGAAAAAGAATACTGCGAAAATAGAGAGTTAAGAAGGGAAATGCAACGTTAAGATTCTACAGGGACAGCAAGAGGGTCGTCAACCCGATTCAAGAGGATCAGGCCGAGCATGAGCAAGACCCCAACTGAGACCAGTGCAATACGCTGATTGGCATACGATGAAACCACCCCAAAGAGGGCCGGCCCCAGAATCGCAGAAGCCTTTCCGAAGAATGAGTAGAACCCGAAGAATTCAGTCTTTTTCTCCTTCGGAATAATGGACGACATCAGGCTGCGGCTGGAAGATTGCGATGAACCCAGCGCAATTCCCGCAAAGATACCGACGACGAAAAACATGGCAGCAGTTGAGACAAAATATGAGGCGGCAACAACGACAAGCCAGAGAACCAGCGAGATCACGAGCGTCTTCTTGTGTCCGATCTTGTCAGCAAGAATCCCGAAAAGGACAGAGCCCACAACACCCGAGGTCTGGACAATTGCAAAGAATATGATGATATCCTGGACCCCGAGTTTGAGAGTCTCATCTGCAAAGATTGAAGAAAAAATGATGATGGTATTGATTGCGTCAACATAGATGAAATAGGCAAGAAGGAATTTTGCCACATTACGGTATTTCGGAAATTCCTTGAAGGTCGAACGAATCCGATGAACTCCAATGGTCACAAAATCCAGCTTCAGGCTCGCATGACGCTGCGGATCAGGAACAACGATGAAGAGCGGAAGTGCGAAAAGAAAAAACAGGCCCGCAGCGATAAGAAAACTGATCCGGACGTTCAACAGGTTGCCCGCCTCGAATCCGTCGGCGTAAAGCGGCATGGCGATCAGCAGGGTGACCAACGACCCGACGTAACCCATCGCAAATCCGTACCCTGAGACCCGTCCGTAGCTTCGCTCCGTTGTAATTTCAGGAAGGAATGCATCATAGAACACCAGCCCGGCTTCGAACCCAATGTTGGCGAGGATGAGGAAGATCATGCCGAAGAGAATCATTGATTCCTGGGCGAAAAAGAGGGCGGCAGTGGCCAGCACGCAGAGAAGGGTGAACAGCCAAAGAAATCGTTTCTTCCCGGCCCCGTAGTCTGCCACAGCGCCGAGGATCGGGGAGAGAACCGCAACGATCAGCATGGAGAGGCTGAACGAAATACCCCACAGCGCATCTCCGTCGGTTGTTCCAACGATAACCTTCTTGAAATACAGCGGGTAGCCGACCGTGAGAATAAGCACGTAGAACGCTGTGTTGGCAAAATCGAACAACGTCCAGGAGAAGATTTTGAATCGTCCGGAGGGAGGGGCTGAGGGGGTCATGAGGCGGGATTCTTGCGGCCGGCGGTTTCGAGCAAACCGCGTCCGGTTTTCTTCAGCTTTCCGTTCTTCTTGAGGTCGTCGAGGACCGAATCCAATACGCCGTTCACGAATTTGTCGCTTTTCTCCGTGCTGTAGCGCCGTGCAATTTCGATCGCTTCATTGATAGAGACTTTCGGTGGAATATCCTCAAAATACAGAAGCTCGCAGATACATATCCTGAGAATCACCCGGTCAATGACTGCAAGTCGATTGAATTCCCAGTTTGCCACCTTCTTCTTGATCAGCGTATCGAGCTCATCCTCCGCATCAATGACCCTTTGAACGAGCGACCTGGCAAAATCAAAGGTGGCCGGGTCTTTCTTGAGATCTTCGAGAACGGTTTCAATGATTGCGGCGACAGGATTATGAGACAACTCGTGAGCATAGAGCGCCTGAAGAACTCTCTCACGTATTATGCGACGTTTCGATGCCATGAAATCCTTTATGCTACCTTCCGCCCCGGGTTCTTTCCCCCTGACGGCCGACAAACTCCGACCTGCCAGCATAGATCTGCTTTATTCCGGAAATCCGGGCGATCCGGGCTTCCGCAAGGCGGTTGGCCGCAAGCGATGTGGTGATCTTCTCCGCCCTCGCAATCTTCAATATTTCAGCCAGGATATCATAGATTCCCTCAGCCTGTTTCAGTGCCCGCTCCTCGCTGTACCCCTCCAATTCATTGGCAACGTTGATGAGCCCGCCCGCATTGATCGCATAATCGGGAGCCCAGAGGATCTTGCGATCAATCAGCATTTGCATGTGCTTTTTCTCTTCCAGCAACTGGTTGTTTGCACCTCCGGCCACGATCTTCACCTTGAGCATGGGAATAGTCTCATCATTCAGAATTCCTCCCAGAGCGCAAGGGGCAAAAATGTCCGCGGGGACGGAGAAAACCTTTTCGGGTTTCAGGTAGGTTGCCTTCACCGATCTTGCCACGTCTTTCGCTTTTTCTTCAAATATGTCTGTGATCGTGATCAGCGCGCCCTCTTTTGCCAGGTACTTGCACAGATATGAACCGACGTGTCCCGCGCCCTGCACAACAATCTTCTTCCCCATGAGGGAATCGCTGCCGAATACCTCCTTGGCACAGGCCTTCATCCCCATGAAGACACCGAAAGCGGTCACCGGGGAAGGATCCCCGCTTCCTCCGAGCGCCTTGGAGATTCCCGTCACGTATTTCGTCTCCATACGTACCCATTCCATCTCCCGCTCACTCGTCCCGACATCCTCCGCAGTGATGTATCGTCCTGCCAATCCCTCGATGAATCTTCCGTAGGTTCGAAACAACGCCTCAGTTTTGTCCTTGTTGGGGTCTCCGATAATGACCCCCTTTCCACCCCCAAGATTGAGTCCCGCTATCGCGGCCTTATAGGTCATTCCGCGCGAAAGCCTCAGTACATCCCGCAGCGCCTCTTCATCGGTCGCGTACGTCCACATCCGCGTTCCGCCAAGGGCGGGGCCCAATGACGTGTTGTGAATTGCGATGATGGCCCGCAGACCAACCCGCACATCATTACAATAGACGATCTGTTCGTGACCAAGCGACTCAATATCTCTGAACACGCTCATGAGGATTCTCTCTTTGCATTCGGTAACGATTCAAGAGCAAGCGATATTCGTACCGGCCCCTCGGCACTCTGCCGGTCCACACGGACATCGGTGTGAAAGATACTTTTGATGCGCTCGGCTGTGAGCACCTGCTCGGGCCGCCCCGAGGCTGCTACCGTATTCCCTCCTCCGGAAGGACTGCTGCCGAGAAGAATGACGCTTGTGCTGAACGCCGCTGCCAGGTTCAGATCGTGAGAGACGGAGATAACTGTGGTACCCTGATCGAGCTGCTGTCTTTGCAGGATCCGAAAGATCTCAATTTGATGTGAAAGGTCCAGGTGAGCATTGGGCTCATCCAGAAGGAGAACCTTCGGGCGCTGTGCAAGCGCCCTCGCAATGAGGACTCTCTGGCGCTCGCCTCCGGAAATTGCGGTCATGGGCTTGCCGGCAAGATGCGTTATGTCCGTTTGTTCCATGGCTTTGTTCGCCTGCAGAATGTCTTCCCTATTCTCAAATCCCCACTTTCCCGCGTACGGCGTCCGACCCATCAGAACCATTTCCATGACCGTGAAGGGAAACAACAGGTTCATTTCCTGCGGCACGAAGCCGATAATCCTGGCAAGATCATTTCGGAAATATGCGGCAAGGGGGCGGTCACCGAGAACGACCGAACCAGCCTCCGGCAGAAGAATTCTCGCCAGCAAACGCAGGAGCGTGCTTTTGCCCGAGCCGTTCGGCCCAAGCACACTCAGAAACTCGCCTCCTTTTGCCTCGAACGTGACATCGTCCAGCACAGGCCAACGGGGATAAGAGAAGGAGAGACGAGAGACTTGAACCTGCATCCGGCACTCCGGGGGGTGATAAAAAGCCGTGACAAAATATGGAAATTTGGATTCCGAGGCAAGCAACGAATCGCCGTAAGTTATTGAAATTTCATAGAAATACCTTGCTTTTCGTACCGTCATTCAACATATTCTGCGAACATTGAAACGCTATGCAACGCCATTCAACGTTTCACTCCTTGTTCCTGCGTCCCACGCTGATTCCTCTCTTCTTTCTCGCAACAGACCTCGCGGGACAGAATCAACCAATTGTCGCGGTGCGAGCAACAGTTCCGATCGTCATTGACGGGCGTCTCGACGAGTCTGTGTGGCAGCGTCCCGGAATGGACCAGCACATTCAGCGCCAACCGAATGAGGGCCAGCCCGCTTCGGAACGGACGGAAGTCTGGTTCGCCTACGACGACGATGCGCTTTACGTCGCTGCCCGAATGTTTGACCAGTCCCCCGATTCGATTACCGGCAGACTGGTCCGCCGCGACGAAGATTTCGAATCTGATGCATTTTTCGTCGGGATCGACTCCAACCACGACCGCCTGACGGCATATTTTTTTGGGACCAATCCCAGCGGATGTCAGCAGGACGGAATCATCTACGATGACACAAAAACCGATGCTTCCTTTGATGCAGTTTGGGACGTCGCAGTGGGGACAGATTCGGAAAGCTGGAAAGCTGAATTTCGGATACCCTTTTCACAGATTCGGTTTTCCAAAGAAGATCATTACGTTTGGGGAATTGAGGTAAGCAGATCGATCAAAAGGAAAAATGAGGAGTCGTATTTTCTGTACTATCCGAGAAACGACGCGGTGCGTGTTTCAAAATGGCTGGAATTACACGGCATTGAGGGAATTGAGCCGCCTCCGCGGATTGAGGTGAGCCCGTATGTGGCCGCAACCGGCAAGTTCCTACGCCAGCCGCCCGTCGATCAGTTCAATGCGGGAAGGAAGGATCCGTTTGTCTTTGGAAGGGATTACTTTGGGGGCGTTGGTGCAGATGCGAAGATCGGATTGAGCGGGAACTTCACGCTTGATGCTTCCATCAATCCCGACTTTGCCCAGGTTGAAGTCGATCCTGCAGTCGTTAACCTGTCGGCCTACGAAACATACTATTCCGAAAAGAGGCCATTCTTCATCGAGGGATCAAATATTCTTTCATTCGGCCGCGGTGGGGCGGCGAGTTTCTGGGACTTCAATTGGAGCGATCCCGGGTTCTTCTACAGCCGCCGCATTGGCCGCGCACCTCAACAGCCAATGGTCCAAAGGGCGGTAACACAGCAGGGATTCACGGATATTCCCGATCGAACGACGATCCTTGGTGCCGCAAAAGTGAGCGGAAAGACTTCGGACGGTTGGTCCATAGCAGCGTTGACGGCGGTCGCAGATCGCGAGTTCGGACGGGTTGACTCGGCCGGAACGCGATTTGAAGATGAGATCGAACCATACACGTTTTACGGGATTGTTCGCACACAGAAGAACTTCGAGGAATCGAGACAGGCCGTCGGAATGATTGCAACGATCGTTGAACGTAATTCACGGGGAGCACCGGCAACCGACCTTCTCAACAAGAGGGCGCTCTCTGTGGGAGTTGACGGATGGACGTTCCTCGACGCGGAAAAGGACTGGATCCTCACGGGCTGGGCCGGCATGACGAGCGTGATGGGGAGTCGGACCCGGATGCTGGACCTTCAGCAATCACCGCAGCACTATTTTCAGAGACCCGACCAGGAACGTTTCTCGATCGACTCGAGCGCCACGTCATTGACGGGCTGGGCGGGAAGATTATGGCTGAACAAGGACAAGGGAAATTGGCGGGTAAATGCGGCCGCGGGATTGATCAATCCGTCGTTTGAATCGAACGACCTCGGATTTCACGGGTACACCGATCTCATCAACGCGCACGTTCGGGTAGGCTATGACTGGTATGAACCCGACCCCGTTTTCCGGACGAAATCGTTGGGCGTGGCCTTTCTGGAAGAGTTCAATTTCGGAGGATTGAAAACGGGGGAAACCGTATATCTGAACGGACATTTGGAGCTTCTCAGCTATTGGTACAGCTCACTCTTTCTCGGTTACAACACGGGGTTCTACGACGACCGCAGGACCCGCGGCGGACCGTTGATGAGATCCCTTCCCAGCAAGTTCGTTTCTCTCTACTTCAACAGCGATTATCGGAAGAATGTGTACGGCTCTCTTTCGATCAACGCCGACAGGGGGAATTCCGGCGGCTGGGACTTTTCGACATCTTTGAATTTGACCTGGAGGGTCTCGACAGCCCTCAACATCACGTTTGGACCTTCTTACTCGCGCAACCATTCGACCGCACAATACGTCGAAGCCGTTCCGGATTCGCTCGCAGCCGCCACGTTCGGGACACGGTATGTCTTCGCAACCCTCGATCAGCAATCGCTGTCCGCAACGTTGCGTTTGAATTGGACATTCACCCCGAAACTCAGTTTTCAGTTCTACGCCCAGCCGTTTCTCTCAGCCGGACGATACT